>CAZFHW010000101.1:0-6222 GCA_964518885.1 uncultured Parvibaculum sp. | reverse complement strand
GCAAAACGCATTGCCAAAGACAAGGGCATTGATCTCGGGGCGCTCACGGGAAGTGGCCCCCGAGGCCGGATCGTTAAGGCCGATCTCGAGGGCGCGCCCAAGGCAGGCGTGGCGCGGGGCGCAACAGGCTCCATGCCAGCTCTTGGAACCATCAATGCACGCGCATTCTACGAAGCAGGCTCCTACGACGAAATTCCGCTCAACAAGATGCGCAAGACAATTGCGCGGCGTCTCACGCAATCGAAGCAGGAGATCCCACATTACTATCTCAGCATTGATTGCGTACTCGACGAACTATTGAAAGTACGCAAACACCTGAACGAGGCAGGTGCGGAGCAGGGCGTCAAACTGTCGGTGAACGATTTTGTCGTCCGTGCTGTGGCGCTGGCCCTCCAGAAGGTTCCCGACGCCAATGTCAGCTTTGCAGATGATGCACTATTGAAACACCATCACAGTGACGTGGGCATTGCGGTTGCCATCGAGGGAGGGCTTATCACCCCGATCATTCGCAACGCAGAAAAAAAGGGCCTGGCTGAAATTTCGGCTGAAACAAAGGAGCTGGTCGGGCGTGCACGAGAGAAGAAACTGTCGCCGAAAGAATTTGAAGGCGGGAGTTTCTCCGTTTCGAACCTGGGCATGTATGGGGTGAAGAATTTCACCGCCGTCATCAACCCGCCACAAGCCGCCATTATGGCCGTCGGTGCTGGGGAGCCCCGTGCCATCATTGTCGACGGCGAGGTGAAAGCCGCAACGGTGATGACAGTCACTTTGTCATGCGATCACCGCGCGATCGACGGGGCGCTCGGGGCAACTTTGCTGACCGCCTTTAAGTCGTTCATCGAATACCCCCCCGCGATGTTGCTGTGAGGAACCAGACATGACCGAGAAAACATATGATGTTGTGGTGGTTGGGTCTGGCCCTGGGGGCTATGTTGCAGCCATCCGCGTCGCGCAGTTGGGGCTGAAGGCGGCCATTGTCGAACGGTCGGAAGTTGGGGGCATCTGTCTCAACTGGGGCTGTATCCCGACCAAGGCGTTGCTCCGTTCCGCTGAGATCTACCACAACATACAGCGCGCGGAAGAGTTTGGCCTGAAGGTAGAGAACGTCTCCTACGACGGCAAAAAAATTGTCGCCCGCTCTCGTGCTGTCGCCAAACAATTGTCCGGCGGCGTGCAGTTCCTTTTGAAGAAAAACAAAATTGATCTGATCGTTGGAACAGGTCAACTTCTGGGCAATGGAAAATTGTCTGTTGAGGCCGATGGGAAAACCCGCGAGATCAAGGCCAAGAATATTATTCTGGCAACGGGCGCACGGGCCCGGTCTTTGCCGGGTCTTGAGCCGGATGGCAAAACCGTCTGGTCGTACCGCGAGGCGATGGTGCCAAAGACCATTCCTAAATCCATCCTTGTCATTGGCTCAGGAGCGATTGGAATTGAGTTTGCGAGTTTCTATCGAACCTTCGGTGCGGAAGTAACCGTTGTTGAAGTGCTCGACCGCGTCTTGCCGGTTGAGGATGAAGAAATCTCAAGCCTGGCCGCAAAAGCTTTCAAGAAACAGGGCATGACACTGCTGACGGGGGCAAAAGTTACGGGCCTCAAGAAGACCAAAACCGGCGCCACCGTGTCAATTGATCTGGGCGGCGGAAAAACCAAGACCGTCAGCGCGGAGAAAGTCATTTCCGCTGTCGGCATCACCGGCAATATCGAGAACATCGGCCTTGAAACCGTAGGCATCAAAACCAACCGCGGCCATGTCGTCGTGAATGAATGGTGCGAGACCGGTGTGGCGGGTGTCTGGGCCATCGGCGATTTGGTGGGGCCACCCTGGCTCGCCCATAAGGCCAGTCATGAAGGCGTGATGGTTGTGGAGCGAATCGCTGGTCTCAAAAATGTTCACGCCATGGACACCAGCAAAATACCGGGCTGCACATACTGTCACCCGCAGGTTGCGAGCGTCGGCATCACCGAGGCTAAGGCAAAAGAGCAAGGCTATGATGTAAAAGTGGGCCGCTTTTCCTTCATCGGAAATGGCAAAGCCATTGCTCTGGGCGAGGCTGAAGGGCTGATAAAAACGGTTTTTGATGCCAAAACGGGGGAGTTGCTGGGCGCGCATATGATCGGCGCTGAGGTAACGGAACTGATCCAGGGCTACACGATTGCCCGCCAGTTGGAGGCGACCGAGGCGGATTTGATGGCAACAGTGTTCCCTCATCCCACATTGAGTGAGATGATGCATGAATCCGTGCTAGATGCGTTCGGACGCGCATTGCACAAATAGCCAGTACCGGACTTCATGCTTGAACTTTTGACCGACCCACAGGCGTGGGTAAGCCTTCTGACACTCACTATTCTCGAAGTCGTCCTCGGCATCGACAATCTTATTTTTCTGGCAATTCTCGCAGAGCGAGCTCCGGAAGATAAACGTGATGCTGTGCGCCGGTGGGGCCTTGCGGGTGCCTTGATAACAAGGCTTGTGCTGCTCATGTCGATTGCGTGGATCGCAAGTCTGACAGAGCCCTTTTTCTCAGCTTTTGGTCTGGATATTTCCTGGCGTGACTTAGTGCTGTTTGGCGGCGGGCTGTTTCTGCTCGTCAAAGGAACGACTGAGATACACGCGACCGTTGAAGGCGAGCACCACCAAGGCGGTGATCGCTCCATGGGATTTGCCATGGCGGTTGCGCAGATCGCGGTCCTCGACATCGTCTTCTCTCTCGACAGCGTGATCACAGCGGTGGGCATCGCCGAGCATGTGGAAATTATGGTGCTTGCCATTGTCATTTCCATGGCCGTGATGTTGTTTGCGGCCCGCCCGGTTGGGGGATTTGTGGAGCGCCATCCGACCATAAAAATGCTGGCGCTCTCATTCCTGATTTTGGTTGGGGCCTCGCTGGTTGCCGATGGCCTGCATTTCCACATTCCTCGCGGATATATCTACTTCGCAATTGCCTTTTCAATGTCTGTTGAAGCGCTCAATCTTTGGGCCACAAAACGCCGACGGATGAGTAAAGGCTGATAAAGCAGTCCAGCTGAAGTAATATGAGTTTGGTAAAAGGAACGAACGCGTGACAGATGCTCCCGATGAAAAGCCAGCCGGTAACGGACCACGCAACGCGGTCGTTATTCTCCTCGATAGTCTGAACCGCCACATGTTGGGGGCCTATGGTGGATCGGAATTCCAAACGCCAAACCTGGACCGTTTTGCCACACGCTCCGTTCGGTTCAACAAGCACTATGCGGGCGCATTGCCATGCATGCCCGCCCGCCACGACATCCTGTGCGGAGCGTGGGATTTTCTCTGGCGTCCGTGGGGCTCCATTGAGATATGGGAAGACGCCATCACCTATGAGCTTTCCAAGGCAGGGGTGAAGTCGCAGCTGATTTCAGATCATCCGCATCTGTTTGAGACCGGCGGTGAAAATTACCATGTTGATTTTTCCGCCTGGGATTATCAGCGCGGCCATGAGGGCGACCTTTGGAAAACCAAAGCCGACCCAAGCTGGGCTGGCGCCCCCAATTTTGGCCGAACTCACATGCCCTATGATGACAGCCGCGGGTACTTTAAGGGCGAAGCAGACTTTCCAGGTCCGCGCACCATGCAGGCAGCGGCGACCTGGCTGGACGACAATGCCGGTGCCCATGACCGGTTCTTCCTGTTTGTCGATGAGTTTGACCCGCACGAGCCGTTCGACACGCCAGAACCTTATGCCTCCATGTACGATCCGGATTGGGAAGGCCCCCACATGATCTGGCCGCCTTATATGAAAGGCGCGATTGAGAAGGGCGTGCTGACCGAACGCCAGGCCCAGCAAATTCGGGCCTGCTACGGCGGCAAGCTCACCATGATCGATCATTGGTTCGGAAAAATTCTCGATGCCATGGATCGCCACAATCTGTGGGATGACACGATGTTCATCCTGTGCACGGATCACGGTCACTATCTGGGTGAGAAAGATCTTTGGGGCAAACCAGGCGTGCCGATCTATCAGACCCTGGGTCACATTCCCTTGATGGTTTCGATGCCGGGAGTAGAACCCGGCACCTGCGACGCGCTCACCACCAGCGTTGATATTTTTGCGACCCTGGCGGACCAGTTTGGCATTGAAAAGGACATCCGCCACCGCACCCACGGAAAGTCGCTATTGCCTCTTCTGTCGGGCGAAAAAACACAGATACGTGAGTGGTTGCTGTCCGGCGTCTGGGGGCGGGAGGTGCACTATATTGACGGCACCCATAAATATGTCCGTGGGGCCGGAGGGGCCAATCGGCCAATCTCCATGTTCTCAAACAGATGGTCGACCATGCCAACCCACTTCCTGAGGCGTGAGGACGAACTGCCACTGCCAGATAGCCGCGCCATCCTGGACCGAATGCCGGGCAGTGAGGTGCCTGTGATCCGTCAGGCATGGGGCGAGGGCGACCGACTTCCCTATTGGGCGCCGCCTGATCTGGGCCCCAACTTGCTCTTTGATGTAGAGAATGACCCGGGAGAAGAAAACGACCTCTCAGGCTCTGCTCTCGCCGCGCAAATGGCCGAAAAGCTTCATAGCGCCATGCAATCTGTGGAGGCGCCAGACGACCAGTTCACGCGTCTCGGGTTCGACTGAATAGAAGAGGCGAGCGACGCGGGGCATTGATTTCACTGCCCGATCTTAACTTTTCCGGGTTATATTCCCATATAGTGACAGCAAGACTGACAGCGGCGATAGACAGAGTTTCATGGTAACGGTTCTCAATACATTGGGCGACGGAGAACGTCCCGCTCCACGGCCGAGGCACCCGGAAAAGGCGCATCGACCAGATACGCCTCTGTTGCGCAAACCCTCCTGGATCAGGGTGAAGGCACCAGGTTCCGCAATTTATGCTGAGACCAAAAAGATTGTTCGCGAGCATGGACTGGTGACGGTCTGTGAAGAGGCCGGATGTCCCAACATTGGCGAATGCTGGACCGAGAAACACGCGACCATGATGATCATGGGCGACACCTGCACACGCGCTTGCTCATTCTGCAATGTGCGGACCGGGCGTCCTGATCCGCTGAACATGAACGAGCCGGAAAATGTAGCAAGCGCGGTTGAGAAACTAGGTCTTCGACATGTTGTTATTACCTCGGTGGACCGTGATGATCTGGATGACGGCGGGGCGCGCCACTTTGCCAACGTCATCCGTGCGATACGCGCACGGACGCCGGACACCACGATCGAAATTCTAACGCCTGATTTCCTGCGCAAAGACGGCGCACTGGAAATTGTCGTGGAGGCCAAACCAGATGTGTTCAATCACAATCTGGAAACTGTGCCCCGGCTCTACCTTTCTATTCGCCCGGGCGGACGCTATTTCCATTCCCTTCGCCTGCTCGAGAGAGTGAAGGAGCTGGACCCAACCATCTTCACCAAGTCGGGTATCATGGTGGGGCTTGGCGAGGTGCGTGATGAAATCATGCAGGTGATGGATGACATGCGAACAGCCGACATTGACTTCCTGACCATCGGCCAATATTTGCAACCCACACGCAAGCACGCGGCACTTGAACGATATGTAACCCCGGATGAATTCAAAGGCTTTGAAACAACCGCGCGCTCCAAAGGTTTCCTGATGGTCTCGGCAACGCCTCTCACGCGCTCGTCCTACCACGCGGATGCGGACTTTGCCGCTCTGCGGGCAGCGCGGGAATCCCAGTTGGCGCAAGGCTAAGCTCAAGTGCCAGCTCACAAGGAAATCCGCGAAGTCGGACATTCACCGCAGCAGCTTTTTGATCTCGTATCGGACATCGAAAAATACCCGGAATTTCTTCCCTGGTGTATTGGCGTGCGTATCCGGGAGCGAGGCACAGCAGGAGAAAACAAGATCATCGTCGCGGATGTTTTGATTTCCTACAAAATGTTCCGTGAAAAATTCCGCAGCCGCGTGGAGGTCAATCCCAAAACTCTTTCCATTGATGTTGAATACCTGAGTGGGCCGTTTAGACATCTGGATAATCATTGGAAATTTGAACCACATGGCGGAGGGGCCAGAGTTAATTTCGCTGTCGATTTTGAATTCAAAAGCCGCATGCTGGAGCGTATGGTGAGCGGTCTGTTTGACCGTGCTGTCCACAAAGTTGTCACAGCCTTTTTTGATCGTGCGGACGAATTGTACGGCGTGCCAGCAGAGCGTAACGAGTAGGCGAAATCAGCGGTCGATCTGGCGCCGCAATAACTCGAGACCCGCCTGAACGGACTGCAT
>CAZFHW010000100.1:0-11556 GCA_964518885.1 uncultured Parvibaculum sp. | reverse complement strand
CGTAAAAGCGCTCCCGGGCCCGTTCAGAAGTGTTTTGCAGCGCTGCATCAAACCGCTTGAGCGGATTGCGTCCGCCTTCCACGTGAGGATAATCAGAAGAGAACATGCAGACTTCCTCCCCGGCATTGGCGATGATCCAGCCGGTATCCTCGTGCGGATAGGGTGCAACGCGCATCTGCCGCCGGACAATTTCTGAAGGTTTGGCAGACAGTTTCTGCAACCGCTCTTCGTTTCTGATGAAGGCGTGGGCGGCGGAATCCATCGCCCGCATCCACGCGGGCACCCAGTTGGCGCCCAACTCAATGGCCCCCCATTTCAGGGCCGGAAAACGGTCAAACACCCCATCAAAAATCAGCGTCGCTGCCGTCTGCATCACAGCATTCGGAATGGGCAGATAACTGACCGACGTAAAATTATCATCGCCGCCATGAAAGTCAGGCACTGGCGGCAGGCCGTTTTCCTTATAGACAGGGTTCAGCTTTTCCTCGCCACCCACGTGAAAGAGCACAGGTAGGCCTGCTTCCTCCGCCATCGCCCAGACCGCATCCAATTCGATATGAGACGGCGAATGGTTCTGCGGACAGAGTGAGGGGACCATAAGAGCTTTCGCATCGGACTCTATGGCAGCTTTTGCTGTTTCCTTTGCCAACGCAAAATCTTCGAGCGGAATATAGGCTGTGGGCAGAAGGCGGCGATCAACAGAACAAAAATCAACCATCATCCGGTTGTGAGCGGTTGCCGCGCCATAGCACAGTTCCATGTCGTCGCCCTGATCCAGGCCAAAATTCCCCAGGCAAAACGTGGTGAAGACAAGCTGGCTGGCAAACCCCAAATGATCAAGAGCCGCGGGGCGGTCGGGTGCCAAGAACGATCCGTGTGCTTCGTAGTTTTTCCGAAGCATGATATTGGGTTCAATGTCGGCGCGGAAATCCGGCTCTGCCTGTTGCGCCCGGGCTTCGTTGGCCCAATCGCCTTTCCCTAATCTTTGCTGGTAGTTGGGGAGATTATGAAAGCGTTGCAGCAACTTTTTATCGAAATAAGGATCAAGACAATCCCCCAGTTCCATCAAGTGACTGTCTGCATCATGGATGATCCGACCTTCAACGTAAGCCATGCTTCTTCCTCCCCGTTTCCAAGAGTATACAGAGGCCGGAATGACCGGCAAGACGGACGGTCGACCTAGCTCCCGGAGAAACCCCGAAGTTTCATAGAAATTATTATGGCATCACTAGCGCCAATTGTTCTATGGTCTCAAAACCTACGGATGATCGACGAGAGATGAGCAGACCATGATCCAATATGTATTCAATGCAGTGTCGCGCTGCGTTTTCTTTGGTGTATTTGCACTTTGCACAGCCAGCATAGCGATTGGCACGGCGACCGCTGCGCCCCGACCCAATATTGTCATTCTGCTCGTTGATGATGCGGGGCTCATGGACTTCTCTGCCTTTGGTGGGGAAGCACGTATGCCCAATATTGACCGGCTCGCAGGCGCAGGCGCACGGTTCACCCGCTATCACACATCACCTCTTTGCGCCCCGTCCCGCGCCATGCTGTTGACCGGCGTGGACAATCACCGCACGGGCATCGCCACCATTCCCGAGATTTTGCGTCCCGAGGACAAGGAACAACCGGGATACTCCATGAGCCTGGAGCCCGGCGTGATGACGATTGCGGACCGTTTGAAAGCCGTTGGCTATCGCACCTACATGACCGGAAAATGGCATCTGGGGAGCGACGAGGGTGACCTTCCCAACTCCCACGGCTTCGATCGCTCCTTTGTGCTCGACGCGTCAGGGGCGGACAATTGGGAACAAAAACCCTACATGCCGTACTACACCTACGCGCCCTGGTTTGAGGACGGCGCTCCCGCCGACTTGCCGGAAGATTTCTATTCATCAAAATTCATGGTCGACAAGATGATCGACTATCTGGATGAAGGGGCGGGCGATGACAGTCCGTTCCTAGCTTACATCGCCTTTCAGGCGATCCACATTCCGGTGCAGGCCCCCCGAGAGTTTACGAACAATTATGAAGGTGTTTATGACGACGGCTGGGAGGTTCTGCGCGCGGCACGTTGGCAGCGGGCACAAGAGCTTGGCCTGATCCCGCAAGGAGCCCCCTTGGCACCGATGCCTGAAACGGCGCGGGACTGGGACAGCCTGTCTGAGGATGACAAGAACCTCTTTGCCAAAAGCATGGCTGTGAATGCGGGCATGCTCGAAGCCATGGACTTTCATATTGGCCGCCTGCTGGCGCACCTGGAGGCCACCGGCAAGCTCGACAACACGATTTTCATCGTAACCTCTGACAATGGTCCGGAACCGAGTGACCCCGTTCATGCTCCCGGCATGGCATTCTGGATGTGGCAGAACGGATATCACTACGACATTGAAACGCTCGGCGAAAAAGGCAGCCTGGGATTTATTGGTCCCGAATGGGCAAATGCTGCAGCGGCACCCGGCGATCTCTTTAAATTCTACGCCGCAGAAGGAGGTATCCGCGTTCCTCTGATTATTGCGGGGCCTGGGATTGCGCCACAAACCCGCATCGGGTCTTTTGCCCTGGTGACAGACATCACCCCCACCATCCTTGATTATGCCGGTGTGGCGGCGGTGAACACCGATCCTGTTCCGATCAATGGGCAGAGCCTGCGTCCTGTGCTTTCCGGCGCAGCGGAAGAAACACACGGGAGCCAGACGCCCATCGGTCTCGAAGTCGCGGGCAATTCAGCGCTCTTCTTGGGGGACCATAAAATCACCCGCAACACGTTGCCCTATGGCGATGGCAAGTGGCGCCTCTATAATCTTGCGACCGATCCTGGCGAGACGACGGACATCTCAGCCACAGAGCCAGAGCGCTTTCAGGCAATGCTGGATGACTACAATGCTTACGCAGCCGAGTTCGGTGTAGTGGAGATGGGGGAGGACTTCAATCTGATAACCCAGCTCACCATCAATGCCGTGTCAAAGCAGGTGGCGCTGTACTGGTGGCAGCTGTTGCTGGCCGCCGGGCTTATTTTGGGAGGAGGCGTGATAGCGGGCCGTACGGCATGGAGGAAGTTGAGCCGTCATGGATGACACCAGCAGCAATTACATACTGCACGGCCTGAAGCTTTCCTATTTCACCGGGAAGCTTGAGGCTTATTTCCGGACCAAGGGAATTCCCCACGATTATGTGGAAATGGACACTGCTGATTTCCGCCGCTGTGCCAAGGCAACAGGCATCGCGCAAATGCCTCAGGTGGAGACACCGGACGGTGAGTGGCTGACGGATACAACTACCATCATTGCAAAATTCGAGGCGGAAATGCCTGGCCCGAAACTGCAACCCAGCGATCCGGTGGCGGCGTTCTGCAGTCTGCTGCTCGAAGACCTGTTTGATGAATGGTACTGGCGACCGGCGCTTTACTATCGCTGGGCATTTGATGAAGACATGATGCTCATGAGTTCCCAGATCGCAAACTCTCTCATGCGCGACCTGCGGCTCCCGTTTTTCCTCCGTCGCCAGTTCATCCTTAAGCGGCAGAGGAAAGTTTTTTGAAACAGGATGGAGTGACGAAAGAGACAGCGCCCACCATCGAGGCGCTTTATCTGGATACGCTAAAAACTCTCGATGCAATTTTTAGCAAACGACCCTTCCTGATGGGGCAGAGACCGTGCGAAGCAGACTTCGGACTATTTGGCCCGTTCTTTCGGCATTTCTTTTCTGATCCGACCCCAGGGTCCCTGATGCGTGAAACAGCCCCCAATGTTGCCAATTGGGTGACAAGGCTTTGGGCGACGCGTCCCTCGGATTTGGAGGGCACGCCGGAAATACAATCAGTGCCCGATGATCTCGGTTTCTTCTTTGAAATCGCAAGTGCTGACTATTTGCCATATCTGCAAGCGAATGCCCAAGCCGTTGATGGCGGAAAAAAACAGGTTCACCACCACGCGCAAGGAGTGGACTGGTCTGTGCCTGCTGCCCCTTACCGCGCCTTTTGTCTGAGCGAACTGCGCAGACACTTCCAACAACTTGGGAGTGAGGAAAAAGCGCAGGTCGGAAAGCTGATAGGTGAGGGCGCCTCGCTTCTGGAAGGGGACGTATCTGATGTAGGTAATCCCGCTTCCCACACTGATAGGCAACGGCCAACAGATCGTCTCTGGAAGACCGCCGGATAGCCGAAACAAAGCCTCGGCGGAAACTCCAGGCCCGGTTGCTTATGGGTTCAGGGTTTCTCTTTTGATCTTTTTCGCAAGCGACCATTTGTGCACTTCTGTGGGGCCATCATAAATCCGGAAGGCGCGGATTTCGCGAAACACCTGCTCCACAATCGTGTCGCCACTCACGCCTGTGCCACCCATGACCTGCACACACCGGTCGGCCACGCGGAAGAGAGCTTCCGACACGGCAACTTTGGTCATGGAACTTTCAGTTGTCCCAAGCGATCCGCCATCCAGCACGTTGGCACACCAGTCGATCATCAACTCCGATTGTTTGAGGTCGATAAGATTGTCCGCCAGCTGAAAGCCGACGCCTTCATGGTCAATCAGCAGTTTGCCAAAGGCATGGCGATGACAGGCATAGTCCGTTGCGATTTCGTGTGCGCGCGTTGCGGCACCATGCCAGCGCATGCAATGAGACAGCCTGGCGGGTGAAAGGCGAATTTGAGCGTATTTGAAACCTTCGCCACTTTCGCCAAGCATCTGGTCAGCAGGCACCCGCAAATTATCAATGGCAACAATGGCGTGACCACCGGGCATTGAATTGTCGATCGTGTCCAGAATCCGCTCAATGCGAATGGCGGGATCGGGCAGGTCTACCAAAAACAAACAAGCGCCATCATCTGATTTCGCCATGATGATGCCGACCTTGGCACCTTCTGCGCCGGTGATGAAAGTCTTGCGTCCATTTATCACCCAGTGATTACCATCGAGCTTCGCGGTCGTTTGCATCATCGAAGGGTCGGATCCAGCGCCTCCTTCGTCTGCGGGTTCGGTCATGAAAAAGGCGGATCGCGCCTCTCCCGAAACGAGCTGTTCGAGAAATCGTTTCTTCTGCTCCTCCGACCCGACTTTACCGAGCAGATACATATTGCCTTCGTCCGGGGCGCCCGTGTTGCAGGCAACAGGGCCGAGGGGCGACAGGCCGGACTTCTTAAGAACCGTGGCGGTGCCCTTTTGATCGAGATGGCTTCCATCGGCGAGAATATGCGGGGTCATGACCCCAGCGGCCTTCGCTTTTGCGCGCAATTCATCGACAAGCTCCGCCGAGGGGCCATGCGCACCAAGCCGAGGGTCTCCTTCGTAAGGGACGACAATATCGCGAACGAATTTTTCGACCTTTGACGCAATTTCTTCGGCGATGAGCGGATCTGACACAATCATGAATTCTGTCCTTGTTCTTGAACGAGCAAATGGTCTCGCGGAGCTGTCGCGAGAATTTGCATGCACCTAACAGGCTGGCAGGATCAGGGTCAAACATAGAAAGCGGGGTGCGAAACTGTTTTCTTCCGGTCTGCCATCGAAGGGTAGGTCGACGCTACGGCTTTGTGAGCCACAAAAAAGCCCCGGCGCTGACCGCCGAGGCTCATCTTGTCTGTGATCGCTGTAGATCAGAAAGCGTAGCTCAGGCTGGCTGAGACAAAGTCGCGGTCGGCAGAGCCATTGTGAATGCCGCCGCCAAAACCATTCGTATAACTCAGGCTTGCATTCCAGGCATTGAGGTAGCTGGCACCCACGCCAATGCTGACCTGTTTGACGCCCTTCACGAACCCCGGGCCAATGGGTCCCGGTGCGAAACCGCTGGTGTCGTGGCGAAAACCAATGCTCGGTGTCAGGGTGATCGGCAGATCGAACGGGTTGTTGTAGGTCGTGATGAACACAACCCTGTAGCCGGTCGAAAAGCTGGTCGCGTACTGCACATTGGTCTGTCCGTTCGCCGTCAGGACGGCGGCAGCGACAGCATCTGGAACACCGATTTCCGTCCCCCCATGATTGAGGAACAGGTTGCCTGCATCCGGCACATACATGAAGCCTGCATTGACAAGCAGGACGCCAAGGTCTGCGCCCAGCATGTCTATGACCTCATTGCTGCGTGTGAACGTGCTGATGGTGCTGAATTGCCCTTGAAGTGCATCAGACTCTGTGACGGCAGCGGTTGCTCCGTTTGCGCCAACCGCAGCGAGGTCACTGGAGACATAGCCCGGAACCCCAGCAACCAGGTCGGAGAAACCTCCGCCGTCCAGTTGAGAGGCCAATTGTTGGTTGCTCTCGGTTTGGAGTGGCATGTCTGGTGTGAAGCTGGTCTCTATGGCAAAGGCGTGGTCACCAATGGTAGTGGCCGCGCTTACGCCCACCGTGTTGATGCTATCTGGGTAAACCCAGCGCACGGTGTTGAACCCGGAAGCAAAGCCAATGGCATTGTTGACATCGGTCGCATTTGCACACGCACCGCCACCGGTGACAGCGGAACACGCCGCGGTCGCATCAACGCTGCCACTGCGGTATCCCAAAAACGGCAGCCTGGATGTGTAGTGCGTGTAGTAGAGGCCGAACTCAGTCCCCCCGTTTACTTCCTGTGCGTAATGGCGAAAGGCAAACCCGAACTCTGCGGAGTCCTTATCAACCTCATCGCTCTCCACAGCCAATTGAACGGGTGAAGTAGCCAGATCGTCTGGTGCGGTGAAAAGCGCAGGGTTCGGTCCCAAGCCCGCAATATCGAGCGTGGAGAAAAATGATCCGGACGGATCAATTTCAGTTTTCTCCCAGTCCCATTGCCAGAACCCTTCAATCGAACTGTCTCCCAGTGTTGCGGAGGCAAAAACCATCGGCATGGGGGTCAGTGCTTCTTTCAGTTCCGACCCTGGTGTGCGAATGGCGGTGACATCAATCGCCTGGAAGGCATTGATGCCACCCTGCTGGAACAGGCTCTCGCCCCAGTTCACCACCTGATTGCCGACACGCAAGGTGACCGGCACATTGCCCACAGCGAAATTGCCGTAAACGAAGGCATCAAGCACGTCGATGCCATAATCGAGTTGCTCTTTGGCATCGCCCAACAGGTTGCGGAACCGTAGGTCATTTTCCGCATAGACATAGTCGTAGAAATATTTGACGCGGGTGAAGACACCAAAATTCTGATAGGTCGCCTGAATGTCGTGGGTCGCTTTGACCGTTGCGGATGTGAAATCCCACTGGTCGAAATTCAGATTGCCATTGTCAGCGTTGATGCTGGCAGTTTGCCCACCGTTGAAGGTGCAGCCACCATTCGTTGGATTAATATTGGTGCAATCGCGATCCGAGGCGCGAAGTTGAACGCCCACGGTAACGGTAGTGTCGATGATGACATCAACCTCTCCGAGTTTCATTTCGTATGCACGGGCTGTGGGTGCGTTAAAGGCAAAAATCACGGTCAGAGCTGCGCAAGTTGCAGCTAGAGTGGAACCACGCCGCAGTTTTTTGCGAGCGGTTGCGTTGAGTGAGAGGTGCATGATTTCCTCCGAAACATGCGGGGAGGTCTCTGTTTGCCGGGCCCCCCGATCCGGCAAACTTCTCCGGGCCGCAAGCCACCGGTTTGAAGTACTGGTACGTGATGCCCCTCTCACCCCTTCGGGCATCCAGTGAGGTCAATGTAGCAATGAAGCGGGGAACGATCCGTTACCCAAATCCCACAGACGTGCGGCTGCCCGCGTTCTGAGCGCCTGTTGGGCCAACAAAAATTCGGACAGTCTCGGTAAATCGTGAGGAAATTTTCTCAATCGCCCAATCTGTGGCTTTGGGGAGGCGTGTGGGCCTCCTGTGGGGCGATTTCGTGTTGATTCGAGGGTTTTTCGGGATTTTCGCCCAATCCCTCTTTCAGTAGACGCGTGGCTTGGGTATGTATCGCCCAACCCTTTCTACGGACAAGATCCTAAACCGGAGCAAACCCCATGAGCGCCATTGTTGACATTGTCGGCCGCGAAATTCTCGATAGTCGTGGAAACCCCACCATCGAGGTCGATGTGGTCCTGGAAGATGGTTCCGTTGGCCGGGCTGCGGTTCCTTCTGGCGCCTCCACCGGGGCACACGAGGCGGTTGAACTGCGCGACGGCGATCCTGCCCGGTATGGCGGCAAAGGGGTGCTGAAAGCTCTTGAGGCGGTTAATGGCGAGATTTTTGATGTCATTGGCGGCATGGACGCGGAAGAACAGATCCATCTTGATCGCCTGATGTGTGAGCTGGACGGCACGCCCAACAAAGCGCGTATCGGCGCCAATGCAATTCTAGGGGTTTCGCTGGCACTGGCCAAAGCGCAGGCGGACTCAGTTGAGCTGCCTCTCTTCCGCTATCTCGGTGGGCCTTCCGCGCGGATGCTGCCAGTGCCGATGATGAACATCGTGAATGGGGGTGAGCATGCGGACAATCCCATCGATATTCAGGAATTCATGATTGTGCCGGTCGCTGCTGAAAGCATGAGCGAAGCCGTGCGCATGGGATCAGAAGTGTTTCATCAGCTCAAAGCCGAGTTGAAGTCTGATGGCCACAACACGTCCGTGGGCGATGAGGGGGGCTTTGCGCCCAACCTCGCCTCCACAGATGCTGCCCTCGACTATATTATGAAAGCCATGGAGAAGGCCGGATACAAGCCCGGCGTCGACATGTACCTGGCCCTTGATGCCGCCTCGACAGAATTTTATGAGGACGGCATTTATAATTTGAAAGGTGAGGGCAAGAAGCTCGATGCCGGTGGCATGGTGGATTACTGGGCCGATCTTGTTGGTCGTTATCCCATCTTCTCCATCGAAGACGGCATGGCGGAAGATGATTGGGACGGCTGGAAAACCCTTACCGACCGCATTGGGGAGAAAATCCAGCTCGTCGGGGACGACCTGTTCGTAACCAACAAAGCCCGGCTTCATGACGGCATCAAGATGGGTGTCGCAAACTCCATCCTGATAAAAGTGAACCAGATTGGCACGCTGACAGAAACGCTGGAAGCCGTCGAAATGGCGCACCGTGCGAGCTACACATCCGTTATGTCGCATCGTTCTGGTGAGACCGAAGACACAACGATTGCTGACCTTGCCGTGGCCACAAATTGTGGCCAGATTAAAACAGGCTCCCTGGCACGCTCCGACCGTTTGGCAAAATACAACCAGCTGCTTCGCATCGAAGAGCTGCTTGGCCCAGCGGCTGAATATGCCGGACGCTCCATTCTCAAAAGCTAGGACATCTCGTGCAGATCAGCATTGCCGTCATAGGAGGCGGGCCTGCGGGCCTGATGGCGGCGGACGCGTTGATCAAACGAGGACACACGGTTCACCTGTTTGACGCAATGCCCTCGCTGGGGCGTAAGTTTCTGATGGCCGGTAAGAGTGGCCTCAACCTCACCCACGCGGAACCGTTTGATGTGTTTCTGTCTCGCTTTGAAAAGGCGAGCGCTGATCTTGAACCTGCTCTGCGCGCGCTTGCACCCGATGCCGTACAGCAGTGGGCGGAAAAGCTGGGCACAGAAACTTTCGTGGGCAGTTCGGGCCGGGTGTTTCCCAAGAGCATGAAGGCCGCTCCATTGCTCCGTTCCTGGTTGAAGGAATTGCGGGGGCAGGGTCTTATCACCCACGTACGTCACAAATGGGTGGGTTGGTCACCAACAGATGCCCTGCTGTTTGAAACGCCGGACGGAACGGTGGAGGTCGAGGCGCAGGCATGCGTATTAGCGTTGGGCGGTGGCAGCTGGCCGTCGCTCGGCTCAGATGGTGCATGGGTGTCTCTCTTGGGCGCACAGGGCGTTGATGTGCAGCCGTTGAAATCTGCCAATTGCGGTTTTGACGTGGACTGGTCCGAACATTTTCGAGATCGTTTTGCCGGAGCACCGGTAAAGAGCGTGATGTTGTCACATGGGGGGCGGCGCTTGCCCGGTGAGTTCGTGGTCACGCAGAAGGGTGTGGAAGGCGGCGGCATCTATACCCATGCGGCCCGCTTGCGCGATGCAATCGCGGAGAACGGGTCTGCCGTCTTGACGTTGGACTTGGCACCCGGCGTTGATCAAGCCAGATTGGAAGAAAAGCTTGGACGACCGCGCGGGTCGCGCAGCTTTGCAACCCATCTCAAGAAAACAACGGGGATCATCGGCGTTAAAGCCGGTCTGCTGCGGGAGTGCGCCAGCGATCAGTTGACAACACCAGCTTCAATCGCTGCAGCGATCAAGAATGTGCCACTGGTTCTTGCCTCACCCCGCCCCATGGAAGAAGTGATTTCTACCGCCGGCGGGGTTGCCTTCTCTGAACTTGATGAGGGCTTTATGGTGACAGCAAAACCCGGTTTGTTTTGTGCTGGCGAAATGTTGGACTGGGAAGCCCCCACGGGGGGCTATCTGCTCAACGCCTGCATGGCGATAGGGCGGCAAGCGGGAGAGGCAGCGGCTTCATATCTCGACGTCAGGAACGGGGGAGACGATGGCACGCATTCGGATCAGTCCCCGGGTTGAGATAGATGAAAACGAGCTCGACGAACGGTTCATCCAAGCAGGCGGGCCCGGTGGGCAGAACGTAAACAAGCTGGCGACAGCAGTGCAACTTATGTTCAACGTAAGGAACACGCGGGCCCTGTCTCATGCGGAGAAGAGGCGTCTCGAGATATTGGCAGGGCGTCGCCTTTCAAGTACGGGCATTCTGACGATCACCGCAAGAGAACATCGCTCTCAACAGTTGAACCGTGAAGCGGCACGGAAGCGTCTCTTCGATCTGCTGATCCGCGCCTCAGAACCGATCAGGCCACGCATCAAGACCAAACCCACGCGCGCCTCAAAACGCAGACGTCTCGATACCAAAGGAAAGCGCGGAGGCACAAAACAGTTGCGGCGCAAACCGTCTCTTGACTGATTTCTGGAGTGAGACTGCCTACACGCTCTCAGCTTGGCGGATACCGACAGAAAAACCTGTTCCATCGTCAAGGGCAGGCACGCTGGATCCGATATCAACAAGTTCACTTGTCTTGATAGCCACAGCCAGCGTTGTTTTTCCCTCGGGACGGAAAACGTCGGTTCCTTGGTGGTGCGCGTGATAACCTAGTACGAATGTAGCTTTGCTGTTCTCGTCCTTGCGGATTGGAAGCATCAGGCTCTCGCTCATCATGCGGCGACCGGATCTATACTCATTCTCATAGACGGTGTAGTGCCCGCAGGGATGCTGCAATATGTGTTGGTACATTTGCTTGGTTGCTTCACGTCTCGATGTTGGAAGCAATTCAAAGAAATTATTGCCGGTCGGATTATAGCCCAAGCGCGCAATAATGTTCTCACCCGCGATACGGTAGATCATAAGGTCGTGCGACACTCTTTCCATGAGCGTGATATTGGCCATCAAAGGCGCAAATAACCGCATTGGCAAAGCAGACTGGAGTGCAACATCATCCTCTGATCGCGCGGCATTATAGCAGGCGATCAATTGCTCAAATTTCTTGGGCGCCGCGGAGGCGGCCACAACTTCGTCGAACGTCAAAACTCCACCCCAGTACCGAGACATGTCCGAAAGTCATAATTTGTTGGAAATTGATTGAGAATTGGTAGCAGAAGAAAATTTTGGTTTTCTTCATC
>CAZFHW010000099.1:0-11804 GCA_964518885.1 uncultured Parvibaculum sp. | reverse complement strand
TCAGGTCAGCGCGTCGGATGAAGGCTGTGAAGTCTTCTTCGCCAACACTTACTTCGATGCCAGAATCCTGGATCGCCGTAACCGTACAAGTAATCGTTGCACCCTTGGAAAGGCCGCCAACGGACTCGAACGGATCGCCATCAAGTTGCTTGATGCCGAGTGAGATGCGTTCTTTCTCTGTGTCCACGTCGAGAACAACCGCGTTCACAACCTGACCCTTCGTATATTCTTGAAGGGCTTCTTCGCCGGATCGGTTCCAGTCGAGGTCTGACAGATGCACCATGCCGTCGACTTCTTCGTCGAGGCCAATGAACAGGCCAAATTCGGTGATGTTCCGGATTTCGCCTTCGACCTTCGTGCCTTGCGGGAACCGCTCGGAGAAGGCGGCCCATGGATTGTCCATGCACTGCTTGAGGCCAAGTGAAATACGGCGCTTCACAGGATCAACTTCCAGAACCTGCACTTCCACTTCCTGAGACGTGGAAACGATTTTGCCAGGATGGATGTTCTTCTTCGTCCAGCTCATTTCAGAAATGTGGACAAGACCTTCAACGCCAGGCTCAAGCTCAACAAATGCGCCGTAATCGGTGATGTTGGTGACACGGCCCTTGAAGCGGGCATCCAATGGGTATTTCGCTTCAACGCCGTCCCATGGATCAGCTTCAAGCTGCTTCATGCCAAGGGAGATGCGCTGTGTTTCCGGGTTCACCTTGATGACCTGGATTTTCACAGTTTCACCGATGGTGAGAACTTCCGTCGGATGATTGACCCGGCGCCATGCAATGTCGGTGACATGCAACAGGCCGTCTACGCCGCCAAGATCCACGAACGCACCGTAATCGGTGATGTTCTTCACCACACCTTCGCGCACATCGCCTTCTTTGAGTGTTTCGATCAACTCAAGGCGCTGTTCGGCACGGGTCTCTTCCAGAACCGCACGGCGGGACACAACAATGTTGCCGCGGCGCTTGTCCATTTTCAGGATCTGGAAAGGTTGTGGAATATTGAGCAGTGGTGTCACGTCGCGCACAGGGCGAATGTCCACCTGGCTGCCTGGCAAGAATGCCACGGCGCCGTCGAGATCGACCGTGAAGCCGCCTTTGACGCGACCGAAAATGTGGCCTTCCACACGTCCGCCATCTTCGAAGGCAGTTTCGAGGCGTACCCAGCTTTCTTCGCGCTTGGCTTTTTCGCGGCTGAGCACAGCTTCGCCCATGGCGTTTTCGATCCGGTCGAGAAAGACCTCGACTTCATCGCCAACGCTGAGCTCTGCGGGCTTGCCCGGCATTGCAAATTCTTTGAGAGGGACGCGACCTTCGGTTTTCAGACCGACATCGATAATGGCCAGGTCGTTTTCGATGGCAACGATCTTGCCTTTGACAACGGAGCCTTCGGCTCCTTCGTTTGCCGCGAAGCTTTCTTCGAGAAGCGCGGTGAATTCATCGCGCGTGGGGTTGAGACTATCGACCAAAATTGGTTCTCCTAAAAGTCTTGTCTATTCCTGCCGACGGTTGGCTCCGGCGGTCTTGCGCACGGGTCGTTGAAGCGCCCGCACGCCTGATGGAAACAATGGTTCAAATGTCGATGTTTGGCTGCTCTTGCCGGGTACGCCAAATGGGGGTCGTCCGCGACTTTCCAGAAAACCCGGAAAACCCTTAACCCCGTGACGTCTCGATAAGTGCGACGGCTACGTCGAACGCCGCTTCTATAGACAAATCGGACGTATCGAGCAAGTGCGCGTCTGCAGCGGGCCGCATCGGAGAGGTCTTTCTGTCCGTGTCTCGGGCATCCCGGGCCTGCACATCTTCTAGAACTTGTGTCTCAGAGACCTCGGACCCCGACCCCTTGAGTTCCAGCCATCGGCGATGCGCCCTCACCTGGGGGCTGGCCGTCACATAAAGTTTCACGTTTGCCTCTGGACAGACCACCGTCCCAATGTCCCGGCCGTCCAATATGGCACCTGGCTGGCCACCCGGCGGCTGGCGGGCAAAACGGCGCTGAAAAGCGAGGATTGCGGCCCGAACCGGGGGCATGGCAGCAACCAGCGAGGCCGCCTCGCTGACCTCTGCCGTGCGGATGGCCTCAGCGTCGATCTGGCCCGGATCAAGCGCCTCGGCGGCCACCAGTGCCGCTGCCTCATCGGAAGCGGGAGCACCGGATTTAAGCACCGCGTGGGCGACCCCTCTGTAAAGGGCCCCCGTATCCAGGTAGGCAAAGCCAAAATGAGAGGCCAAAGCCCGTGCGAGGGTGCCCTTTCCGGCCGCAGCCGGCCCATCAACGGCAATAATCATGTATTGGCCTCAGAACTCAGATTTGCGCCCAAACCGCGCATAAGAGGCACAAAATCGGGAAAACTGGTGGCGATCATCTGGCCTTCGTCGATCGTGACCGGAGCTTTGGCTCCAAATCCCAAAATCAGGAAGGCCATGGCAATGCGGTGATCCATGTGGGTGATGACGTGGCCGCCCCCTGGAATACGCCCCCCATCTACATCCTTGGCGTCTGAGCCATAACCTTCGATAGACATGCCGTCGTCAAACTCCTCGACTTTGACCCCGTTTACCCTGAGGCCAGCCACGGTGGCGGCAATCCGGTCACTTTCCTTGACCCGAAGCTCTGCGGCGCCGCGCATGATGGTGGTGCCATGGGCGTGAGCGGCGGCAACGGCGAGCACTGGGTATTCATCAATCATCGAAGGAGCGCGCTCCAGCGGCACCTCAACACCCTTCAGGGTGCTGGAACGCACTCGCAGGTCCGCCACCGGCTCCCCGCTTTCGTCCCGCTGGTTCATCACCTCTATATCGCCGCCCATTTCCATGAGCGTGGTGTAGAGCCCCGTGCGGTGGGGGTTCATCATGACACCCGTGATCGTGATGTCGGAGCCCGGCGTGGTGAGCGCCGCCACTACAAGAAAAGCCGCAGACGATGGGTCAGCGGGCACCATGACATCGGTGGGCACAAGCTCTGCTTGACCAGTGACACGGATAATAGTGACCCCTTGAGGACCTTGCTCGACACTCACTTCGGCCCCAAACGCGCGCAACATGCGTTCTGTGTGATCACGGGTTGGATGCGGTTCGATGATGGTGGTTTGGCCGGGCGTGTTGAGGCCCGCCAGCAACACCGCTGATTTCACCTGGGCCGATGCGACCGGCAGGGGATAGGTAATCGGGAGGGGCACGTTGGCGCCGGTGAGGGTCAGCGGCATCCGCCCCCCCTCGCGAGCGTGGAATACGGCCCCCATGTCCGTGAGCGGGGTAATCACCCGGCCCATGGGACGTTTGGAGAGCGAGGCATCGCCAACAAATGTCGCTGTGATGGGATGGCCTGCCACAAGACCCATGACCAACCGGGCCCCCGTGCCGGAATTACCAAAATCCAGCGCCGTCGCGGGCTCCCGCAAACCACCAATGCCAACGCCGTGGACGGTCCAGGCGCCCGTACCGGTGCGCTCCACATGGGCACCAAGCGCGCGCATGGCCTCAGCTGTTGCGAGCACATCTTCTCCCTCCAGCAGCCCGGTAATGTGGGTCTCGCCGACCGCGAGAGCGCCAAAGATAAGCGCGCGATGGGATATGGACTTGTCGCCAGGAACGGTCACTGTTCCGTTGAGCGCACGAGAGGGGGAGGCTGTCAGGGTCATAGATTTATGCCGTGAAAAGAGGGTCAAAGAATGGATGCAACGGTGGTTTCCAAAATTATTCGCGCAGAGCGATCAGACGGTGTCGTTTCAGTTCACTTTGCCAAAAAAACCCCCGGGCACCAAATTTAATGCGATTAGGTTTTGACAGGCGGGCCGGATCGTGGCAATGGGAAATTTCAAGATTTGTAAATGGGGAGAGAGACTTGGCTAGTCAGGAATTGGGAACAAAGCGTGTGTGCACCGCTTGCGAGGCAAAGTTCTACGATTTGAGCAAGAACCCACTGGTTTGTCCGAAGTGTGGTCACGAAGAAGCTGTGCCCGCACAGAAGGCAAAACGCAAAAAGCCTGCTGCGGTGGTAGCGCCTGTTCCGGAAGAAAAAAAGCCGGAACCTAAGGCCGCCGAAAAAGACGATGGTGAAGTGGCACCTGAAGGTGACACCTCCCTCGACGAGCTGGCAGCGAAGGAGGCTTCGGGCAATGATGATAAGAACGACGAAGACGACGAACTCCTCGCCATTGAGGATGAAGACGAGGGAGACAGCTTTCTGAGCGACGACGACGAGGACGAGGATGACGTGTCGACCCTGGTTCCAAGTGGGAGCGCGGAGGTCGGCAGCTAATCTGCCTGGAGGGCTGTCAGACCTTCAGGTCCAATTATCGCGGACCAGAAGTTTTGCTTGATCCGGGAGCCGGACCGACCTAGTTTCCGGCACCCGGTCGTCGGGCGGCTTCATCCGCCGCCAAAATATGGGCCGGCGGTCTCTCTGTTGCTTTAAGGGACGATGAAACGGTTAGGGGCCATAGCTCAGTTGGGAGAGCGCTTGCATGGCATGCAAGAGGTCGTCGGTTCGATTCCGTCTGGCTCCACCAAACCGTCACGGGCGAACTGCTGGAGGCTTTGCCACAAACTCAAAGCCTAGTCGTGCGCAGACCTTTGCCGGTTTTTATGACGCAGTCATATCGCGCCAGAACGTAAACGCTTGATTGCGTTTGGTGCGATGTTCGAGAGCAGAAATCAGGTGCCTTCGGGTGTTAAAGTGATTGTAGAAAGCCGCGTGGATCGAGAGAAACTTTTGTGCGGATCCTGGTGATCGGAAACCCTGCATCGCTCGTTCTCGCTTTCTGATCCGGACGTGTGAACCTTCGATCCGATTGTTCTTCCACTTGGCTTGATGATGAAAGCCCGTCAGTCCAAGGGCTTTGTCACAAATAGGAGTTTTACGCAGTTACATTCCGCCACATGTCGATCTACAAAGAAGCTAAGTTATTGAGATCATTCAATGCGGGTTTGACAGACAGTTGAGTGAATCCACGGGGAGGGGCTGTTTGTGACAAAGCCGCCTGCACACACCGGTTTCACTAAAAAATTGATCCGGTATTGGTGCTGTAGGAATCATGGCATGATTGGCCATGATGATTTTCATATTTGCACAATTTGCCGAACGGCTGAGCAAATCCACGAAGAAGGGCCGTTTGTGAGAAAGCCTGTAAGCAGGAAATACAATCGACGGACCGTCTCGCGAGAAACGGTACTCAATAGAGGAATAAGGCTATCGCCGAATGTCTCTGACCGTTTGAGGAGGTTGGCGTGCTAAGCGTATTGGCAAACCGGACTTACCGTCACCTATTTCTTGCGCAGGTCATCGCACTCCTAGGCACAGGGCTCACGACAGTTGCGCTTGCGCTTCTCGCCTTCGACCTGGCCGGGGACCAGGCGGGTATCGTGCTTGGAACCGCATTTGCTATCAAGATGGCAGCTTATGTAGGCATTGCACCGATCGCCGCCGCCTTTGCAGAGCGCTTTCCTCGACGCACGGCACTGGTCGCACTAGATGCTATCCGCGCCGCCGTCGCGCTGTTCCTGCCCTTTGTAAGTGAAATCTGGCAAATCTATACTCTGATTTTCGTGCTGCAATCTGCGTCTGCTGCTTTTACACCAGCTTTCCAAGCAACTATCCCGGATGTGCTCCCGGACGAGAAAGATTATACACGTGCTTTGTCGCTGTCGCGTTTGGCATATGATTTGGAAAACCTCGTCAGTCCGATGTTGGCAGCGATCCTTCTGACTATTGTCAGCTTTCATACTCTGTTCGCGGGGACGGCGATAGGCTTCCTGTTATCTGGCGCCCTGATCCTGTCAGTTATCCTCCCACGTCCTAAGCTAACCGAGCGACGTAAAATCTACGACCAAACCACACGCGGCACGCGCATCTATCTCGCCACACCGCGCCTCCGCGGGCTGTTGGCGCTGAACCTCGCAGCGGCGGGAGGCGGCGCCATGGTGATCGTCAATACAGTTGTCTATGTTCGCGGTGTGCTGGGCCGAACAGACGCCGATGTTGCATTGGCTCTGGCATTGTTTGGAATAGGGTCGATGTCGGCTGCCCTCGTACTTCCAAAACTACTTGAGAAAACCCCGGATCGAACCGTTATGCTCTGTGGGGGTGCCAGCCTCGTTGTTGCCATGTTAGCTGTTGGCGCCGGGCTGCTTGTTGGAGCGGTGAGTTGGGTTTTGTTTTTAGTCGCCTTGCTTGTTCTTGGCCTTGGGTATTCAGCGATCTTGACGCCGTCGGGCCGTTTGCTCAGGCGATCCTCCCAACAAAACGACAGGTCGATCCTGTTTGCGGCTCAGTTCGCGCTATCCCACGCCTGCTGGCTCTTAACCTATCCCCTTGCAGGGTGGCTCGGTGCTGAATTTGGGATGACGGTCGCCTTTCTAACCCTCGGAGCCATTGCTGCACTTGGTGTCCTTGCTGCCATCATATTTTGGCCCCGCGATGATCCCGAAGTCATCAGTCACCTCCATAACGATCTGCCACCCGATCACCCACACCTGTGCGGCGCTAAGCCGACAAAAAACGGGCTGCGGCACGCGCATGTGTTTGTCGTGGACGACCTTCATCGAAGCTGGCCGGCTTTAGACAAGGCCACAAAACCCAACTAGAAGCTGCGGCGCACTGCAACGAACAGGTTTGTGTTGTCTCGGAACTGACCAAAAAAGGTGTTGTCGTCAGAGCCATAGAAAATGTTGCTCCCCCCTTCGACAAACCAGGTATCGCTGAGTTTGTAGGAGGCGCGCAGACGCAGGTGTCCGTCTGCTTCATTCGGGCTCCAAAAATTGAATCCGGAGAGCGTTAGATTTTGGTTGAGCAAGAGCTTGGTTAGCCGCAGCGTTATGACATGATGCACGCGATCGGGAGCGAAGGCACCTGTGGGTAGAGCTTGCTTTAGCGCGTCGTAGTTGGAGAGAATTTCAACGTAATACTGGGCCGAGGCGGTAAGCTCAGGAGCAATTTCCTGTTCGTAGCCGACAAGGATGCGACTTTCGCCATTGCGAACGAGAGGGTCTGTTCCCGCCGCGTCGTCACGGCTGAAATAATGACCAATTTCGGTGGTGAAAATGCCGTCGTGCAAGGGACCTCGCAGACTTGCTCCGAGAACGGAAAGGCGCGGGTGAAAAACCTGCCCCGTCGGTGTTTGTCCCTCGGGTGTTTTCCAGAACCCGTCATATCCATAGACCGCAAGCTCAAATCCTCCGACATTCCCGTAGATGCGTGCGGCGAGCTCGTCGTCCCTGAACCACGCATCGGGTTTTTGCGCATTGATGATGGCGTTGCGGCCCGCGATGCGCCCCAACGAAGGATTGAAATACGACAAACGAGATCCATTGATGCTGCGGTCCGCGTCGAAGCGGGGCGTATAGACGAATTCGGCGGCGAGCTGATGATAAAACGCAGATACGCGCAGAGCGTCAGATGGCGCCTTGAGATATTCATCATCACGACCAATGAAGAAGGAACGGAAGTCTTTGGGGAACAAATCGTTGATGAACAAGAAATCTCCGACGCCCCACGTCAGAACCTGGCGGCCCATTTTGACGTCCAAGAAAGAATAGGGCTGTGTTGTGACATTAGCTTCACGTAAATCGAAGAACCCGAGACCCTCTTCGAGGGCGAGGCTGTGACCGTCGACGACATTATCGTAGACAAAATCACCCACCAGCCGGAACGTTGCCTGCTCGGTAAAGAACTCACGCTCAAGTTGAAGCCGGGTCTCAGCGATTGACGCCGTCTTCTGGGTCGCATCGCCAATGGCGCGACTTCCCAGGCGCGTTTCAATAAAACCAGAGAAACCAAAGGGGGCAACGAAATCTCTATCAAGGCCGCGGGACGCCTGCGCGGACAGATGCTCCTCGCCAAGTCCCATCGGAAGTGCTGGTTCATCTGCTCCTCCCGTCGTCTCCTGCGCGGGGCTGAGGCCGGTCGGTAACGCAGGTGGTGCTTGTGCCAGCGTGGGGCCTCCCCAGCACAGGGCCGCAGCCATCACTGTTGTGTTGAGGTGTTTCAGAAAGACCACGTCTGTTGTTTCCCCTTCAACGTAAAAGCCTGCGCGGCGGGGTGCGCAGATAACGTTCGGTGAAAATGTCGTCCGTGAGGTCAATATTGTACTCAACGTCGGTGTAGCTCATCCGAGTTTCACCACCAATGCGCGTATCCTCCATGGTCGAGCGCACAACGGTCGGATACCCGTCTATAGTCTCCACGGCGGTTGCGGTATATGTCCGGTAAGCTTCACCGTCTGCACCGTAGAATACCGTCTTGATGGGGAGAAATGTGGTCTTGTGAATCCAGATACGATAACTCGCGAAGGCAACCGCATCGGGGTCGTTGGGGGTTGATCTGATCACGTAATAGGTGTCGGTCTCCTCTTCGAGGATGTGATGATCTTCGCGCGGACCGCGCCCAGACACATCTTCATAGAAGAAATGCGAGCCGACAAAGCTGGTGCGTTCGTCCGACGGAGCAATTCGTTTTACGAGGTCGAGTGCTGGCAGATAAAACCAGCGATCATCAGCTGTCTGGGGGTTCTTCCAGACGAGAAACGCTGTTCGGTTGACATCTGCTGGGCGGGTGAAGAAGACATAGAAACGCTGCTTTCCGTTGTCGACTTTGTCCATGTCCGTTCTCAAGATCACAAAATCGCGGGTGCGCTCGCGCCCTTGAGCGTCCAGGATTGACATGTGAACAGACGCGCGACCATTTTCTCCCTGATAGTATGCAACCGTACTGGCGCGATCAACGATGGTTTGTGCATCAGCCCCATCTTGAGCAATCCCGGGTGTGCTAGCCAGGGCGATGCCAGTTAGGACAATACCGCTCCTAATGCAGGAGATGAGGGTGGTTATTGTTCTGGTCATGTCTTGCTCCTTGGACGGAAAAGGACGTTCTGAAACAGGGTAATCAGCGCAGGTAGACCCAGCAGTGTAGCCGCACCGGCAAGAACGAGGATCGCGGAGATGAAAATACCAACAGTCTGATACGGCATGAGTGGTGCGAGCAGGAGTGGCAGAAAACCAATGCCGATAACGACCACGTTGCGGAAGATGGCGCGTGCAGGTTCTCCAAAAGCAGCGCGCACCGTTTCAGGCCAGTTGCCAAGGCGGTCATAGATTTGCCGGCTGCGAGCAATAAAGTGAATGGCGTAATCAATCGCTAACCCGAGGCTGAGGGAGGAGAGAATGGCGACGGGCATGTCGTAATCCTTGCCAACGAAGCCGATGACTCCGTAGATGACGCCTATTGTGACGGTCAGAGGCACCATCGACAAAAGGCCCCAGGCGAGAGAGCGGAACAGAAGCGTCATTAGAATGAGGACCATGGCAAAGCTGCCAATAAACGCACGTAACATTCCCCAGACCATTTTGTCCTGCCAGACGACATTGATGTAGGTCAGACCGAACCAGTTGTGGTTCATCGCAACCGGAGGTGGATTGGCCGTGATGTAGGTATCAACGGCATCAATGACGGCACTCATGTCAATATTGTCACCGCTTTTCAGTTGGAGCCAGACGACCGCCCGCCGGTAGTCGGGCGTCACGAGCTTGAAAAGATCTTGTGGTCGGTGGCTGTTCTGGAAGATGATAAGCGTCTGCGCGACCGCCTCGGGCGTATCAGGAATGCGGAACGCTTCGTCCTCACCTAGGAAAAGATCCCGGTGCACCGTCTTTACAATGTCCGGCAACGCGTTTGATTTTCCGACCAGACCTGTTTCATTGAGATAGATCTGTAACCGTTCGATGTAGTGCAGAACATCGGGGCGCTTGAAAATATCACCAACTTGTGCTGCCGCATCCAGGGCAAGGGCGGCGTCGTCCCAAGCATACCAGACGTCATCGTTTGGGGCCTCATTTCGGTTCGTTTCGGAAAATTCGCGTAATCCCCCTAAAAGGTCATCCAACGATGATGCCTCATCGCGTCTGACGGCCAGTTGCGCAGCGAGCTGCGTTGCCGCTTGCGTGTCGAGAAGCTCTAGGCGTCGGACGATCTCATCGGCGACCACCAACACTTCATCGACCTCACTAGCGGAGAACGTGAGATATGCCATGTAGGTGCCGCCGAACCGCTCGTTTAACGCCCGGTCCGCCACGCGAATTTCGTGATCAGGATGAAACCATTTGACCGGGTTGTCGTTAATGCGGATTTGTGAGGCACCGTATCCGGCGACGGTGAGGGCTACAAGAAAACCAATCACAACCAATTTTGCACGTGCAACAGTGAAATTGCCAACGCCGTGGAGAAGGCGTGCGAGCGGCGTCACTTCATTATCTTTTGTGCCGCCAGAAGCTCCCAGGCCAAATCCCTCAAAGGCTCGCTCCGGCATCAGCATGATGTAGGCCGGGATCAAGGTGACTGTGAATAGCCAGGCAAGAAAAACGCCAAAAGCAACAAAGAGGCCAAACACCTGCACGGGGGGAATTGGTGTGAAGGCAAGAGAGGCAAAGCCAGTACAAGTGGTCAGGGTTGTGAACAGCATTGGGGACCACAGTTCTGTCATGACGTGGCGAAGCGTTTTCCGGCGGTCACCGATTGAGGGGTAACGGTCATAAAAATCAGACAGAATGTGCACCGCGTCGAGGACCGCGATAGGCATCACGAAAATCGGGATCATAGAGCTCATGATGTGGACGGTGTTTCCCGTCGCGATGAGCACTCCCATAGTGCCAATGACGGAAACCAGAGCGACCACCATCGGTGAGAGAATGAGGTTCACGCGTCGAAAGAACACCCACATGAGAGCGAAGATCAGCGCCATTGCGGCAGGTGCCGAGACCGCCATCTGCTTGAACATCTCAATGCCGAACTGATCCTGTGCGATAGGCAATCCGGTGATATGAAACACAGCGTCGCCGTCGAAAGTTTCTATCTTTTCACGTAATTTCTGAGCAACGCGGTAGCTTATATCTTTTGACGTAATCGGAATATAAAGCGCGATCGCCGTTCCATCGGCGGAGACCAGTGTATCGTTGAGCATCGGGATGCGCAGGGCGCGCTCGCGCACGGCGAGCGCCTCAGCTTCGGTCTCTGGCGGCGCCGGCAGGAGCCAGGCAAAACGCACAGAGCCCAATCCGGCTTGCTCAATGGAATCCACAGTCGATGGTGCAATGAGATCAACAGCTATGACGCCACGTCGCGCACCGTTCTCATCCCAATGGATTGTTTTGGCGAAAGCGGCGAGTTCGTGAATGTCGCTCAGCGTCTCGACGTTAAACGCACCCTCTGTGTGGTGCTCGTTGACGACGCCTACGACGATCAGATCGTGAAGTGAGAACTCGGCTTTCATGTCATTGTGGAATATCCGCACCGGCTCGTCTGCCGCCAGCATGTTCTCAGGATCCGTATCGATCTTCAGGGGCTGAAGAGAAGGAAAGGTGTTTGGTGCCAGGGTTGGTGCGACGACGAGTGCGATCATGATTGCGCTGAACATGGCAGCAACGATCATGAAGAAACCAGGATGTTTGATCGCTGCAGAGGTCATTGGATTCATGGTCTGGCTCCTCCAATTTTGTCTTGCCGCTCCCGGTGCCCACTTATTGGAACGGGTCCAAGAGTGGTATTGAGGCACTTTTGAAGCAGTGCCAGAGACCGCCATGGGATAAACGATCACTAGGACGATATGGCATAAAGATTTGTATATTACAATATACGAATATATAAAAATGGCAATCGGGAAGTTTGTGCTGACATTGTCGCTAACCCGATCACAGAAGCATTCCGGTGGACCGAAGGGCCTGTCTATTCGACCCGTATAAACCCGGCGAGGCCGGTCTTCTGATGTTCAATGACGTGGCAATGGAACGCCCAGTCACCAGGGTTATCAGCGG
>CAZFHW010000098.1:0-11826 GCA_964518885.1 uncultured Parvibaculum sp. | reverse complement strand
TGGCGCCATTGATTAGAATTGAATCTCCGCGAAACAGCCCGAAGTCAACGCCGCCAGCTGATGCGACGGTGAGGTTATCTCCGACGGTGGCCGGGCCGCCTTCGCCCGACAGAAAATTGTATCGAGCACCGTCAGACACAGTCACTGCCGCAGCTATGGTCGGAACAATTTGAGACCCATTAGCAACCACGATGCTTCCTGCCGCAATAACTTGCCCCAGCATTTCGGATCCGGTGACCGTTGCTTCAACCTGCCCTACACGCGGGTCATTTGGGCCGTCAGCAGTGATGGTAGTTTCAAGTATCGAGCCACCAGCAACGGATAGATTACCGGGGCTGCCTGCTGGGCCAGATGCGAGACTAAGAGTTCCAGATCCAAGATCGAGTGTGCCATTGACGATCAGATTGCCTGAAAGGACATTGCCGGTCTTGCCAGCGAACCCAGCACCTGGGAACGTCGTGCCTGCGTCGGGGATTAACGTGAGTTTAGCCCCCGATCCAATGGTTGTGTCCGCGACAAAAAAGGAGGCGCCGCTGGTCGCCAACGAAGATCCGCCACTCAAGAAATTCAAAGCCTTTAGGCCTGCAGATCCTGTACCGACACTTTGATTGATGTCAGTTTCAAAAAGATAGTTGATTGTGCCTTGACCGTCTTGTGTAGTTCTCAAGTCGGCGGAAACTTGTGAGAAAAACACTGAGTTGTTCAGGGGCGCATTGCCAGGATCATGACTTACATTGAGGGAGGCGTCAGAGGTAAATGTCACGGTGCCGAAGTTCAGTCCCAAATCAACAGAGGAACGGTCTCCTGGCGCTGCTCCCGTGGAACTCGCAATTGCGCCGTTAATCCTCGTGTCCGCTGCAATTTCGACTCGACCTATGCCCATAGGTGCCAAAATTGTCCCGTTTACAATCCCCCCTTGTGCAACAAACTTATCAAGAGGATTACCCAAAACAATGGCGCCGTTTACGGTGCCGTCATTGGTAAATGTCACGCCACCGCCCGGCGTTCCGCCAATGCGCAACAACGCAAATCCAATGCCTGGCGCGGTTATTGTGCCATGGTTGAAGATCGTGCCAGCATCGGCTCCACCGGCTAATTCACCAACAAAAATTGCTGATCCAAAGTCACCACCAAAGCCTGCGATGGTACTTCCTACATTATTCACGATACTGAGTGATGTGGGTACTAAAGTCGGATCTCCCGGAACAGTGTTCACAATCAATATTGCTGCAGCGTTCTCGACCGTTGACAAGATTTTGCCTGTTGCGTTCTCATCAATGCCGTTAACAATGGAAATTGAGCCATTGGTATTTATGTTAATGGCAGATGGGCCTGAAATTGTGCCTTGGAAATTGTTGATACTCACATCTCCAGACGTACGTGCGACGGTCACGCCAGCGGAAAATGTTGGGCTATGGCTCAGGATCGATCCGGCAGACGTGGCCGAGCCCTGGTTAATCGTCACATCTCCACTTACAGTCCCCCCGGGTAATCCTCCTGCAAAAATGGCGGCCGTCTGACCAATCGAACTAAAGGTCGCGATAACAGCGGTGTCACGCGTGGAACCAGCCAACGTCCCATTGTTAATCGTGATCAATACATTCTGAAGAATATTCACTGTCGAGTTGGTTTGCGAGTCCGAGCCAACAAACCCATCATTGGTAATAGTATCAAGCGATATCCCGCCGCCTGCCACAATTGCCTCACCGACCGAACCATTGCCAACATTAACGATGCCAGCCCCTGGATCAATCGTAATGAATCCGATGCTCCCTTGCGGAAAAAGACGCTGTGTCACCGTTGACGAAGGAATTATTGCACCGATCATTGGCACTACGGGTTGTTCGATGGCGGTCACCAAACAATCCGTTGAAATTCCAATGCTGGGAGCGCCGCCTACGTTCGATGGCGTTCCTACGCAAATCTGAGCCGCCTCTGCACCAGACAATGAAATACCAACGATGAACGCTGCAGAGCCAAGTAGAAACGCGTTATGCCGATTGAAAATATCCTGAAAACTCATGTACCCCACCCCAAAAACAAAAAGCCAACGGCGAGTGCCGCCCCAACCAGAGACAACAGTACAATCGGAGTTTTATTTCCTCATCCCCCATTTGGGGGACGACACATCAGGAAGCAGGGACTTCTAAACTAGCTGTACCCCTATATGGGATACCGGTCGCGACAGAAAAAAGAAAACATAAGCACACGTTAGATTCACAATTCACCAAATCCCTGATCGAGTTCTGGGTATTGAAAATTTCAGCTTCACTGCTTAATGGCGGCATGCCTCTGTGACGGTAGCTGCCAGAAAGCCCAAACCAGCCTTAATGACTGACACCGTGGGAATATGAAAACCGTCAAATAAGGACAGAAACCTGAGCAGAACTAACTTTAGACGAGGACAAATCGGGGGACACCCAACCTGGGAAAAACGCCCCAGTTAGCCACAAAAACAATACGGAATACAATCCAAATAAAACCTCTATTGTATGAAAGACGGGATATTTCCAGTGAGCGACACAAAAGGAAAGATAGGGGTAAACGCGGATGTCGAACGTATCACTTGATCAACTTCAGAGTCTCGTTCCAGACATCCGTAGCGCAGGATTCGATCCAACCCTTTGGGACAGTACGTGGAGAGAATGAGAGAGGTGATTGACATCGGCGTCATGAGTATTGTTTGCCACCATGTGGCCAATGGAACCGGGATTGGATCAGATTGGAGTTATACATCTTGGGACGACGCCGCTTCTTTGATCCCGTATACAGAATACTATTATAAGGTTGATCCGATGGTTCCGCTGCTGGATAAACTACCAAATGGCTGTTGTATTCGCGTTCAAGAAATGATGGATGAAAACGATTGGATCGAAAGCAAGTTCTATCAGGGTTTCCAATCCGCTTCAGGCATGATGGATTGGGCTTCGATAAAAATGCATGGCGCCGACGGGAGTTTCTATGAGTTCCCTGTTGGCGATTGTGGTCGTGGGGGATTATCCCAACACAAAGTCGATGCGCTTAACCTCCTTGCACCAATCATCATCGAATCTATCGAAACCAACAATAATTTTGCGATGCAATCCATCAAGCAAAGCTATGGCCTGGAGGGTGTAGCCGATCAACTTGGCAAGACGTGCTTCATCTTGGACACCGAAGGGAAAATATTGGAAGCAAACAGCTCCGGAACTGCTCTTCTTCGATCCGGTGCCTTGTTTACCGATTCCTTTCGGACGCTGTCTCTGCGCAATAAGACAGACAATGCCAAATTTCGCCGTATTGTTAATGAAGTCGTTCGTCATTCGATTACAGGAGGCTATACAAGTCTCACAAGGCGAGCACCAATGTCCTTCATGATGAACGTCCGAGACGGCTGGTTTTCTGAGTATCAGTTACAGCTCGCGACATTACCGGCAGCACTTTCCAATCTGCCGTTGCCGACCGGATTGTCGCGTCCATGTTTGGTTGTTACGGCAACAAATCAAAACGGGAAAAAGACCGAGCGAGTTAGTGCATTCGCCGAGCTCCACAAACTGACGAAAGCAGAAACCGAGCTTGTGGAAATATTGAACAAGGGGCGACCTCTAAAAGATAGTGCAGTTTTGCTCAACCGCACCTACAACACCGTGCGCTCACAGTTGAAGGACATATTCTCCAAAACAAGAACTCGGTCACAATCTCAACTGATGCGCGCAATATACGAAACTCAAATCAATCTAGATGCATACTAGCGAGCGCAAATGTGGGAGTATCAGAGACTCTGTGTATGGGACTTGGCCCATGCGGTTTGAACGTGTCATTTGTTGAACCGTTCGGGGTATAGAATAGCGAACTGATTACGTGCGGCAACCCATTGTCTGACGTGGTGGCCTGTCTTTTCGAAACGGCGGATGGCAAGGTAGATGAGTTTGGTTGCCGCGTCATCGGTTGGAAAGCTACCTCGGGTTTTTGTAGTTTTTCGGATCACCTGTTGAGACTTTCAATCGCATTGGTGGTGTAGATGATCTTTCGCACCGAGGGCGGGAAGGCAAAGAACGGGATCACCTCCTGCCATGCTCGCCGCCATGAAGGTGCGATGGAGGGGTATTTAGTCCCCCATTCGGCCTCGAAATCATCTAGGGCTTTCTCGGCTTCGGTGTCATCCGTGGCCTGATAAATCCGTTTCAGGTCTTTGGCCACCGCCTTGCGATCCTTCCATCCGCAGAAGTTCAGGGAATGGCGCACCAGATGGACAATGCAGGTCTGGACCGTGGTCTCGGGGAAGACCGCGTTGATCGCCTCGGGGAAGCCTTTGAGACCGTCCACGACGGCGATGAGGATGTCCTCAACGCCCCGATTGCGCAGGTTATTCATGATGGAGAGCCAGAACTTGGCACCCTCATTGTTGGCGATCCACAAGCCCAGAACCTCGCGCTCACCTTCAGGGGTGACGCCCGAGGCCACGTAGACGGCTTTGTTTTTGACCTAACGGCTTTCCGCATCGCGGACTTTGACGCGCAGAGCATCAAGGAAGATGACCGGATACACCGGTTCCAAGGCACGGTTTTGCCAATCCGACACCTCAGCCAGAACAGCGTCGGTCACGCGGCTGACAAGATCAGCAGACACCCGCAGGCCGTAAACCTCTTCCAGATGGGCACGGATGTCGCGGGTCAACAGGCCCGCCGCATAAAGACCGATAATCTTGTCATCCATCCCGTCGATCCGGGTCTGGCCTTTCTGGATCAGTTCCGCGCCCAGCATCCGCTCCATCAGCCGGACCTTGAGTTCTTTCATCAGCCCTTTGTTGCCGAGCAAATCCTCAGGGCCGTCAACGCCGCTAAGCAGCTCGTCTAGTAGTTCTTTGGAAATCGTCATTGTCATGCTCCTTTGGTTGGGAAGCATGAGCCAATTTACTCATACACAGCAGATCAGACACTCTCGGCGGGGCGGGATGACGTAACCGACCTAAGTATCTGATCTCAAAAAAACTATTTGGGAGCAATCGTCAGATACCAACAACAATACCAACACAATGGTCTTGTTGGATGGTTCAATGCACAAATGTTGTGTTGATCGCATCCGTCTGCCCTCCGAAGGCAGAGGTCATGAGTTCGAATCTCGTCGGGTGCACCAAATTCCCTAAATATTTCAAATGGTTATAGAGAAGTTTAAATTCCTGCGACTCTAGTTTCTAGAAAAGGCATCATATGGGTACCAAATACAATCCTCGCATCTCTGTGATCTGATCCAGCTCCCTGGCAACCCGTACCCCGGAGAGTGAGTTGTCCACGACGGTTGCCAAGCACTCTCGACTGAAGTCGTGGATGGCGCACAGAGGCTCCGGTCGAATGGACCGGTATCAATGCCCCGGCGGACCAATGCCCGCGAGTGCACAGGCACGTCTCTGTGAGTAGTTTTGTCCGGTCATTGCCCAGTCACGACTTTCCACCTCAAACTGGGCCTTAGAGCGTGTCTCCAATAAGTAGTGGCCGCTTGTCAGTAACTGCCGCGCCTAAAAAAGAGCTAGAGCTCTGCGGTTTGCTCATTCGATGGTCTATTCAGCTGGCGCAGCCCGAGGCAGCGGCTGGGTTTGGGATATTTTGCGCGCGGACCCGAACCAGCTATAGAGCACTGGCAGCACCAACAAGGTCAGAAGGGTCGATGAGATAATCCCGCCAATAACGACTGTTGCGAGTGGCCGCTGGACTTCCGCGCCTGCGCCGACATTGAACGCCATCGGTATGAAGCCAAGGCTGGCGACGAGCGCCGTCATTAGCACGGGCCGCAACCGCGTCAACGCACCCTCCCTTATCGCCTCGTGAATGGGTCGCCCATCCGCCGCCAACGTGCGAATGAAAGTCAGCATGACGACACCGTTCAAAACGGCGACACCGGAAAGCGCAATAAAGCCAACGCCTGCGGATATAGAGAGCGGCATGTCGCGCAAAATAAGCGCGAACACACCACCTGTGAGCGCTAAAGGAACGCCGGAGAACACAATCGCCGCATCCGTTGTCGATCGAAACAGAGCGAAGAGAATGCCGAATATCAACAATAGCGTTGCCGGAACAACAAGAGCGAGGCGACGCGCGCCGGAAATCAATTGTTCGAAGGTTCCGCCATATTCGACCCAGTATCCAACAGGCAGGTCGACCTCCGCATCGATACGGTCGCGCAATTCCGCGACAAAGGAGCCAAGATCGCGGCCCCGAACGTTTGCGGTGATGACGGCCCGGCGCTTACCATTTTCCCGGCTGATCTGGTTGGGGCCGACAACAAGCGAAATCTCTGCTACTTCCTGCAATGGAACAAATCCCCGCACGCCGTCCGGCGCGTCGGGAAGCGGAATGCGCAAGCGGCCTATCTCATCAACGTTCTGGCGCAAAGTTTCGGGAAGGCGCACAACGATATCAAAACGCCGGTCTCCTTCGAAGATTTGCCCTGCCTTCGCACCGCCGATAGATACCTGCAACGCCGCTTGAAGGTCGGAAACATTGAGCCCAAAGCGCGCCAGCGCCATACGGTCGGGATCAATCTGGAGCACTGGCAATCCTGTGATCTGTTCACTTTGCGCATCCTGTGCGCCTCGGGTTGTTGCAATCAGCTCTTCAATTTCGTTGCCAATCGAGAGCAATTGATTGAGATCATCGCCGAATACTTTCACGGCAACATCCGCGCGTACACCAGAAATCAGTTCATTGAAGCGCATCTGTATCGGCTGCGTAAATTCGTATTTGTTTCCGGGAATCGCTTCGACAGCTTCTTGCATTTCCGCGACAAGTGTCGCGCGCGGTTTACGCGGATCTGGCCAATCTTTACGGTCGTGCAGAAGAATAAATGTGTCGGCGACGCTTGGCGGCACCGGGTCGGTCGCAATTTCCGGCGTACCAATCTTTGAGACAACAAGCTCAACTTCCGGGAACTCACGCAGGCGTGCTTCCAGTGCAGTTTGCATGTTAATCGCCTGAGTGAGGCTTGTGCCGGGAATTCTGAGCGCATGCATGGCGATGTCGCCCTCGTCGAGATTCGGAATGAATTCCGATCCCATACGCGATGCGGCAGAACCCGTGACTACAACCAGGCCGACAGCCGCTGCGATCACAACAAAGCGAAAGCGCATAGCAAGATCAAGGGCTGGCGCATACAGACGCCGCGCGCCACGCATCACTGGGCTTTCTTTCTCTGACACCTTCCCGGTCACAAACAGTGCGACCGCTGCCGGAACGAAAGTGAGCGAAAGGATTAGCGCCGCCGTCAGGGCTGTCACCACCGTGAAGGCCATTGGGTGGAACATTTTTCCTTCGATGCCTGACAATGCGAAAATTGGCACATAGACAAGCGTAATAATCAATACGCCAACGATCGATGGTTTGATGACTTCAACGCTTGCGTCCTCAGCAAGCTGAAATCTCTCATCGTGGGTTAAAAGCCGCCCAAGCCGGTGCTGCTCATTGCCAAATCGCCTAAGGCAATTTTCAACTATAATGACTGCGCCATCAACGATGAGACCAAAATCGAGGGCACCGAGCGACATGAGATTTCCAGAAACCCCATACTCGACCATGCCCGTAATGGTCATCAGCATAGCGAGCGGGATGACCGCTGCTGTAATCAGGGCCGCTCGAATGTTGCCGAGCAGCAGAAACAGAACCACGACGACGAGTAATGCGCCTTCGACAAGGTTTGTGCTCACAGTCTTGATCGTGCGATCAATGAGTTCTGTTCTATCATAGATTGCCTTGGCAGTGACTCCGGACGGAAGCGACTTCGCCGCTTCTTCAAGACGCTCAGCAGCGGCACGCGCGACAACGCGGGCATTCTCGCCAATCAACATAAAAACGGTTCCAAGGACGATTTCTTTACCGTTCTCGGTCGCCGCACCAGTACGCAATTCTTCGCCTATGGAAACATCTGCAACATCGGCAATACGGATCGGTACGCCATTCCGGTTGGCGATGACGATGGAATTCAGATCTTCCACGCCCTTAGCTTGACCGTTGGATCGCACCAGTAGCTGTTCGCCATAGCGTTCGACATAGCCAGCGCCGATATTGGCATTGTTAGCTTTCAGCGCTTCAATCACATCGCGCATGGTCAGGTGTGCTGCCGCTAGCCGATCCGGCCACGGCGTCACATGGTACTGGCGCACATAGCCGCCGATGGTGTTGACTTCAGTGACGCCGGGGGTGGTGCGAAGCTGAGGGCGGATTACCCAATCCTGCAGCGTGCGCAAATCCTCGGGCGTCCACGACGAACCGTCGGGTTTTCTCGCTCCGGGTTCGGCCTCAATCACATACATAAATATCTCACCGAGTCCCGTGGCGATCGGGCCTAACTGCGGCTCGATGCCCGGTGGCAATTGACTGCGCACCGATTGCAGACGCTCATTGATGAGCTGACGCGCAAAATATATGTCGGTCCCGTCCTCAAAAACGGCTGTCACCTGGCTCAGCCCGTATCGTGAGACGGAGCGTGTATAATTAAGTCCAGGAAGACCAGCGATTGCAGTCTCGACGGGAAATGTGACGCGCTGTTCGGCTTCCAGCGGCGAAAAACCAGGCGCTTCGGAATTAATCTGCACCTGAACATTGGTGATGTCCGGCGTCGCGTCAATCAGGAGGCGCTGAAAATTCCAGACGCCGAGCGCGGCAAACGCAGCGACGAGGGCGAACACAATCCAGCGATTCTGGATCGACAGTCGAATGAGGCGGTCTAACATGGCGCTCGGCTCCTAGTGGTCGTGGCTTGCGCCGGATTTTTCGACATCCTGACGGATTAGAAAGGCGTTGCCGCTGGCGTAAATTTCGCCCGCTTCGATACCCCCGAGGACTTCCGTCCATTCCGGTGTTCGCCGCCCAAGTTCCAGCATCCGCACTTCATAAGTCTCGCCGACGCGCGCATAGACAACTGTGAAATCGCGGAACCGCTGCAATGCCTGGGTTTTGACGGCGAGTGGGACCTCGCCGGTACCGACGAGGGCTTCGCCCTCAACCGCCTGGCCAGGCCGCCAGGTTTTGTCCGTGTTCATAAGCTCCACATGGGCGATGATTGTTTGTGTCATCATGTCCACGGAAGGTAGGATAGTTTCGATCTTGGCTTCCACGACTTTTTCACCACTGAGACTGCGCACGGTCACTGGCTGTCCGACGCGAAGCCTCTCGGCGTCGCGCGGATAAACATAAAACTCCGCATACACCCGGGTCACGTCGGCGATGATATACAGCGGTTCCGCAGCCGCCACGCCACCAACATTGGCGCGCCGGTCGATGACAATGCCGGAGATCGGCGCAGGGATGGTGTAAGTCTGTAGGCTGCTGCTGGCGATGACCCGCGCCATCGTCTCACCTTTTTCGACGGTTTCGCCAATTTGCTTAGTCATTTCGACGATGCGGCCCGGAAACCAGGCGCTGACTTCGGAGCGTCCCTGAGGCTGCAATTCGATCCGCCCCGCAAGTGTTATGATTTCTTCGATGGTTCTGGGCCCAGCGGTTTCCACGGTTACGCCCGCCGCATCGGCTTGCGCCTGGGCAATCGTGGTGCGACCTTCATAGGAGTCATATCTCCACTCACGTGGCTCGCCGTTATATGCAGCGCGAACAGTAACATCGAAACTATGCGGCTCTTTGACGACGCCGTCGCCAATCAGGAAATCTTCCTGTGGCGTGAATGCGAAGCGATCAATCTTGCCGCCGAGACGGCCAAGCTCAATCGCTAAATCAACCTTGCTGGGGTCTATAGGCTTATCTTTGACAAACGGATAAACTAGAAACTGCGGGTCAACGCCGTCTTCAAAGATCGTAATTTCCACCGCGAAGTCACCCGCGCGCAACATGCGACCGTTATGCGGCCCGCGTTCATAGTCTGCACCCACCACCTCGCCATGCTCAGTAGGCGATTGCGCCACGTCGCAGGCGGCAGCAAAAGTCAACATCATGAACGCCGATGCGGTCCGAACCGATTTTTGAAAAACACCAGTCACTGTAAATTCTCCTGAAGATTGGCTGGCAAGAGAACACCGCTTCGGCGGGCCAGTTTCACTTCCGCACGATGATAAGAAAGCAGCGTCGAAATTTGCCGAAGCCGTGCTTCGGTGAGAGACGCTTGTGCATCAAGCACTTCGAGATAGGAAATCCCGCCTTGGCGATAGGCGCGAAGCGACAGCGCCAGTGCTTTCTCGCTGCTCGGGATAACCCGTGCTGCATAGGCCTCTATCTCGGCGCGCTCTGATGTTGCTTGCGACGATAGGAAAGCGACTTCACGGGCAATTGCACGAGCTCTGGCCTCGACTTCAAATTCCGCCCTCGACTTGTCAGCGAGCACCGCAGCGAGCGCGCCAGAATTGCTGTTCCAGATCGGAAGCGGAATGCTAATGCCGATGATGAAGGCCGAGTTGTTTGCTTCTTGGAATTGACGAAAGCCTACTCGAACAGTGGGATCAGGAACGCGCTTGGCCCGTTCAATCTCGACACGCGCGGCAGCGCTATCACGCGCAGCTTCTGACAAAGCAAGATCAGGGGACTGCGCGCCCCCCGCGGCGCGCAACAACGGCTCGAAGAACGTTTCGGTCTCGACTGAAAAGTCACTAATCCCACCCCAATAACTTGCAAGCGCTGCTTGCGTCGCACTGACGCGCGCCTCAGCCGTTGCAACTTCAATTTCAGTTTCCGCGAGACGCGCGGCGACGCGGGATTGTGCCGCTTGTGGGTCGCGAGCCGCCTGTACCCTGCGTTCAACAGCAGTGGAAAAGTCTTTAGCCACAACGAGGCGAGATCGCGCAACATAAGCAATGGCTTGCGCGGCCTGTGCTTCAACAAAGGCAACTTCAACGGCCTCGGTCAAGTCCAACGCGCTTAGCCCGGCCCTTATACGGGCGGCGTCTGTTTGACGGTTGGCAAAAGCGAGCCGCGCCTGGCGATCACCACCGAGTTCAAATTTCTGATTCAAGGAATATGTCGCCTCCGCGCGGCTGGCACCGTCAAAGGGCCCTGTCCCGCCAAAATCTTCAAGCTGAAGATCAAGCGTAGGGTTTGGACGAAGGCCCGCCTGCCGCGCAGAAGCTTCGGCGGAGCGAACGCTTTGCGCTACGGCGGCGATGCCTGGGTCATCGTCGAGTGCGCGCGAGAGCGCTTCCTCGCGCGTTAGCATGCGCGTCTCGATTGGCGAAATTTCAGCTGGCTGTGCCGATGTGGCGCCAGCTATCACGAACCCAAAAAGGGCCGCTCCAAATAGTCTTTTCACGGAAAACCTCCTCCGTCACAAACAATACGTCGCCGCACGATAATCGTGCGGCGCTAAGCGTTCGGATTAGAGGTATATGCGAGGAGGTTTGAAGGGTGGTCTGTCCTGGTGAAGGGGTGCGCAACGATCAGAGTCGGATGAATTGGCCCCGCCTGTCGCCACTATCGCTCCCAGCAAAACGCCCGTATCGATTGGACCAAATTGCGGCGAGGAATGTGAATGGAAACCGGTTTCAGAATGCCCTGGCGCAGACGACCCTATATTGGATACCATCTCACTATTCGCGTTATCAAGCTCACCAAGATGATCGCTGCGGTCATGATCACCATCAAAACCCGCGTGCATCTGATGAAATCCCGTGTACTCATGAGCATGAGTTAACGCCATCGCCGCCCCGCTGTAACTGACGAGAGCAAACGTAAGGACTAATGCCGCAAATTTCCTAAAATATTCCACGTACATGGCATATACTTAATGATTTCATTTGCAATGCATATTAGAGTCAGGGCCCATTTATTTTGAAGATTCCGGCTTGGCCTGACTTCTGGTTCAGATTGTGCAGGAGGACCTGCCTATGTCGGATCAGTTTTGGTTATCAAAAGCATA
>CAZFHW010000097.1:0-11846 GCA_964518885.1 uncultured Parvibaculum sp. | reverse complement strand
TTGATCGCCTCGCCCAGACCTTCGTGAGGAATGGGACTGACTGCAATGCTTTGGCCCTTGGCCTGCGCGTCCAGCGTGCGCAGCATGGCAAAGAGGTTGGCCGCAGCCTCAACCACATCACCGCTCGGACTGAGATTGAGATCGCAGGGCCCGGGTCCAAACCCCAAAAGAAATTCGCCCTCTTGTCGTTCGGAGGCGTTCAACCGCAAAGACGCGTGAGGTGCGTAGTGGCTGGCCAGCATGCCGGGAGAGGACCGGCCCTCTGTGTCGCCAGTGGCATGGGGGTCAGCGAGCGCCGCGCCCAACACGTCTTCGATTTCTCCGCGCGGCACAGCACCCGGACGCAGCAATGTCGGCGCATCTCCCTCGGGCAGGCCGATAACCGTGGACTCAAGACCAAGCGCACAAGGTCCGCCATCCAGAATGAATGTGAGCGCAGGTGCGTCTCCCAGACCCTCCATCACATGTTGGGCCTCGGTGGGGCTCAACCGTCCAGACGGGTTGGCTGACGGCGCCGCCAGCGGACGGCCGGTGGCTGCAATCAGCGCTTGCGCAACGCTGTGAGCGGGAACACGCAGTGCCACCGTGTCGAGACCTGCGCTGACCAGCAGCGACAACGGACAATCCTTCCGCCGTCTGGCGACCAGCGTCAGGCCTCCGGGCCAGAAGTGGGTGCCGAGTTTTTGTCCCACCTCGCCAATCTCGGCGTAGCGCAAAGCTTCGCCCATGTCTTCCACATGCACGATGAGGGGATTGAAGGTCGGTCGTCCTTTAGCTTCGAAGATGGACGCAACCGCCCCATCATTGGTGGCATCCGCTCCAAGGCCGTAAACCGTCTCGGTCGGGAACGCCACAAGCCGCCCCGTGCGCAACGCATCGGCAGCGCGGGCAATAGCGTCGTCATTTGGGGTGAGAAGCTCAGTCGGCACGGTTGACCGCATTTCGCTCTTGGCTTGCCATCAGCTTGCGTACAGGCTTTTGGGGAAGCCATCGTGCCAGCAGTGCCACCAGACGATTGACCCGCCCATTAATGTAGACCGGGTCTCCCCTCATGACTGCGTCAAAGGCCTGGCGCGCAACGGTCTCACTGTCCATCCACATCATGTTGGGCATCTTGGAAACTTCATCCCGATTGCCCGCCACATCGTGAAATTCCGAATAGGTGAAGCCGGGGCAAAGTGCTGTCACGTGCACATTGTCGTTGGTGAGTTCCAGCGACAGGCTTTCTGACATTTTGATCACGAATGACTTGGAGGCTGAATAAAGCGTGCCCCCGGCGGCACCGGGCAGGTGTCCGGCCAATGAGGCGACATTGATGATCCGCCCATATCCCCGTTTCGCCATTCCAGGCGCAAAGCGGTGACAAAGTTCAGCGACCGAAGTCACCATCACCTGCAACAGGCCTGCCTGATCCTGCCACTGCGTGGTGCCGAAATGACCGGTGACGCTGTACCCTGCATTGTTGATGAGAGCGTCGAGCGTGATCCCCTGGGCTTCAAGCTCGGCCTCGATGCGGGCGGGTGCTTGCGGGTCTGTGAGATCAAGGGCGATGATGTGGGACGAGACGCCAAACTTCCCCTGAACTTCCTGCGACAACGCCTCCAGGCGCTCTTTCCGCCGGGCCACCAGCACCAGATCAAATCCGTTTTCAGCAAAAACCAGGGCGAGATCGCGCCCGATACCGGCGGAAGCGCCAGTGATGAGCGCCGTGCGGCGGGCGGAAGGGGGGGGATTTGTCATGGACAGGTGCTTTTCGTCGTGAATATTGAGGATTTTGAGTGGTTTCATGCTAGGCGTTCCGCGACGACCCGCGAGCGCGAGGGCAAGAATACAGCAAAAGCAGGCTGTGCCCACCGCTTACGTATCCCGTCCCTCGTATACGGCGATCCATGGAGACCCAAATGACTTACCGCGCCCCCGTTCAGGACATGGCTTTCACTCTCAAGACCCTTGGGGGTTTGGATGCGTTGCAGGCGTCTGGCGCGTTCCCGGATCTGACCGATGACCTGCTCGAGGCAGTGCTGGAAGAAGCCTCGCGTCTTGCCCGGGAAGTGATCGCACCTCTCAATGAGGCGAGTGAGAAAACCCACGCCAGCCTGGGCGATGGCGGCGTCACCACATCGCCGGGCTTTGCAGCCGCCTACAAGCAATGGGTTGAAGGTGGGTGGGGCTCTATTGCGGCGACACCCGACTTTGGCGGCCAGGGATTGCCCGTCGCCCTGTCGGCCGTGTTGCAGGAAATGTGGAACGCGGCCTGCCTGTCGTTTGGTCTTTGCCCGATCCTCTCCCAGGGTGTCATCGAAGCCATAACCATTCATGGCACCGACGCGCAGCGCGAAATCTATCTGCCTAAACTCATCTCTGGTGAGTGGACCGGCACCATGAACCTGACAGAGCCTCAGGCGGGTTCCGACCTCAACGCTTTGAAGGCCAAGGCGGTGCCACAGGATGACGGGACATACCTCATCTCGGGCACCAAGATTTTCATCACTTACGGCGATCACGACATGACGGACAATATTGTTCATCTGGTGTTGGCGCGCCTTCCCGATGCCCCTGCGGGCACACGCGGCATCTCGCTTTTTGTGGTGCCAAAATTCCTGGTGAACGAGGACGGGTCTCTGGGCGACCGCAATGATGCAAAGTGCATTGGCCTTGAACACAAGCTCGGCATTCACGGCAGCCCAACCTGCACCATGGCCTATGGCGAAGAGGGCGGGGCGATTGGTTACCTGGTCGGACAGGAGAACCGGGGCCTTGCCTGCATGTTCACGATGATGAACAACGCGCGCCTTCTGGTGGGTGTGCAGGGTGTGGCGGTTGCCGAACGCGCCTACCAGCAGGCACTGGGCTATGCAGTAGAGCGCAAGCAGGGACGACCAGCGGGTGAGGAACTGGCACCCGGTGAGATGGGGGCCATTATCGGCCACGCTGATGTGCGCCGCATGTTGATGACCATGAAGTCATTGACAGAGGCCGCGCGCGCTGTGTGTTACGCCAATGCCGTCGCCATCGACACTTCCCACGCGGGCTCAGACGAAAGTGCGCGCGCGGAGGGAAAGGCCCGCTCAGACCTGCTCACCCCCATTGCAAAGTCCTGGAGCACCGACATTGGGTGCGAAGTGGCCTCCATCGGCGTTCAGGTTCATGGCGGCATGGGCTTTATCGAAGAGACGGGCGCCGCGCAGCATTACCGAGATGCGCGCATCACACCGATCTATGAAGGCACGAATGGTATCCAGGCCATGGACCTGGTCACCCGAAAATTGCCCCTGGGCGATGGTGCGGTGGTGAATGCCTACATTGCCGAAATCCGCGAAACTGCCGAACAGGCCGCCGCGCAGAATGATGCAGACCTCAACATTACCGGTCATGCATTGGGCGACGCGCTTGACGCACTGGAAGAAGCAACGACCTGGATGCTCGACACGTTGAAGAGCGCGCCTGAGGAATGTCTTGCGGGAGCCACACCCTATGCGCGGCTTTTTGGCAATGTTGCCGGGGGCTATTACCTCACCCGCGCAGCCTTGGCGGCAGTGGCGAAGCCTGACGATTCGTATCTCGCGGCCAAAAAGACAACGGCCCGGTTCTTTGCAGAAAATACTTTGCCCGCCTGCGCTGGATTGGTAACCAGCGCGACCGCAGGGGCGACAACGCTTTTCGCTCTCGACCTGCAACAATTGGGCGCCTGAACGCGATAACAGACGGTTGATCTGGATTGCCTCACTCGGCACACTCCGCCCAACCTGCAATTTTGGGAACGAATTCCTATGAGTGACGTGTCACTGGCTGAAGTCGATGAAAAGGGGCTGAGCTACCCCTGCGAGGATATTCCTGAGGCTGGGGATATCCGTGAAGTGGCGCCTGGCATCTATTGGGTGCGCATGGAGCTGCCCTTTGCTCTCGACCACATCAATCTCTGGCTGATCGATGACGGCGATGGCTGGGTGATCATCGATACCGGGGTCAATGATGAGGGCACCAAAGCCAACTGGGAAAAAATCTTCGCCACCAAGCTGGGCGGAAAACCCATCAAACGCCTGATCGTGACCCATCTGCATCCCGATCACGTCGGGCTGGCGGGATGGATTGCGCGCAAGTTTGACGTGACCCTCGAAATGTCCCGCACAGATTATCTGATGTGCCGGACCCTGGTGGCGGATACGGGAAAAGCAGCACCTGAAGAAGCACTAAAATTTTACCGGGCGGCAGGTTTCTCGACCAAGGGTGTTGAATCCTATGCAAAACGCTTTGGTAGATTTGGCTCTATGGTGTCCACGATGCCCGATGTGTTCAAACGTCTTAAAGAGGGCGACACACTCACCCTGGGCGGGCGTGAATGGCGCGTCATCGTGGGGTCCGGGCATGCGCCAGAGCATGTCTGCCTCTTCTGCGAAGAATTGAACGTTCTGATTTCTGGTGACCAAGTCCTGCCACGCATCTCGTCCAATGTGAGCCTTCATCCCACAGAAGCTCATGCTGACCCGCTGCAGGAATGGATCGACAGTTGTAAGAAACTGCGCGCTGTGCTGCCGGAAGACGCGCTGGTGCTACCCGCCCACAATGAACCTTTCTATGGGTTGCACCGCAGACTGGACGCGCTTGTGGAGGGGCATGAGGAAGGGCTCAAAAAGCTGCTCGAGATGCTGAGCGAGCCTCGTCGGTCCATCGATGTCTTTTCGGCACTCTTCAAACGTAAGATCGGATCGGACGTCTTTTTCATGGCAACGGGCGAAAGTCTCGCGCATCTGGCCTGTCTGGTAGAACGGGGACAGGCGACCGTTTCCCGTGATGAAAACGGTGTCGATTGGTACGTACGCAAAGACGCTGCTTGAACCGGCTTTCCGGACGCGCAACACTTGGCCCATGGCCACACTGCTCGTTACCCATGCTGCCTGCCTTGCCCATGAAACACCGCCCGGACATCCCGAGCGTGCGGACCGGCTGCGTGCCGTCTTGCAGGCTCTGGAAGCAGAGCCGTTTCAGAATTTGGTGAGGGAAGAGGCCCCGCGCGCCTCGATTGAGGATGTGGCACGGGCGCATCCCCGCGCTTATGTTGAGGCGCTGCTGGCGCGCGTGCCCGAACAGGGATTTGAGCGTATTGATGGCGACACCGCCATGTCGCCAGGCTCTGGCGAGGCGGCTTTGCGCGCGGCCGGGGCCGTTATGCATGGTGTCGATCAGGTGGTGGCTGTCAAAGTCCAGAATGCATTTTGTGCCGTGCGTCCTCCGGGACACCATGCTGAACCTGAAACAGCAATGGGCTTTTGTCTGTTCAACAATGTTGCGATTGCCGCCCTGTATGCGCGCGAAAAACACGGACTTCAAAAGGCAGCCATTGTCGATTTCGATGTACACCACGGCAACGGGACACAAGCCATCTTTGAGAGCGATCCCAATGTGCTTTACATCTCCACCCATCAGTCGCCGCTCTATCCAGGTACAGGTGGTGCGGAAGAAACCGGCGTCGGCAATATTCTAAATCTTCCCTTGGGCGAAGGGACGGGAGGTGAGGCCTTTCGGGCGGCCTTCACAGACCAGGTCTTGCCAGCCCTGCGGATATTCTCGCCAGATATTCTCTTCATCTCTGCGGGCTTTGACGCACATGCCGATGACCCTTTGGCCGGGCTCAATCTCACAGAGGCGGACTATTTCTGGGCAACACAGCAATTGATGCGGGTGGCGAGCAATGTGTGCAACGGCCGCATTGTCTCGACGCTTGAGGGAGGGTATGACTTGGAGGCCCTCGCGCACAGCGCCAGCGCTCACGTTCGGGCATTGATGGGCAAATAACAAGTGATTGCGGAGGACGCTATGGCTGCCAAAAAGCCCCAAATTCCGGCTGATATTGTGAAAATGAGTTTTGAGGCGGCGCTTGCCGAATTGGAGGAAATCGTTCGCCAGCTCGAATCGGGAGAAGCTGAACTGGAGAAATCCATCGATCTCTATGAGCGCGGCAATGCCCTGAAAGCGCATTGCGAGGCACGCCTAGCAGCGGCTCAAGCCAAGGTCGAGAAAATCACCATATCTTCCAGCGGTGCGGTGACAACCGAACCCGCAGATATTGAGTGAACCATGACCGGCGAAATTTTTGCTCAGGCAATGGAGGCCACAGCGGTAGATGTTGAGCTTCTGCTCGGCAGTATATTGCCGCAGTCTGACGGTCCCGAAGGGCAAGTAGCCAAAGCCATGCGTTATGCAACGCTTGGTCCAGGCAAGAGGTTTCGCCCTTTTCTTGCCTGCGAGAGCGCCAAGCTTTTTACAGTGAGCGAGGATCGGGCACTGCGTACAGCCGCCGCGATAGAATGTGTTCACACTTATTCCCTCATCCATGATGACTTGCCCTGTATGGACGATGACGACTTGCGACGCGGGCGTTCCTCGACGCACATTGCGTTTGACGAAGCAACCGCCGTTCTTGCCGGCGACGCGCTTCTCACCTTTGCGTTTGAAATTTTGGGTGACGCTGAGACCCATGATGACCACCGGGTCCGCTGTGATCTGGTGACCGGCCTTGCCAAAGCCATTGGTGCTCAGGGCATGGTGGGCGGCCAGATGATCGATATGCTCAGCGAAGGCAGGGTTCTGGACATTGGTGCCTTGACCCGGCTGCAGCAGCTCAAAACCGGCGCTTTGATCGCCTATGCCTGCGAGTCCGGGGCAATCATGGGACGGGCGTCGAAAGCGGCGCACCACGCACTTCATGCCTATGCGCATGATCTGGGACTTGCCTACCAGATAATTGATGATTTGCTGGACGAGGAGGGTGACAGCGCCACCCTGGGTAAAACCGCAGGCAAAGACCGGGCGAGCGGGAAGGCCACATTTGTGACCATTCTGGGACCGGTTAGGGCACGGGAACAGGCAGGAATGCTCGCCGATCAGGCTATTCAGCATCTTGATTTATTCGATGCAAAGGCCGATTCTTTGCGCAGCGCAGCAAGCTTCGTTATAAACCGCAAGGCGTAATGCTTTCGAGCTGAAAATGGCCGATTGCAAGACACTCAGTGGACCAGAAATTGCCACATAAATCCGCCAAACGGGGGCGGAGCAGGCTATCGGTGTTTGTGAGACAAGAGGGCGTTTGACGCCAGACAAGGACAAGTGTGACCACCCAGAGTAAGACCCCATTGCTGGACCGGATTAAAGTTCCGTCCGACCTTCGGGCCTATGGTGAATCCGAATTACCGCAGATCGCCGATGAGTTGCGCCTTGAACTCATCGACGCTGTGTCTGTGACCGGCGGCCACCTTGGGGCCGGCCTGGGCGTTGTGGAATTGACCGTTGCCCTGCATCATGTTTTCAACACGCCTGAGGACCGCATAATCTGGGACGTGGGTCACCAGGCCTACCCGCACAAAATTCTCACCGGCAGGCGCGAGCGTATCCGAACGCTTCGTCAGGCAGGTGGTCTGTCTGGTTTCACCAAACGTGCCGAAAGCGAATACGACCCATTTGGGGCAGCCCATTCGTCAACGTCCATTTCAGCCGGTCTCGGCATGGCCGTTGCACGTGACCTGAAGGGCGGCGAAAACAATGTGATCGCCGTCATCGGCGATGGCGCCATGAGCGCGGGCATGGCCTTTGAGGCGATGAACAATGCGGGCTCTATGGACAGCCGTCTGATCGTCATCCTGAACGATAATGACATGTCCATCGCGCCCCCTGTTGGTGCGATGAGCGCCTATCTGGCGCGCCTGATTTCCAGCGATACCTATCGCGGCTTTCGCCAGGTCGCAAAACACATTGCTGAGAAGTTTCCAAAGTCATTTGAAAAGACGGCCCGCCGTGCGGAGGAGTTTGCCCGCGGCATGGCCACTGGCGGCACGCTGTTTGAAGAACTGGGTTTTTATTACGTCGGCCCCATTGATGGCCACAATCTCGATCATCTCCTGCCTGTGCTTAAAAACGTGCGGGATGCAAAAGAGGGACCGATCCTCATCCACGTGGTGACCCAGAAGGGCAAGGGCTACGAGCCGGCGGAAAAATCCAGCGACAAATATCACGGGGTGGGCAAGTTCGATGTCATCACCGGCACGCAGGCTAAAGCGCCTTCCAATGCACCCAGCTACACCAAGGTGTTTGCGGGCAGCCTCATCAAACATGCAGAGAAAGACGACAAGATTGTCGCGATCACCGCAGCAATGCCCGGCGGCACAGGCCTTGACCAGTTTGCAAAGACGTTTCCCGACCGCACGTTTGATGTCGGCATAGCCGAGCAACATGCCATTACTTTTGCGGCAGGGATGGCGACCGAAGGTCTGAAACCTTTCGCGGCGATTTATTCGACCTTCCTGCAACGCGCCTATGACCAGATTGTGCACGATGTTGCCATTCAGCGCCTGCCGGTACGGTTCGCGATTGATCGGGCGGGGCTGGTTGGCGCAGACGGGCCAACCCATGCGGGCTCCTTCGATATTACCTATCTCACCTGCCTGCCTGGATTTGTCGTGATGGCGGCAGCGGATGAAGCAGAACTGATGCACATGGTGGCAACGTCAGTGGAAATTGATGATCGTCCGTCAGCCTTCCGCTTTCCTCGTGGAGAGGGGGTGGGCGTTGAGCTGCCGGAAATAGGATCTCCGCTTGAGATCGGCAAGGGCCGTATCTTGCGCGAAGGAACAACAGTTGCGCTGCTATCACTCGGGTGCCGGTTGCAGGAGACATTGCGGGCGGCAGATGAGCTTGCAGCCCTTGGCATCTCTGTCACCGTCGCTGATGCGCGTTTTGCCAAACCGCTTGATGAAGATCTGATCGCAAGACTTGCCCGCGAGCATGAAGTGCTGGTGACCATCGAAGAAGGGGCCGTCGGGGGCTTTGGCGCCCATGTTCTGGAATTCTTGAGCAATGCTGGCCTGATGGACAGAGGCCTTAAGGTGCGCACGCTCACTTTGCCAGACCAGTTCCTGGATCACGATAAGCCTGAAAAAATGTACCAGACGGCGGGACTGGATGCCGCCGGTATCGTGGCCACCACCGTGGCAGCCCTTGGGTTGGAGACCGGCGGGGCAGATATGCTGATGGCGCTGGAACGGGCGCATCCGCAAAAATCCTGACCGGGCACTGACTAAGTAACCGACATCCCGCCACCAGAAAATATGCCGTTTGAGGCACACCATTTATGACCAAAATTGAAGTAACAATCGACCATATCGGGGCGCAGGGTGATGGCGTTGTGGAGCGCGACGAAGGTCCACTTTACGTCCCCCTGACCTTGCCAGGAGAAAAAGTCAGCGTCGAGGTGGAAGGGGACAGAGGCGTTCTGCGCGATCTGTTGGAACCCTCATCTGATCGTCAAACGCCTGCCTGTCCGCATTTTGGCCTGTGCGGCGGGTGTGCCTTGCAGCATCAAAACCTCCCCATTTATTTGGAGTGGAAACGTCAACAAGTTGTCCGCGCTCTTGCTGTACAGGGCATTGAAGTGGAAGTGGGGGAGGTTATTCCCTGCGCGCCGCATTCCAGACGTCGGGCAACATTTGGGGCAATGCGCACGCGCAAAACGCTCCGCTTTGGCTTTTATGAACGGGGCAGCCATACCCTGGTTCATCTCGATACCTGTCCCGTTATCACGAAAGCGATGGAAGAGGCGCTTCCCAAGCTGGCGACCCTGGTGACACCGGGCTTAACCCGAAAGGGAAAAGCGAGCGTCGCAGTGACACAGACCAGCAGTGGTCTGGATGTGGATGTGCGCGGCGGGAAAAAAGACCCGGACCTGGCTCTTCGTGAAATTCTTGCAGTGGGGGCGGCTGAGGCCAACCTCGCGCGACTTTCCTGGGACGGAGAAATTCTGTCAGAACGGCGGGCACCGATACTCAATTTTTCCGGTGTTGAAATTGTTTTGCCGCCGGGCGGATTTTTGCAGGCGACCCAAGAAGGCGAGAACACACTGATCTCTCTCATCCTCGAAGCTGTGGGGGAGGCTGGTTCTGCCGTGGACCTCTTTGCGGGCTGCGGCACGTTTTCACTGGCCCTTGCCAGAAAGCGCAAAGTGCTGGCCGTCGAAGGGGCGGCGGCTCAATGTGCCGCACTGGAACGGGGGGTCAATCGGTTCGGGCCGGGCGTTGGCCTGAAGCCATTGACGGTCGAACGACGCGACCTTGCCCATCGTCCCCTAAGTACACTGGAATTGGACAAGTTTGAGGCCGTTGTGATCGATCCCCCCAGAGCCGGGGCAGCGCGGCAGTTTGAAGAATTGTCTTGGAGCAAAGTGCCTGTGGTTGTGTCTGTTTCCTGCAATCCTGCGACATTTTCCCGGGATGCCCGCACGTTGATTTCCCACGGATACCGGCTGGAAACTGTTACCCCTCTGGACCAATTCCTCTGGTCACCCCATATTGAAGTGGTAGGTATCTTCAAAAAGGGGTGACGATGGCTCCTGTCTTATCAAGATTGCGGTATGCCGCTGGCCAGGGCGCACGCGTTGCGTGGTACGCAGGCCACTATGTAGCTGTGAACAGGCTGCGGGCTCCCTTGCGCAGGCCAGGCGAAGCGCCTTTCAGACCGACATCACCGATCCCAAAAATCTCAGATCTGCTCAAGTCCATGCGCACATTGTTTGAGGCCGATTATCGGAATATTGAGGCGGGCATTTACCGCGCACCAGAGGGAGGCGGTGACCCGCGGCGGCTGATCGACAAATCCATCCGATTTCTCCTGGACGCAAAGAAAGTTGACGAACGGCGTGTGGCAAAGGGGCACTCGGAAGTACGCACCCCAGAGCGCGAGAAATTCTATCCGCGTTACTATCTCCAGAACTTTCATTTTCAGACCGACGGGTGGCTCTCACCTGAAAGTGCGGACCTATACGACACACAGGTCGAGACGTTGTTTGCGGGCACGGGGGATGCCATGCGCCGGCAAGCGCTCGTCCCCATTGCAGATTATCTTCACACGCGAGACCAAAGGAAAGTGCATCTCACAGACATTGCCTGTGGGACGGGCCGGTTTTTGCGTGAGGTAAAACGGAACTGGCCGGGACTAAACGTCACCGGTGTTGATCTGTCACCAGACTATCTGGAAAAAGCCAGCGCCGCGCTGGCGTACTGGGGCAGGGTGGAAATGCTGCATGCGGCTGCGGAGGATTTGCCGTTGGCATCCGGGTCGCAGGACATTGTGACGGCGACATATCTTTTTCACGAACTTCCCCCAAAAGTCCGCCGGTCTGTCGCTACGGAGATTTCACGCGTGCTGAAACCTGGTGGCAGGTTTATTTTTGTGGATGCCTTGCAAACCGGCGATCATGACGCGCTCAATAGCCTGCTGGAGTTTTTTCCCGCGGCTTTTCACGAGCCCTATTTTTCGAGCTACGTAACGGAAGATTTTGATCGTGTGTTTGGGGTGGAAGGTTTGGCGCGCCTGGAAGCAAGCGCTGGATATCTCACCAAAATAGCAGTCTACAAAAAAAGTAGAAATTAGCGGCTCAAAAAGCGCTGCACGGTCTCCAATATCGGATCGGCAGTCACGTCGAGAGGTTCGAGGCGCAGGATGATCTTGTCGTCTTCGTACCGCCAAATCTGTGTCATCAGGCGACGCATTATCCCACCCCTATCTTCTTCCACCAGCGCCGCCTCAAGGGGCCGCGACAGGGAAAGGTGAAGCTCGGAATTGCGGATCGTGCGGACAGCTTTATCCACCAGACTGGCATCGTTGATCGCATCCCAGGCCAGTGTGCCCAGGCCGGTGATTTTCAACCCAGCCGAACTGGCCACCAGAGCAGGTTCGTTTCGCCGTACAAAGGGCCAGAAATGAAAGGCGACACCAAACAGCAAAAGCGCGACGACCAGCAGGGCAATGTCGCCCCGCGCGAGCGCGACGCTGAGCGTAAACAAGCAAAAAAAGCCGCCGCC
>CAZFHW010000096.1:6702-11945 GCA_964518885.1 uncultured Parvibaculum sp. | reverse complement strand
CCCCGGCGGCGAAATAGAACTGCACATTCATATGGCCAACTTCGTCGCAGTGCCAGGTGTTGACGGTGCCTTGGAGCGTTGGAACAGAGAGGGTCATGCGAACTCGCGGTCGTGGAAATGCGGCGTGATTTTACGGGCACAGATCCCAAATGTCATTGGGGGAGCCAAAGCTCAGTCAGACCCTGCGTCAGCCTACGATGCCGGTCAGGAATTTCTCGATGCGCAGGGTTGCAGATGAGGCCAGGTCTCCCGGAAAGGCGATGAAGCCGTGGGCGCCGCCAGGATAGATAGCAAGCTCTGCCTGATTGCCCGCCGCCGCCCATCTGGCATGCATGAAAAGACTGTCGTCCAGAAGTGCATCGTCGGTGCCAACGCTGAAGATCGCAGGAGGCATGCCGGTAAGGTCTGCAAACAGGGGGGAGATGTCGGGGTCGGCAGCATCAACACCCTTTGGCAGGAAACACTCCTCGAATTTGGTGAGGTCGCGTTCCCGCAGAACCAGATTGCGATCATTGCCATAGGCCCGGGCACTGGGCGACCAGCGCAGATCAAAGGCACCAAAGACGAGGTTCGCACCAGAAAAACCGCTAAAGCCGTGCCGGTCGCGCATACGAAGCAGCGTGACGGCGGCAAGGTGTGCGCCCGCACTTTCGCCCCCAATGGTCAGCAGGCTGGTGCCAAATTCGGCTTGCGCATTCTCCGCGAGCCACACGGCGGCCGTTTCGCAGTCATCCGGTCCGGCCGGGTAGGGGTGTTCTGGTGCCAGTCGGTATTCAACACTGACCGCAGCAAGGCCAGTTTGATCCGCAATCCGTTCCAGCAGCGGGTCCTGCCCGTCGGCGGAACCAAACACCCATCCGCCCCCGTGCAGGTGAAGATACACGCCTTTAGGGCTGTCCGGCGCGATGATGCGCAGCTCAATGTCGCCGCCCTTGCCTGGAATGGTCCGCGTGATGGCACGCTTGGATTTTTCCACCGGCGGAAAAGGTCCCTCACCCCGGTCGCGTCGCGCCCGTGCCTCCACAACACCAATATCCCAATTGTCGTCTGCGCCATCCAGCAACTCAATGATGGCATTGTTGATGGCGGTGGTTTCGGCAGAAATGGCATCTGCCTTGAAGAGAGCGGGATCGAAAGGATTGCTGTCTGACATGAGGTCCTCAACTGGAGCTGGATTGCTTTTCGGCAGGGTAGCCCGCTCATTTTTGAGAGGCAATACGCCATTGCCAGACACTGGCACCCTGGTCCATGCGGCTATCCATGCTCAGCGTCAGGTGGCGATTGTGAACCGCAAGGGCGCCTTGCCAAAGTCCATTCCAGGCATCGAAGCACGCGGGCGTCACATCCGTTTTGTCCCCCATCATTCGCCAGCTGTCTGAGCGCACCAGCAGTGCGTCCCCATCAGTGGAGATGTCGCCCGTGTCCCCTGCCGCGCGGAGCATCTTTGAGAGGTAGCTGGCAAAGGCCGCAGGAGAGGGGTCATCCACTCCTAAAGTCTCGGCTGTGCTGTCATAGGTCTGCATGCCGATGAGGAAAGCGGCGTCGCGTCCCAGCTCGGCTGCCTGCGCTTCCCCAAGCAGGCCAACCAGTTCAGGCAGCAGGGAACGAATATACTGCACAGCATAATTGCGCCGCGCTTTGGTCATGCGGTCAGGGGACCAATCAATGTGCGGGAGTTTTGTGGGGTCGACGTCCGGCCCGTTTTCCTCAAACCGGTAGCGCAGTTTTTCATCATCCGCCAATGGCTGGTCTTCTTCAATGAAATAACCCTCAAGGCAGGGGTCGCATTGTGTGGTGATGTTCGTGCAGACAAATCCCAGCCTGTCATTGTTCAGGGATATGCCGCATTGAGAATGAAAGGCCCGCATGAAGGCTTGGCTCATCTCGTTGGGGACGGCACAGATGGCGGCCCCTTCCCAGATCCAGCGCGGCGGCAGATAACGCACCCAGGCTTTCTTGTCGCTCTCGGCGACAAATTCACACTTCACGCCGCCCACGTGATTGGCCAGATAGATAAACTGGGCACAGGCAACCGCATCTGGCAAACCTGTGAGGCCGAGGCTCTTGTGACCGGCGACGAATTTTTCGAGATGCTGCGTTCGGAAGGTGCGGAACAGAAGCTCAGTTCCAACTTCTGCCCCTTTTTTCTGGATGGTGTAAAGCAGAAGGCCGGTCAAATACCGCTGGTGCAGTTCGGCAACAGCCATCCAGCCCTTCAAATCGTCGTTTGCTGTCATCGATATTCACCTGGTTTGATCTTGGTCAAGGCACGAGCCCTGAAAGCGCCACACTATTTGAGGCGTCGCTCAGTGTTACAAAGATTAAGGAACGATCATATGGAGCCATTATGCCGTGAGCGGGTTGCCTCGGCGAGCCTGATGAAGGAATACGGAAGAGTGACAGAAGGGACGGATCGGCTGTGCGCCTTGAAAGACTGTGCCCTGTCCTCTGACTGTGTGCACCGCGATGCCTGTCGCCAGATGCTTCAAACGGTCTGGGAAATAGACTGTTCCGCTAGGTTTTCTCTCGTTCAGCAGTGAGGATTGCCTCACTTTGTGTGCTGCTTGACAATAACTGAAGAAAATCATAATATTCAGTATTGGAGAAAGCGCATGGCGAGAACAGCAAGTAAACCGAATGAGGAGCGCCGGGCAGAAATTCTGGCCGTTGCTAAGCAGCGTCTGCTGAGCGGTGGCTACAAGAACATGAGCGTTGATGCTCTGGCACTCGCATGCGGGGTGTCGCCTGCCCATCTCTACAACTTCTTTCCCGCGAAAATCGATATTGCCCTCGCTCTTGTGGAGCATGAGTGGCAGCGCCTTATCTCTCAGGTTCGTGTACAGGCAAAGTCCGGCAAGCCGGTGGGGCGCCTGAAGCGGTTTTTGCTGGCCGAACTGGATGTGAGCTTCACGTTTCTGGAAGAGCATCCCGCCTATTACGAAGTTCTGGAACGTATTGGCCGCCAAAGACCGCAGGCCGCGAACGCATTGTTGGCAGCCGGTCGGCAATACCTGGTCGAAATTCTGGAGGCCGGGTGCGAGGAGGGAAGTTTCTCCATCGCAGATCAGACGAAAATGGCAGAGACCATCCAGATTGCGATGCTCAAGTTTCGGTTTCCGCAACTCATCACGCAGCTGCCGCTGGCGGGACTTCGGGCAGAAGCGGTGAGTGTTATTGATTGTCTTCTGAAAGGAATTGAAAGCCGGTAGGGCGTGAGATCTACCGACATGTACCTGCGTCCAATAAATGAAAAATATAAAAATATTCAATAATGGAGAATGATGATGAGAAAGTTAGTTGGAAGTATCGTGGGATTAGGAGCCTTGCTGGTGGTCGGGTGGGCATTCGCCCCTTCGCAACAAGTGACCACCGAGGTACACATTGACGCGAGCCCGGAGCAAGTGTGGGCAGTGCTCTCCGACTTCGAGAACTATGGAAGCTGGAACCCCTTCTTGCCATCCATTCGGGGTTCCATGCAGGTTGGCGAGACCTTGACCATCCAGTTTGCATCGCAGGCTTTTGGTGACATGGAAATCACGCCGATCGTCCTGGCTGTCGAGGACAACCGGGAATTTCGCTGGAAAGGAAAACTTCTGTTCCCCGGCATTTTTGATGGGGAACATTTTTTCCGGCTGGAGGCAGAGCAGGGCGGAACCCGGTTGGTCCATGGAGAGGATTTCTCCGGTCTGCTGCTCTGGTTTTTTGACCTCGACGTGATGAAGCCAGACTTCAACGCCATGAACACCGGTCTTGTGGGCGAGGTCAGCCGCCGCGGCTGACCCGGTGCATCTGGGCGGGAAGGGGCCGGGGAGAAGGAGGACTTTCTCCCCCGCCCATCGTTGCTGCCACCAGTTCAATAATTTCTGGGGCGGCGTCGCTCACCCGCCCAGATTGGAAGGGCGGTTCCGGCGCATACTCAATGGCAAGCTGCAGGGCTTTGGCATAGTCCTCGCCCGCTAGTTTTGCACAAAGGTGCAGCCCCATATCAATCCCGGCAGAGACACCGGCGGCAGTGATAATATCGCCATGATCGACCCAGCGTTCAGCAACCGGGATCGCACCATAGCTTTCAAGTACATCGTAACGGGCCCAATGGGTGGTGGCCGTCTTGCCGGTCAGCAGACCAGCGGCGGCGAAAATCAAAGCCCCCGTACAGATCGACGCATTCACCTGCGTCGTTTGAGATATTTTCTTGATCCAGTCCATCTGGTGGGGATCGTTGCGCACCGCCTCGTCGGCAAAGCCGCCGGGCACGACCAGAATGTCTGCGCTGTCTACCTCGTCGATGCTTTGCGGCGCGTAGATATCGATAAGACGAATATCGTTGGCAACCAGGCCCGCTTCTTTCGCAACGAAACTCACTTCAGCGCCGGGCAACCGACAAAGTGTTTCATAGGGGCCGATCGCGTCGAGCACGGTGAAGCCATCATAGAGAAAAAAGACGATACGCATGGGGCTGCTCCTTGAGGTGATGTCCTTGAGAAACTAGCGGGGGAATGGTTTGGCTGAAATGACATTACTAGGACAATTTCTGCCAAACCATAAGAATGTTATTTGGCAGCCTTTGCAGCGGCAAAACCGGCCATGGCGAGCACCACCATAGCCAGGATCACGCCGACAATGGCGATCATGAACAGCGAGAAAGTCAGCGTGTTCCAGTCAAAGCCGGTGAAGGCGAGACCACGTCCCCCTGTGGCGCCAGACACGAATGAAGCCAGAATGTTGCCCCAGCCAGTGGCAATCAGCCCCCAGGTGATGAGCGCAGAACGGTTGCCGGTGAGCGTCAGCTGTTTGGCGGCGGCGGCAACACCGATCATCAACATCCCGTTGAGCGTGCCTTCAAGATGCGCCATGCGCCAGGCCCGCAGTGCTTCTGCTTCGACCGCTCCGCCGCCAGACATGACGGCCTCAAGCGCCCAGATAAACGGCACACCAGCAATCAGTCCCAAAATAAAAATCAGAGAACCGTGAGCGATAAGCAAACTGTGATGACGAGATGACATTGTATTCCTCCTGCGATGGTCTATTTTGTTGGTACGTTAATCTAAAGACCGGCGGGATGAACCAGCCGGCATCAAGGGAGACTTTCCGATGATCGGATACGCAACACTGGGCTCGAACGACCTTGAAAAAGGTGCCAAGTTTTATGATGATTTCCTCGGCGCATTTGGCGGCAAACGTGCCTTCGGCATGGACCGCATCATCTTTTGGGCCGATGCAAATGGCGGCGCGATGCTGTCGCT
>CAZFHW010000096.1:0-6602 GCA_964518885.1 uncultured Parvibaculum sp. | reverse complement strand
ATCTTGGCGGTGAGAGCTGGCGCGTGGGTCATCATTCGGCACTGGCTCCAGTTCAAAAACCGGTAGCGTCTGAGGGCCCGGTTCATATCAGGCACAGGGTCACGGCCCTCTAGCAGGGCTTCGGCCGCAGCGGTTGCAGCAACAGCAGAACGCACCATGCCATCGCCGGTAATGATCGGCGCGCCCCCTGAATAAATGTAGGAAAGATCAAGCGTGTCTTTCTGCCGGTTCTGCAAGCCCCGCCACGGCAGGCAGGGAACAGCGGCGCGGCCAATCGTTTCAGCCACATCATGCGGTACAAGGCCAAGGGTCTCACCGACGCCAATGATTTCATCAGTGAGAACGTCATACTCGCGCTCCTTGTCGAAAGACCCGGTTTTCATCACGCGGTAGAAAATGCCGTAATAGCGGGCCTCGGGGGACAGGGGGTCCTGAAACGGAAACAGGACAGACATATCCAGCCCTTTTTCCCGGTGAATGAACGCGGCAAACGCATCATGATTATCCAGGACACCCTTCGCCGCGCGGTTCTGATCGGTGAAGGTAATCTGCGACGCGAGCACAAACTCTTTTGGTGCGGGGGCATCCCACACAGTGTCCGTATCGGCAAGGGGTTTGGGTTTGGCGTTGACGATGAGCGGGCGAGAGCCCTGGGCTAACGCGCGAAGGCCTGCCCAGTCTGTAATATTCTCTTCGACATGGGTGACGCCTGCGCGCTTGGCCAGCGCGACGAGCGCACCAGCAAGGCGCGAATTGCGAACACCATAGGCGAGGGGCGCGCGGGGACTTCGGTCCGTCCGGACATTGTCGCTGGTCATCCAGGTCGCAGGCTTGCGAAGCGTGTAGCTGTCGCCTGACACTTGGCACAAGGAAGCGCGCTGCCGGTAGGTGGTTGCCTGCGTCCAGTCAGGCCCATAAATCGCTGTAAGAACAGCATCTCGGCTAATGCCAAGGGCCGCCGCGTAATAGTCGATGCTGCGCGCCCGAAGCGTCACCCCATTGATCAGGCGTCGACTTTCGGCGACCGGGGGAGCTGCCAAAACGACCCGGCCCGCGAACTCTGGCGACCGGTTGAGCCGGGCGGCAAGTACCGCCGCTCCAATGCCGTTGCCGCTGATCACCACACTGTCATAGGCGCAGGCGCCGGAGGCTTGCGCTTTGCCGCGCCATAACGGCAGATTGGCGTCGCGACCCCGGATGGCCATCGTGTTGAGCAACGAGGTGTTGAGCAGTGACGTGCTGAGCATGGACTTCCTTCCCTTTAGAGCATAAACTCTAAATTAGAGCGTATGCTCTAAAATGCAGGGGCGCAAGGGGTGACAGAAGGCTCACGCGCGGCTAAGCAGAGTACAATGAGTAAATCAGCGACAAAAACAACCGAACCGGCTTTCAAGAAGGCAAAGGGCGAGGCCACGCGCGCTCTGATCCTGCACACGGCGGGTCGCCTGTTTAACGAGGAAAACGCGAGCGATGTGACGACCAATCAGATCGCCGCAGCAGCGGGCATCAGCCCCGGTAATCTCTACTATTATTTCCGCAACAAGGAAGAAATCATCCGAGGTCTCTTTCCAGAGATCAGGCAGGCCATTGCCGAGCCTCTGGTTTACCCGACAGGCGAGCCTATTTCAGCCGAACGGATGGCGCATGATTATGTGAAAGCGATTGAGGTGCTCTGGCAGCATCGTTTCTTCTTTGCCGACATGATCGGTCTGGGACGTCGCGACCCGGAGCTGGGACAGATGATCCAGGCGATGCAGGACGAAATCATCTCAGCTCTTGGCGTCATGTACACAGACCTCATTGCCCAGGGCGATATGAAGCCGATGGAGAAAAAGACGCTGGAGCTTCTCTCCCTCAACTCATTTCTTATCTGGTTCAGTTGGGTGTCATTTATGGACCGCGCGGCGGAACCTTGGGCGGACCGCGAAGAGCGGTTGGTCGACGGGGCGCTGGCCTGTCTGGCCGTCGTCGACCCTTATCTTAAATCCGGGTATAGCACCGCGGTGCATGAGGCGATGGACGCGCTCATGCACCAGCGGCGCAAGTCAACCTAAGCAGCATCAGCCCGCAAGCGTGCATTTGCCATTATTGATGACCATAACGTCACGCGCTTTCACATAGGCGCGGAACGAAAGCACATTGCCGTCTTTCCAGGTATCCACGGTGATCGTCTCGCCCGGATAGACCGGTGAGGAGAAGCGCACATCAAAGCCCGTGATCTGCTTGGGGTCATAGTCACAGACATTGCTGATGATCGCCCGGCAGCAGGTGCCATAGGTGCAAAGCCCGTGCAGGATGGGGGCAGGGAACCCAACCGCCTTGGCAAATTCCGGATCTGCATGAAGCGGGTTGCGGTCACCCGACAGGCGGTAGAGCAGAGCCTGTCCCGGCGTGGTCACCGCATCAAAGGACTGGTCCGGTGCCCGCTCTGGAATGGCATGGGGAACAGGCGCGCCTTCGGTCGGGCCGCCAAAGCCACCATCGCCACGGGCAAACGTTGTCGACAGCATGGTGCACAGAGCGTCGCCGGTGGCTTTGTCGCGGATATTGGTTTCGCTGGCGATCAAAGCGCCTTTGTCTGCGCCCTTGTCCCAGGCGCCGATCACTTTGCTGTCCACCACAATGGTTGTGCCGACAGGCAGCGGCTTGTGCATGGTGAGTTTCTGTTCGCCGTGCACAACCATGGCGTAGTTGATGCCGCTTTTCGCCATGTTGCCAGCGCCCCAGGCGATGACCGATGACATGGTGGGAATGGTCACAAGGTCTTTTTCATAGACGAAGGGCAGTTCCTTGGCATCCAGCGGATCATTGCCAAAGCCGACGCCGAGTGCGTAGAGCATGGTCTCCCGGTCGCCATAGGTGAATTCCTGACCTTCAGATTTCAGTTGCATGATGTCGTCGTAATTGATCGCCATGAGACGCCTCCGTTTTTGTTGGCCACAGCAGAGCAGGCAAAGCCCCAGAACTCAAGCCATTGCAGGTGCCTGATTGACCACTTCCGATCAGCTTTGTGCACACAAATGCACACCTTGGCCGGAAAGAAAAGCTTATAGTGGCGCCCTTGGTTGGCGGTTTTTGCCCCGACGTTGAGAAAAACAAATTAGGAGCGACAGATGAGCCAGACAGCCGCCAATGAGCAAAGCCAGACCCACGAATGTTTTGATGTGGAGATCAAAGACCATATCGCGCATATCCGTCTGGCCCGGCCACAGGTCGCCAACGCCATGAACAAGACGTTCTGGAACGAGCTGCCCGCCATCGTGCGCGACATTGACGAAAATGCCCGTGCCCGGGTGATTGTCATCTCAGCCCAGGGCAAACATTTCTCCGCTGGCATGGACCTTTCGGTTTTTGGGGGCGGTCCGGATCAAAGTCATATTGAGGCTGGTCGCCGTCGCGAACGCATGATGCAGACGGTCCTGATGCTGCAAAAAACATTCTCCTGTCTGGAAGAAGCCCGGATGCCGGTTCTGGTGGCCATCAATGGGGCTTGCGTCGGGGGCGGCATGGATTTCACCAGTGCCGCCGACATGCGCTACTGCACCAAGGACGCGTTCTTCTGCATTGCCGAAATCAATATCGGCATGACCGCAGATGTCGGCACCTTCCCGCGCATGGGCTATGTGATGCCGCAAGGGTTGGTGCGCGAACTTGCCTTCACCGGGCGTCGCATGTTTGCCGACGAAGCCAAGGCATGCGGTTTTGTGAACCAGGTCTTCGACACTCAAGATGAGATGATGGAAGCCGTGATGGGCCACGCCACAGAGATTGCGGCCAAGTCACCGCTGGCCGTCTGGGGCTCAAAGGAAATGCTGAACTATGGTCGCGATCATTCCTTGGGGGACGCGCTGAAGCACATTGCCGTGTGGCAGACGGGCATGTTCCAGTCCGGCGATATGGCGGAGAGTTTCACCGCTCAGGGCGAGAAGCGCGATCCTGAATTCCAGGAGCTGATGGCGATCCCGAAAAAGTTCGAGGATCTCTAGCTACTTCGCGCCCAACACCTTCCACAGGCTGGTCGCTGTCATAACCAGCGCGTCCGCCACGGTGAAGTGGGCTTCGACAAACAGCACGGACCGGGTTTTGCGCGTAAAGCGCGCCCGGCATTCCACCAGATCACCAAGCTTGGGGAAGGCGAGGAAACTCACCTGTACCGAAAGCGTCACGCAGGGCGTGTGGTCATTGTCCCAATAGGCGGTGCACCCCAGCGACGCATCAGCGAAGGCCATCATCTGCCCTTCATGTATGTGGGTGCCATCCGCGCCCAGATGGCGTTCATCGACACGGAAGGCGGTGACCCGCTGACCGTCCTCGTCCCGTTCAAAAATCGGCCCGACAAACTTCTCAAACGGATCGATAAGGTCTTGCGCGACATATCCAGCAGGAACGGCGGTGTTGCTCATGGCTCCTGACCGATCCGGTAGACGCCTGTTGCCGTCATCATCAGCTTGTCTCCTGCGCGCAGTTCGGCGGAGACAAAAAGCACCGTGCGGGTCCTGCGCGTAACCTCCGCTGTTCCGGTGACGGCAGCACCGGCCGGGCCCGGTCCCACAAAGTCGCAATTGACCGACAGTGGCGCGGTTGGAGACCCGTCCGCCGTTTCACGGGCCAATTGTCCCAGCACCGCACTGGCCAGCGTCATCATCATGCCGCCATGCAGAAAACCGTCACTGTTCAGGTGATGATCGGCAATGGTGAAGGAGAGCTTCAGGTTGTCCTCCCCGCGTTCATAAGAGATCGGGCCGACAAATTGCTCAAAACCGGCAGAAAGGGTCATGAAAGGGGGTACTCCTGTACGCGAGGCGAGCGCTGCGCCCTGTCTACCCTCAAGTACGCGGAGAAGGAAGGGCCAGACCGACGATCTGCGCCGGAAATACCCATAGCTAAATGCCGGTGGGATGGGGGTAGAGTGGGAGATGTACCGCGTTTGAGTTCTGAGTTTCCTGACCTAAAAGCCATCAGAAACCCGCTAAAACATAGGTGTCCCCATGTCCAGGCCAGTAGATCTCGTGCCCTTGCTTAATGTCTCAAGTGTCGAGCGCGCCATCGCGTTTTACGAGGAGCTGGGATTTGAAGTGGATCGGAAAATGGAGGCAGAGGGGGCAACCACATGGGCGAACCTGCGTCACGCAGGCGGTGGGGGTCTGATGTTGAACGCCAAGGACATTATCAGCCCGGAAGAAAGGCAAAGCAGGCCGCATTATGCAGACACAGTGTTCTATCTCACCTTCCCGTCGGCGAGAGAAATGCATGGCCGCCTGAAAAGTCGGGGCGTTGAGGTGACCGACGTCGTCAAGCAGCCTTATGGCATCGAAGAATTCTATGTGCGTGACCCAGATGGCTATGAGATCGCCATTGGTAGCCCCGTCTAGGGCAGTCCGATTGCCTGGCGGCTGACTAGATGGCGTTGGCCAGCATGTCCGACGGACCTTGGGTTTCTTCCTCACCGACGAGGTCCAGAGCCATGGCACGCATAGGCACACCCAGGGTGCTGAGCATGTTGAAGACACTGACCGCGCGGGCTTCCTGCATGTCGGTGCTTACCCCATTGCTGGGCGTCGCTGTGACGGTCAGGAGAAGGGAGGCGTTCACGGCGGTTTCATCCGCCAGCGCCGCGAGAGCCAGCAGGGCTTCTTCGCTGGGGCGGGTCTCGCCGGGCGCAAAATAGACCGGGAAATGCGTGACGTCTCCCGCGGACAAATCATGGTCCAGATAGGCGACCGGCTGTGCCAGGGGAGAGTGTTGCACCGTGATGAGGATAGAGGCCGGGCGGGCAGCAATGGCCTCGGCACTGACCTCAACGGGTGGGGTTGCAGCTCCGGCGGGGGCGCTCAGAAGCGCTAAAACGGCTGCAAATGCGAAAACGGTCTGACCTGTCATATCACTCTCCTAAAAACGACTCCCTCAAAGGGCTCTTCCCTGTTGGAGCGTGTCTACATTCTCAAGGAATTTGGGCAGGTGAACGGCCAGCTCGGGGCATTGCAGCGGCCAAATTGAGACTTCTTTGGGGCGGAGCGCTGCCCAGCCCGGTTCTGCGTTGTTCAACTGTGAAACAACGTGTTGCGAAATTGACTCCCAAAACCGCGCCGGGGCGGTTAATGTGCCGCCCAACTGGCCGGGAGTCGGAGATTCCGTAAGGAAATCTGCGACCAGGTAGGCTTTTGGCAACAGACGTGCCAAATGGCGCCATAACAGGTTGAGAAACTCGAAGGAGACCTACATGTCGAGAGAAGCAGTCATCGTATCCACCGCACGGACCGGATTGGCTAAAGCCGGTCGCGGCGGATTTAACATCACACATGGCTCTGCCATGGGTGGCCACGTCGTCAAGCATGCCATTGAGCGTGCAGGCATTGAGCCAGGCGATGTTGAAGATGTGATCATGGGCTGTGGCAACCCAGAAGGCGCAACCGGCATGAATGTTGGTCGTCTCTCAGCACTCGCTGCTGGCTGCCCCGTCACCACATCGGGCACCACCGTTAACCGGTTCTGCTCATCCGGCCTGCAGACCATTGCCATGGCTGCCAACACCATCGTGAATAATGGGGTGCCGATTGCCATTGGTGCCGGTGTTGAAAGCATTTCGCTCGTTTCTATGGGCG
>CAZFHW010000095.1:0-11949 GCA_964518885.1 uncultured Parvibaculum sp. | reverse complement strand
GCCTACAAGGTGGCCCCTACAGCTCTGTGGGAATTGGGCGCTGAAGTGGTGAGCATTGGCGTTGAGCCTGATGGGACGAACATCAATGCCGGTTGTGGTTCCACTGCGCCCGAACGCATGTGCCAACTGGTGCGTGAGCGTCGCGCTGACATTGGCATTGCGCTTGATGGGGATGCCGACCGGGTAATTATCGCTGATGAGAATGGTGAACTGATCGATGGTGATCAGATCATGGCACTGGTGGCCTGGTTCTGGAAAGAACAGGACATTCTGTCTGGCCCGGGCATTGTCTCCACGGTCATGTCCAACCTGTCTCTTGAACGCTACCTTGAAAGCCTGGGCCTTGAACTCGCCCGCACGCAGGTGGGTGACCGATATGTGGTTGAACATATGCGGGCGCACGGGTTTAACGTCGGTGGTGAGCAGTCTGGCCACATTGTGCTTTCTGATTTTGCGACGACGGGAGATGGCCTGATTGCAGCGCTTCAGGTTCTCGCTGTGGTGCAGACGACGGGTAAGCAGGTGAGCGAGGTCTGTAATCTTTTCGAGCCGGTGCCGCAGCTTTTGAAGAACGTTCGGTATAAGTCTGGCGCGCCGCTGGAGAACGCTCTGGTGAAAGAGGCGATCAAGGATGGTGAGACCCGGTTGGGGGACACGGGGCGTATTGTTGTGCGCAAATCAGGCACCGAACCTCTGATCCGCGTTATGGCGGAGGGAGATGACATGGTGCTGGTAGAGGCCGTCGTGGATGATATTACTTCGGCGATCACCCAGGTCGCTGTCTGACAATAAGCAGTCTGAACAATATGAACGACAATGATCTTCCCGATGGGCCTGCCAGTGATCGGCCGCTGATGGGGCGCGTGTTGGTCGTCGCCGGGTCTGACAGTGGCGGTGGCGCTGGCATTCAGGCAGACATCAAAACCATTACGGTGCTCGGTGCCTATGCCGCAACGGCGGTTAGCGCGATTACCGTGCAGAACACGCTTGGTGTGTCGCAGGTTTTTCCCCTTGAGGCCGACCTCGTGAGGGCCCAGATGCAAGCGGTGCTGGATGATATTGGCGCTGATGTCGTGAAGATCGGCATGCTGCATTCCAGCGCCGTCATTGAAGCTGTGGCGATGGAATTGGATGCGCGGTCAGGTCTCGATCTTGTTGTGGACCCGGTGATGGTGGCGACAGGTGGGGCGGTGCTGCTTGAAGATGATGCCATGCTGGCTCTGCGGAACCTGCTTGTGCCGATGGCTACGATACTCACGCCCAATATGCCGGAAGCGGCAGCGTTGACGGGCAAGCCCGTTGAAACACTGGATGATCAAAAACGCGCTGGTGATGCTCTGATCGGGCTTGGCCCTAAAGCGGTTCTGGTGAAGGGCGGACATGGGAATGACGCGGACGTCTACGATGTGCTGGTGACGCAGGACAGTATCGAGATCATGTCGAGCCCTCGCATTGAGACGCGCAACACCCACGGTACGGGCTGTACGCTGGCCTCGGCTATCGCGGCGTTTCTTTCCCAGGGTGCTCCGATGCGTGACGCTGTGTCGATTGCGCGTGACTATGTGCATGAAGCCATCCTGACCGCACCCGGCCTTGGAAAAGGCCATGGGCCGCTCAATCATGCGCATCCTTTTCAGGGTGAGGATTGAGTTAGACCGACCGGCTTGCGCGTGCAGGCCCTTTATCCATCAGGTTTGCCAGGAGCGTGAGACTTTTCTCGAGCGTATTGCTGTCGGGAGCCGCACCCAGTGCCAGACGGATATGATTGGACGCAGGCCCTGCGGAAAAGTCACTTGCGGGCGATATGACGACCCCTGCTGTTTCTGCCGCCATGGCAAAGGCATCCGCCGTCCATGTGTCGGGTAATGCCAGCCAGAGATGAGGGGCTGCGGATTGTTGCGGAATGCGCGCGGGGTCAAAGATCTTTCGCGCCAAAGTGTGGCGTCGGGCAATTTCCTCCACTTGTCTTTTTACCAGGCGGGCCACGGCACCGTTTTCGATCAGCTGGGTTGCGATATTGGCCATGGCCATGGGGGGACCCATGCCAAGCAGGTGCTGAAGATCGTTGGCGGTCTCTCGCAAGGCGGGGGGGCAGGCGAGATAACCCACCCGCAGGCCAGGAGCGAGGGTTTTGGAAAGCGATGCGATGTAGAAGGTCTGGTCCGGTGCGAAGGTGACGAGGGGCGGTGGGGCATCGCTGACAAACGGGTCATACAGGCCATCTTCGATCAGCAGGACGCCGTGGCGGATGGCCGACTTGGCAATGGATTTGCGGCGTTTCAGGGGCAGAGTGGTGCCGGTAGGGTTCTGTGCTGTCGGCATTAGAAAAGCGGCCGCCGGGCGGTGCTGTTTACACAGTTTCTCGAATGCCTCGGCGCGGATACCCTGGGCGTCCGCAGGAACGGCCATGACACGCCGATCGCTTAAGCGAGCGAGATCAAGAAACCCCCCAAAGGTGAAGGGCTCGCAAAGGATGAGGTCACCGGGTTTCGTGGCGGCCATGAGGGCGGTGGTGAGGGCATGCTGGCCCCCGGCGGTGACGATAAGGTCACTGGCGAGATCTTTCAGACCCCCCAGGGTCAGGTAGGCGCGCCCCGCTGCCTTGTCCTGCTCTGCGCCCCCGAAAGGAATGTAGGATAAGAAAGAGGCTGCCGAGCTTTGGGCAAGGGCTGTTGCAATGTCCACGCCTTGACCCACATTGGCCGGCAGGTTGATCCTCAGATTGAGCGGAGCCCCTGATGCCTGGTCATTTGTACTTTTGACATAGGTGCCGCGCCCCACAACAGCTGTTACATCGCCGCGGCGCGCGGCAAGGTTATAGGCGCGGGTGATGGTGCCGATGCTGACATCGAGTTGGTAGCTGAGATCCCTGTGTGCAGGCAGGCGGTCACCGGGGGCGAGGGTTCCTGATGTGATCGCTTCGTGAAGGGCGTCGGCGATCCGCTTATAGGCGGGGCCGGACCCCTCTTTGATTGTTGATGTCCAAATTGTCATGATGACAATATAAGGATTGTATCTGTGATCTGTCACGCCTAAATGTCACTCAACCGCTAAGGAGTTGAGCGATGACCAATCTAAGTCTGTTCCAAGTTGATGCGTTTGCCGACAAGCCGTTTGAGGGAAATCCAGCGGCTGTTGTTCCGCTGGAGAGCTGGTTGCCGGATGACAAGCTGCTGGCGATCGCCGCGGAGAATAATCTGGCGGAGACGGCTTTTTTTGTGGCGGTGGATCAGGGGTATGAGTTGCGCTGGTTTACCCCTTCCATAGAAGTGCCGTTGTGTGGTCATGCAACACTGGCCTCGGCTCATGTGCTGTATGCGCATCTTGGATATGATGGCGCGGACATTCGTTTCCAGACCAAGAGTGGAGAGCTCACGGTCAGCCGGGAAGGCGATCTCTATGCGATGGACTTCCCCGCAAACCCAGCGCGTCCCACGATGGCCTCTGATGCGCTGACGGAGGCTCTTGGCGCCAAGCCTGTCATGGTGTTGAAAGGCAAGAATTTTCTCGCCGTCTTTGACGATATGCACGCGGTTGCTGCTCTCACCCCTGACCTTGCGCGTCTCACTACATTTAGTGTGGAGGCCAAGATGGGGGTGATCGCTACAGCACCAGGCGATGAAGGGCTTGGCTGGGATTGTGCCTCACGGTTTTTCGCGCCTCATGTGGGTATTGCTGAGGACCCCGTCACGGGCTCAGCGCACACGACGATTGTGCCCTTCTGGGCAAAACGTCTGGGAAAACCGGACATCACCGCACGGCAGATTTCTAAACGAGGCGGCACGCTGTTTTGTACGGCTGATGGCGACCGGGTCATTATGCGCGGCCGGGCAGCGGACTATCTGGTAGGGACAATCACCGTTTGAGCTCGGCCAGGGCTATGCCTCCCAGAATGATGGTGAGGCCACCGAGGGCGGCGAGGGTAATCGTTTCGTCCAGAAAGAAGACGCCAAGGACAAGCGCCAGAACCGGCACCAGATAGTTGGTCATGGCCATGAAGGAAGGGCCTGCATTTTCGATTACGCGAAAATAAACGACCGTCGCATAGCCGATTGGTAGAGCCCCCAGAACGACAACGGCAATCCAGGAATTGAGGGATATGGCCTCAATGTCCAATGGGGCCTGGCCCCATGCGAAGGGCAGCATGATGAGACCCGCCAGCCCGGTGGTGAGGCAGGCTTTGGTGTAAAGCGGTGCAGGTGGTGCGCGTCTGGCGATGATGGCGTTGGCTGCAAAGAAGAAGGCTGCTGCGAGAACCAACCCTTCGCCAAGGAGCGGGATGTCGTCGCCCGAACTCGCCAATCCCTTGCTTGGGTCGACAACAATGGCCAAGCCCAGGAGCCCGATCAGGAAGCCTGCAAAGCGCGCGGGCGTGAGGGTTTCTCCGGGGATGAAAATGCGCGCCAGAATAAGAGTGATGAGCGGCATAACGCCGACAAGGATAGCAGCGCGGCCCGAGGGAATGAGGGCAATGCCCCAAGTCAGCAGGAAAAAGGGAATGAGACCACCGCAAAGTGCGAGGGCCGTTAACCAGCCCCACATTTGAGGGGACCGGGGCAGGGGTTCTCGTTTGATGAACATCATGGGCGCTAACACGGCGGCAGACACAAACATGCGGATTGAGACGGACCAGGCAGGGCTCATGGTTTCGACGACAATATCGGTCAGGGCAAAAGCGCCACCCCACAGGAGTGCCAGCAGGCCAAGGTCGCGATAATCAGCGGGACTATGTTGCTTGAGACTCACAGGCATTCCTCCAGAGCACTGAACAGGCGATCTGTGTCCTCTTCATTGTTGTAGAGATGGGGGGTCACCCGCATGGACGTGCCGCGCAGGCTTACGTAAACGTTGCGACCAGCCAGATGTTGCAAGAGCCCATTGGGGGTTTCCCCTGGAAAGCGGACGCCGAGAAAATGAGGCGCCCGCAGGTCGGGCGCGCTTGTCAGGAGGCCCAGCTCGTTGGCGCGCGCTGCCAGCGTGTCGGTTTTGGTGCGCAGGGTCGCTGCAATGTTTTCGACACCCCAGTCGAGAATTTGTTCAAGCGCGCGTTTTGCCATGGGCATGAGTTGAAAATTTGCCCGCTCGCCCATGTCGAAGCGCTGCGCGCCAGGTTGATAGGCGTCTTCGTAGTCGACCAGGCCTGCAAAATTCTGTGACCCTTTGCGCACGATCCAGTTTTCTTCCAGGGGTCTGCCGTCGTGCCACCGGGGGGCGACATAGAGAAAGCCCATTGCGTAGGGCCCCATCAGCCACTTGTAGGTAGGGGCTACGAGAAAATCAGGATCAATTTCCGCGACATTGATCGGCAAGGCGCCCAGAGATTGCGACAGGTCGAGCACCAAGGCGGCGCCAACAGTTTTTGCCTTCTCCGATACGGTTTTGAGATCGATTAAGGCGCCGTCTGTCCAATGGCAATGGGGGAGGGCGACGATGCGCGTGCGCTCTGATATTGCGTCGAGAATAGCGGGCGTCCAGTCGGGCCCTCGCTCGGTCTTGGCAGGGGCGGCGACGGTTCGGACGGAGGCGTTGTTTTCTCGCGCGAGACGTTCCCATGAATAGATATTGGAGGGGAATTGTTCAGCAAGAACCAAGATCTCTTCATGGGCTTTGAGAGGAATGTTTGCCGCCGCCGTCGCAATGCCATAGGAAGCCGCAGGCACGATGGCGATGTCGTCAGACCGCGCTCCTATCAGGCTGGCAAAGAGCCCGCGGGTTTCTTCGGAGGTGGTGAAAAAATCTTCTGATCCTGTGCCCCACGGATGGCGCTTGGCCTGGATTGCCTCTTCGCCTGCCTGAGCAACGCTGGTCATAAGCGGCGACATATAGGCGCAATTTAAATAAGCGACATGTTCGGGAATATCGAAAAGAGGCCGTTGGCAAGGCAGTGCACGATACTTCATGGGTCAAACTGGCGTCCGGTTTGGGGTTCAAACCCGGCGAGAGAGCATAACCGAGTGTCCGCACCGTCGCCTTATCGGCGGGCAACCGCAACCCTTCTTTGTGTGTTTCCGGTGCCATTTCCTTTCAAGATATTAAGCGGGTGTTTTCCCTGAAACTGCTTTTTTGGGCGGGATATCAAGCGGTGATGATGGGCTGTTGACACCATCCACGCTGAGGCCTATATCGGCGGCGGGCCACCTCTCCCCACCGAGAGGCGACTATCTGTGAGGATAGATACAGATAATGACGACGACACTAGATCGGCCGACAATGCGTCCGGCCAACCCAAACTTTTCCTCCGGCCCGTGCGCGAAGCGCCCCGGATGGACCCTCCAAAACCTTCAAGATGCTTGTCTTGGCCGGAGCCATCGCTCGAAGCCGGGTAAAGCCAAACTCGCTGAAGCGATTGATCGCACGCGCGCCATTCTGGGTGTGCCGGACGATTACCGCATCGGTATTGTTGCCGCCTCCGACACGGGCGCGATGGAAATGGCCATGTGGTCGCTTCTGGGTGCGCGCGGCGTGGATATGATGGCCTGGGAGAGCTTTGGCTCTGGCTGGGTTACGGATGTTGCTAAGCAGCTGAAGCTTGAAGATGTGCGCAAACTTGAGGCTGGCTACGGCGAGCTTCCGGATCTGGGCGCAGTGGATTTTTCCCGCGATGTGGTTTTTACCTGGAACGGCACAACGTCTGGCGTGCGGGTTCCCAACGGGGACTGGATCCCCGCTGACCGTGATGGACTGACCTTGTGTGATGCGACATCGGCGGCTTTCGCGATGCAGCTTCCCTGGTCCAAGCTCGATGTCACGACTTTCTCCTGGCAGAAAGTGATGGGGGGCGAGGCTGCTCATGGCATTCTCATTCTTTCCCCGCGGGCTGTTGAACGCCTTGAAAACTACACACCGGCTTGGCCACTGCCGAAGATTTTCCGGCTGACCAAGGGCGGTAAGCTTATTGAGGGTATCTTCAAGGGCGAGACCATCAACACACCTTCCATGTTGTGTGTCGAAGACTATCTCGACACGATGAAGTGGGCGGAATCGATTGGTGGCCTGCCTAGTCTTGTGGCACGCGCCGATGGCAATCTGGCAGTTCTTGCTGACTGGGTCAGCCGCACCGCCTGGGTTGATTTCCTGAATGTCGATGTGGCAACACGCTCCAGCACCTCTGTCTGCCTCAAAGTGGTGGACGAACGCGTGACGGCATTGCCGGATGATGTTCAAGCTGCGATCGCCAAGAAAATCGTATCGCTTTTGGATGGCGAAGGCATTGCCTATGACATTGGGGCTTACCGGGATGCACCGGCGGGTCTTCGTATCTGGGCAGGATCGACCATCGAGACATCTGACTTGCAGGCGCTTGTTCCTTGGCTTGATTGGGCCTTTGCTCAGGCATGCAGTGAGCTTGCTCCCGCTTAAGCAGCGGCTTCAAAAACCATATGAGAGCGGTGCGTCCGCTCTCCCCCTTTTTCTTTTTTAATGACGGAGTTGGTTTCATGCCCAAGGTATTGATTTCTGACAAGTTGAGCCCCGCTGCAGCCAAAATTTTTGAAGACCGCGGTATCGAAGTTGACGTGAAGGTCGGCCTTGATCGTGATGAGCTGATTAAAATCATTGGCGACTATGATGGTCTGGCCATTCGGTCTGCCACCAAGGTAACGCCGCCGGTGATTGCGGCTGCAAAAAAGCTGAAGGTTGTGGGTCGGGCCGGTATTGGTGTCGACAATGTTGATCTGCCAGCCGCCACGGCTGCCGGGATCATTGTGATGAACACGCCGTTTGGTAATTCCATCACCACCGCCGAGCACGCCATTTCCATGATGACGGCTCTGGCCCGCCAGATTCCCGAAGCCAGTGCCTCCACGCATGCTGGCAAGTGGGAAAAGTCCAAGTTCATGGGCGTTGAACTCACGGCCAAAACGTTGGGCGTCATCGGTTGCGGTAATATCGGTTCTATCGCTGCGGATCGGGCGCTGGGTCTGCGGATGAAAGTGGTTGCGTTCGACCCCTTCCTGACCCCGGAACGTGCTGCCGATATTGGCGTTGAGAAGGTCGAGCTTGATGTTCTTTTCGCGCGGGCTGATTTTATTACCCTGCACACACCGCTGACGGACAAGACCCGCAACATTATTGATGCCGCTGCTTTTGCGAAAATGAAAGACGGCGTGCGGATCATCAATTGCGCACGTGGTGGCCTCATTGTTGAAGCGGATCTCAAAGCAGCACTGGAAAGCGGCAAGGTCGCCGGGGCGGCGTTGGATGTGTTCGAAGTGGAACCAGCCAAAGAGAACGCTCTGTTCGGCATGGCAAATGTGATTTGCACACCGCATCTCGGCGCTTCCACGTCGGAAGCACAGGAGAATGTGGCGTTGCAGGTGGCTGATCAGATGGCCGACTATTTGCTCACAGGTGCGGTGACGAACGCCATCAACATGCCCTCGATTTCTGCAGAAGAAGCACCGAAGCTGGCTCCTTATGTGACGTTGGCAGAACAGCTTGGCTCCTTTGCCGGGCAGCTGACCGAAACGGGCATCAAGGAAGTCATTATTGAATATGAAGGTGAAGTAAGCGGGCTCAACACACGGGCGCTGACCAATGCGGCGCTGTGTGGCCTGCTAAAGCCGCTGCTCGCAGACGTGAATATGGTGTCTGCGCCGGTGATCGCGAAGGAACGCGACATTGAGCTCACCGAAGTGCGGCGCGAAGAACCCCGCGGGGCGTTTGAGACCTACATTCGCCTGACGGTGAAAACAGAGCGTCAGGAACGCTCGGTCGCGGGCACGGTGTTCTCTGACGGCAAGCCGCGTCTGATCCAGGTGAAGGGCATTAACATGGAGGCCGAGCTTGGCGCCCACATGTTATATGTCACGAACGAAGACAAGCCTGGTTTCATCGGCGCCCTTGGCATGGTGCTGGGTAATTCCGGCGTTAATATCGCCAATTTCCGCCTCGGGCGAGGTGGAAAAGGTGAAGATGCTATTGCGTTGATCGAGCTGGATCAGCCCCTTAGCGAAGATTGTCTGAAAGCAGTGGAATCGATCCCTCACGTGAAGCAGGCAAAAGCGCTCGCATTCTAGTTTCAGCCTGAGCAGGCATAGTTGTGGAAAAGGCCCTCTTTGCGGGGCCTTTTCTTGTTTGCACGAGCAGTGAGGCTTTTGCATACTCATGTAATGACCAAAACAATTCATACAGATGTTCTCGTGGTCGGAGGTGGTCCGGCGGGTGTGGCCTTGTCCTATCTGCTGGCGCGCAATGGGTATGGTGTGGTGCTGGCCGAGCGACACGAAGATTTTGAACGCGCCTTCCGGGGCGAGGGCCTGATGCCGGGCGGGAAAGATGTCATCCGACAGATGGGTTTGATGGAGGCGTTCCGATCTGTGCCGCAGACCCAGGTGCGGTCGATGGATTTCTGGCTGGAGGGGAAACGCGTTGTCAGCATAGCGCCCGACAGCATACCCGACACGCTGCCGATCATGATCTCGCAACCCCACTTCCTGCAGATGATGGCCGACGAGGCTGCCAAATTTCCGGGCTTCCAACTCTGGATGAAGGCTAATCTGCATGGGTTGATTGAAGAAGAAGGGCGCTTTGTCGGCGCGCACCTGAAAGTTGACGGCGAAGAACGGGAGATTCGGGCGCGTTTGGTGGTCGGTGCGGATGGGCGTACATCGGCAACTCTCAAACTTGCACAACTCCCTTCCAAGATTGCGCGCAAGGAAGATTTCGATGTTTTCTGGGGGCGGTTTCCCTGGCCTCCGTCGATGGCAGATGGGGATGCTTTTGGCGTCGTTGCAGACCGTGCGCTGACGCTGGGTTTTCAAAACCCGTTTGGCGACCTGCAAATCGCCGCGCTGATTGATAAAGGCGGATTTGGCGACCTTCGGGCGCATGGGCTTGATCAATGGATTGAAGAGCTGGCGGACCGTGTGCCACCGGTTGTTGGTCCCTTTCTGAGAGATAATAGGGACAAGCTGGCAGGCTTCACCGTGCTTAATGTGCAGGTCAATCGGGCGGACGAATGGTGGCGGCCGGGCGTTTTAGTGATTGGTGATGCTGCTCACACGATGTCGCCGGTCGGTGCTCAGGGGGGCAACGTGGCGCTGCGTGACGCCGTGGTGGCGGCTAATCATTTGGTGCCAGCGTTGCGGGTTTCAGATGCTGCGGTGGATATTGCCTGCGCGCGCACACAGGAAGAGCGGATGAAAGAGATTGTTCCCTGCCAGGCTTTGCAGGCGAGACCCCCCCGGTTGCTTCGCTCGAAGGGGCTTATGATGCGGACGCTGCGGGCAGTGGCCCCCTGGCTTGTGCAGCTCCCGATACTGCAAAACGCGATTACCGGGCAGGCCGACAAGTTCATTCATGGGATCACCGAAGTCCACCTGGAGGTCTGAGGCAGGCCTGTTTCGAATTGTTTGATTCGCAGGTTTGGGGGGGGGCGTTCTCAGCGTTCAGACGTCTGTTTTCGGTCAATTCGGGGAGAGTCGGCCTTGCAACACGGTTGCTACTTCCCTTGAGCGCAACAAGAGAGTAAAAGCTATGAAAGTCCCCGGCTGGTAATCAGCTCGGGGGCTTTCTTTGTGTCTAGGGGCCCTTGAAGCCCTAAAAATCGGTGATTCTCATGGCGAATGTAGCGGTCGTTGGTTCCCAATGGGGCGACGAAGGCAAGGGCAAGATTGTGGATTGGCTGTCGGAGCGGGCAGACGTGGTGGTGCGCTTTCAGGGTGGTCACAATGCTGGCCATACGCTCGTCATTAATGGGGTGACTTACAAGCTCTCGCTGCTGCCGTCGGGCATTGTGCGCGGTGGCAAAATGTCGGTGCTGGGCAGTGGCGTGGTGATTGATCCCTGGGCGCTGGTGTCGGAAATCGACAAGCTGGCCAAACAAGGCGTGGTGGTGACACCGGACAATCTCAAGATTGCCGAGAACGCCTGCCTCATCCTGCCTGTTCACCAGGAACTGGACGTCATTCGCGAGACTTCTAGCAAAGGCACCAAGATCGGGACAACCAAGCGGGGCATTGGCCCAGCCTACGAGGACAAGGTGGGGCGTCGTGCTATTCGGGTGATGGATCTCGCCGACCCTGACACGTTGCCTGACAAAGTGGAAAAACTGCTGCACCATCACAATGCGTTGCGGCGGGGCCTGGGCAAAGAAGAACTAGAGGCGCAGCCGATCATCGACGCGCTGCTGGACGTGAGCCCCCGGATTTTGCCGCACATGGATGTGGTCTGGCGCTATCTCGCCGATGCCCGCAAGGCCGGTAAGCGCATTCTCTTTGAAGGCGCCCAGGGCACACTGCTCGACATTGATCACGGGACTTATCCGTTTGTGACGTCGTCCAATGTGGTGGCAGGGCAGGCGGCGACGGGTTCCGGTATGGGGCCGTCTGCGGTTGAATATGTGCTGGGCATCACCAAGGCATACACCACGCGGGTGGGCGAAGGACCGTTTCCCACTGAGCTTGAAGATGAAAATGGCCAACGGCTGGGAGAGCGGGGCCACGAGTTTGGCACCGTGACCGGTCGCAAACGCCGCTGCGGATGGTTTGATGCGGTGCTGGTCAATCAGGCGCTCAAGATCAATGGCATGCAGGGCATTGCGCTCACCAAGCTGGACGTGCTGGATGGTTTTAAAACACTGAAAGTCTGTGTGGCCTACGAGCTGGACGGCAAACGCATCGATTATCTGCCGTCAACGCCCGCGTTACAGGCGCGTGTGGTTCCGATCTATGAAGAACTTGAGGGCTGGTCAGAAAGCACCTATGGCGCGCGCAGCTGGGCGGACTTGCCTGCTGCTGCGGTTAAATATGTGCGCTACGTGGAAGAGTTGATTGAGTGCCCCGTGGCGCTGCTGTCTACCTCGCCGGAGCGCGACGACACGATCTTGATGCGTGACCCGTTTGAGGATTGACACGTACCCTGATCCCCAAGGCGCGGGTTGGAATAGGTCTTCTAGATAAGCAGCTCCGCACCCACACCGATGAGACCGAGCATGGATATCTGCCAGAT
>CAZFHW010000094.1:7616-12041 GCA_964518885.1 uncultured Parvibaculum sp. | reverse complement strand
ATTTTTCAAGTCTCACATCTGACCGCCAGAAAGCTCGAAATCTAGGTCTTTCTGGATGCTTCTTGTTTGTTAGCCTCTCATCGCGATGGCCAAGGCGGCGGCTTTCAAGTGCCGTGCGACAGTTTTGTGGTTTTTCTCCAGCGGGCGGCCAACACCAACATAGAGACCGACGCCTTCAAACATTGATGCGATCGCTATTGCCCGTCCTTGAATTTCGGATCTCGACAATTTTGGCGCAATTGCACGAATGAGCTTCTCTATGGCTTGACGCTCAAGTTCGTGCAGATGGTTGACTGCGTCCGCTATGGGTTTGTTGTGCGCAGATAAAGCCCATAACTCCCAAAAGACAATCGAGCCCTCCGCCGTGCGGAAGTCCGAAACCATAAAATCGGCAAGCGCACTGAGACGCTCTGTTGGATCGCTTTTTTCGTCGAGATGATCGCCCATCCGTTCTTGATAATCGATGCACAAATGTTCAATCAGCGCCTGAAACAACTCATCTCTTGTAGAAAAATAGTACTGGAGATTGCCGAGGCTCATCTGCAGTTTTTCAGCCAGTCGACGCATGGTCAGCAGGGCCGCACCGTCATCGATCAACATCTCTTTACCGGCTTGGAAAATTTGACTGCGCTTCCTTTGCTGCCGGGTTTGTTTGAGCCCACCTGCATCCAGGCGCTCTTGATTTGTTTTGGTCACATTTTTCATCTCCTCAAGAATATTCTTGACTTTGCACGGCGTCAATTCATTATTTAGGTCAAATGACCTAAAAGAAAGACGCTTCCATGACCACGACACGCCAAGTCTATTCATCCGTAAGCAGCGACCCGAACGCAGCCTGGGCCCTACCCTCCACCGCCTACCTCGACGCCGGTGTCTTTCAGGATGAAGCCACGCACGTTCTGAAAGCGGGATGGCTGCCGGTTGGGCGCGTCAATGACACCAGCGCGCCGGGCGACTACCGAACCGTCGATGTGCTCAATGAACTTCTTGTTGTCACCCGCGACCTTGAGGGTGAGCTTCATGTGCTATCCCGGGTCTGCCGCCATCGTGCGATGCCGGTCGTTGAAGGGACCGGTAATACCAAGTCTCTCACCTGTCCGTATCATCTTTGGCGCTTCAACATGAATGGCAAGCTTGCCTCTGCGCCGGGCATGAAAAACTCAAGTGTTTTTGACCCGGCCAATTGCAGCCTCCCTCACATCCGGCATGAAATTTGGAACGGCTGGATTTTTGTCAACCTCTCTGGCGACGCTCAGCCCCTCGCCCCTCAGTTGGAACCCCTCTCAGAGCGCCTGAACGCGGCCGACCCTGCCAGCATGGTTTCTGTTGCGACCCTGGAATTTGAATCTCCCTGGAACTGGAAAGTTATGGTTGAGAACTTTCTGGAGTCCTATCACCATATCGGCCCACATGCGGGATCGCTGCAGCTTTCAAACCCTGGGTTGGGAACCTACGCGTCCGACCTTGAGGGGGCTTTCGCTCTTTTGGAAAACCCGCCCAAATCTGATGAGGATGTTCACTTCGTTGCTGGCTGCATTTTCCCGCTGACTTTGTTTTTCTTTCAGGAAGGCGATGCTCCCTTTGGGGGGTGGTACGAATTGAGCGGGATCAAAAAGGATCGTTTCCTTCTTCGTATTCATATTCTGTTGCCACAAGAACTAGCCGATGATGCGGAAGTCGTCGCAATGGTTACGGAAGCGGTGCGAGAGATCCATCTTGAGGACATTCCTGTTTGCGAAGGCGTCCAACGGGGACTTGGCACTTCGTCATACCAGTCCGGGCCCCTCAGTCATCTGGAAGAATGCAATTGGAAACTGCATCGCTATCTACAGGCGCGTTTCGCTGAGAAGGAATGAAGATGCCTCTCAATTCCGCATATGAAAGTGACTAGAGGAACCGAGATGAGCAACCCTGAAATTGTCGCCACCGTTGGCGTGTTCATTCTTTTGCTGGCCTTCGCACTCAATTTACTCAATGCCCTCTCCGTCGAAGGTTGGCTTTACCCTGCGTTCAACTTCGTTGGGGCGACAATCGCCGCCTATGCTTCCTGGCTGATCGCCTTTTACCCCTTCGTTCTTTTAGAGGGAATTTGGGCATTGGTGTCGATTGTGACACTGCTCTTCTACGGTCGACGAAGATTGAGGTCGCGAGTCTAGTTAAGGATGCATAATGTTTGGTCGCAAGTGACATGATCGGCCGGTTGTTTTCACCGTTCGGCGCCCACATGTCCGCGCAAAGTGGTGAGAAATTCCCGGACGGCTGTTGGGGTATCACTCTGCTCAAATGCGATCAGGGTCTGGGTTGACCAGCCCTGAGGCGGATCCAAAACTCGCAACAACGCGTCTTGCTTCTCGGCTTGTTGAGAGGTCAGCGGAAGTTGGTCCGCAGTCTGTAGCAATGACAGAAATTCGTGCACCAGGCGCATTGCCCGAAAAGCATCAAACATTGAGCGGCTGAGCTCGGGATGATCCCGCCAAGAGCGACCTTCGAACAATTCCTGGGTGACGCGCTGTCCGGCCCCCAGACAGTCAAACCACACACACCCGGCAAAACCACGCTGCTCCAGTTGTGGGTGAATACCACAACGGTCATTGGAGCCCAAATTCCTGCAAGCCACACCTGCAGGTTTGTCATACGCAAAAGAATCCGAATGATCAAAGGCGGGCCCCACGCAGCACAAAGCCGCGCAGCTTGCGCAGTCCGCGCGCAGCAAACCATCCTTCATTTTTGATCCTTCAAAGTTTCTCTCAAAGTCTCTGTGCAATGTCGCCCGAGTAAAAACTTATGTTCCGAGATTTACTTCCAGTTCGGAAATCGCGTTCACAAAATTATTCGGAGACTGCCTGATATGACCGGTCCATTGAATGTTTGGAAAACGCTCGAGGATTTTTGTATAGGCCACTTCAAGCTGCATGGCGGCGATCCGCTGCCCCAGACAGACGTGCGGCCCCGCGCCGAAGGCTAGATGGTTGCCTGCGTTTTCGCGCTCGATGTCGAAACGATCCGGATCGGAAAAGACGGAAGGATCACGGTTGGCGGCCCCGTAATACATGATCACCTTTTCACCCTCAGCAATTTTCTGTCCCGCAATTTCGGCGTCTTTCAACAAGGTCCGGCGCATATGAATGACGGGCGAGACCATGCGAATGGCTTCAGGCACCATGGATGGGATCAGGGATGGATTATCCAGCAGTTTTTGTTTTTGGTCTGGAAACTCTGTCAGCAATTTCATCGTGCCAGACAAGGAATTGCGCGTTGTGTCGTTGCCCGCAAAAATAATGAGGAGCCACGCTCCATCCAGAAAATCCTGCGATAGAAATTCGCCATCAACCTTGGCTGTTGCAATGGCGGTGAGCAGGTCGTTGCGAGGGTTCTTGCGTCGGTCCTGCAAAATCTGCTCGCCAAAGCGAAACATCGCGCGCACATTCCACAAGAACTTCGCTAGGAAAAGAGGGCTGATGCGTCGCCCGGCCGCTTTCTCCGCAAACATATGGCCAGCACTTTCCAGATAGAACATCCAGCGGATAATCTTGGGGCGGTCCTTCTCGTCAACGCCGAGCATTTCACACAAAGTAAAAAGCGGAAGCTGTTCTGAGAAGCTGGTCACCAGATCGACGACCGGTCCCTTGCGCTCCATGGCATCAAGCAGCTGATCGACTTTGACCTCCACCTTTTTGCGTAGTTCGGCAACATAGTCCGGCGTGAAAAAGGAGCGATGTTGCATCCTCAGCGGGACATGGAAAGGGCGGTCAAGGCAAATCAGCGTGTTGAGCGCTGCGCCATGCAGTCGGACATGTCTTTTTCCCGGCGGGCCATAGGCCATGTTGATCCCGCCGCGTTGGGATGAAAAGGTTTCGGGATCAAGTTCGATCCGTTTGATATCGTCATAACGCGTGATCGCCCAGTAGCCAGATGCCTCAGGAATAGGCGTCCACGATGCGGGCGCCGTTTCCCGCAGCGTTTTGTAGTAATCGAACGGTTGACCGGTTTTGAAGGCGCTATTGTTCGCCAGGTCGAACCCAGACGGGGTCTTGTAAACCGGTGCATGTGTGGGGCCTGCCCCAATGATGTCTGTGAGGGCGGTTTCGCTCACCGGCTGTAACATGATCTGGCTTCCTTCTGTTGTCCTTCGATGGAAAATACATCTACGCCCCGGCGGGTCAACAAGAAGAACAACGAAGACAGGCTTGACGCAGGGTCCGCAGCTACATTTTTCTTGGCTCCTGCTGGGTCCCTTACCCCAACGCCCCGTCGCGGGGAAGATCGCGCCTCACAAACGCAAATCGGGAGACCGCGTGCGCGTTCCCCCGACCCTATCTCGTATTTTCAAGCTTCAGAGAAGCTTCAATTCCACTGCAGATGTTTTGCCGTTACGACCCGTTTCGAGTTCGTACGAAACCTTCTGGTTTTCGTCGATCGCCGAGA
>CAZFHW010000094.1:0-7516 GCA_964518885.1 uncultured Parvibaculum sp. | reverse complement strand
TTACGACCCGTTTCGAGTTCGTACGAAACCTTCTGGTTTTCGTCGATCGCCGAGAGTCCAGCTTGCTCAACAGCAGAGACGTGTACGAATACATCCGTGTCGCCGTCGTCTGGCTGAATAAACCCATACCCCTTTGTGGGGTTGAACCATTTGACTGTACCAGTCGCCATGTCTTTCTCCTGTCCGGCGTCCTTACGCCGGTCTTCAATGTCACACGAACCCCGTGTGCGAGGTATCAAATAGTCATTGGAGAAAGCAGCGTGACCAGCAGTAATTGTGTGGTCGGGAGCCGTCCTTATGCCCCAAAGCAAATTCGATGAATATAAAATGGTGACTCTTGCGAGGCTTGGCAAGCCTTCAGTGCAAATGCAACGCTAAAACTCTGAATTTGCCTGTAGACCATAGCTTGTCTGACTCAAGCTATGGGCGGCTACCATGAACTTGAGCCGCAGCGCATGACTCTCCATCAAAAACGATAAAGTGTTCTAGTTCTTTGTTTTAACAAGCCTTCTTACACAAATATGGGCCACGTCCACGCCAAACACCCTAGCGACCCCGCCTTTTGGCAGCATCGGCCATCTGGTCTTCGTAAAGCGTGGCGATAACGTCGGTAAAGACCTCGCGCCCGCCTGAAAAATAGGGGGCGATATGGCTCAACACGTGGAAAACGCCGCCGTGGATAATGTCAGGGCCGGATGCATCTGGATGGCGGACGGCTTCGAAATTGAGCCAATATGTCAGCAACATCGTCAGCCGGGTGCTGGCCTGTTCCACTTCGTGCACCCGCATATCAAGAATGCCGTGCTGCCCCAAGTTTGACAGCATCGCCATGCACGTCGCCTGCTTGCGTTCCAGCAAGTCCTGAAAGCGCGTGTTGATCAGTGGATAGCGGGTAAGCAGGTCGGTCAAATTGCGGTAGAAAAACCGGAAGTCAAAAATTTCTTCAAACACAATGTAGAAATAGAGCCAATTGTCTTCGGCCCGTAGCGGCGTGTCGACCGGTGCGGTCAGGACGATGCGCATTTCTTCTTCAAACGCTTCATAAAGCGCTGCTATCAATGCGTCTTTGCCTTTGAAATGGTAGTAGAGATTGCCCGGCGAAATATCCACCTGGTTGGCGATGTCTACGGTTGAGACATTGGTTTCCCCCTCTTCATTGAAGAGAGCCAGACTAGCTTGCAAAATGCGGTCTCGGGTCTTCATTTCAAGCCCCTATCCCTCAAGTCCGTTTAACTGGTTTCTTCGAGGGGGCTTTCCTCTTTGCGGTGCCGGTTTTCTTTTTGGCCGCGGCTTTTTTGCGCGTCGGGGATTTCTTGCGCGCCACGGGTTTTTTCTTCGCATTCCCGCTCTGCAAATCGATCAACGCATCCACTTTTTCAGACAGAACATTCAAATCGGACTGAAGTTTTTCCAGCTTCAGTTCGACGCCGCTGCCTGAGGGCGCCAGCCCAAGCATATCGCGCATCCGCGCCAATCTATCTTCCAGGGACAAAGACATTTCGGCACTCTGGCGGAGCTTCTGGGCGCCAGCCTCTGCGCCCATCTTTCCCAATGCCCCCAGCTCACCCAGTCGCTGCTCCAGATCATTTCCGCGCGACACCAGGTCATCAAAAATCTTCGTCGTTTCTTTGCTTACCTTTGCAACGCGGCGCGTCACCTGCACCTGGGTTTCGTCCAATGCCTGTCCGTACGCGCCAATACCTGCAAGCCAGATTTGCCGGGCCAGATCGCTCGCCCGATCAACCGGCGATTTGGTTCTGGCGGATTTCGCCCGGTTTGATGATTTTACTGACATGCTCTTCCCCATTTCCCTGTGCGCGAACGCCACGCGCACCCTGCCCTGATGGGCGCCGCTACTTCCCGGCAATTAGACTGTGCTAACGCGTCGGGGGCCAGCCATTTTTGCGATGGGGTGGGACGAATGTCATAGGGGCAGAATCACGAACGGTGCTGTAGTAAACCACAGCACCGTTCGGCTCATGCTCGCAAAGCAATGTTAAGCAGCTTTGCGGGCCGGGGTCCGGTTGGATTTAGCGGCCTTGCTCGCACGGCTCAGCGCATTGACCTTTTTTGTCAGGCCTTCAACTTCAGCTTCAAGACCACGCACACGCGCAGACTTGAACTGGGAGAACTGAGCGATCTGCGGCAGTTCAGGCATTTCAGGGAAGTTGGGAAGCTCTGGAAGCGCATCACGGAGCTTCTGGAGACGCTCTTCCACCGTGCCGGATGTGTCGATGCGGACATCCTTCAAGGCTTTGCGGGTTTCGGTTTCGACAGTTGTGCCACGGTCGACAAGCTCGTCGAACAATTTGCTGGCTTCTGTACGCACGTTTTCTGCACGTTCGACCGTCTGGTCATAGATCCGGCCATAAAAACCAAGGCTTGCGAGCCAAAGGTCGCGGGCCAAAGGAAGCTTTGCTTCTGCTTTTGTGGTTTTTGCCTTAGCTGTCTTATTCGTCTTGCGGGTCTTGGTCGCCATGATCTCTATCTCCAAAGAAATATTCCAGGGAAGAACCGCGCCTTTTTGGGAGGAAGCTGACTGAGTGCTTGGGCGAAGTCCCTTGTTGGCTCACGGTGTAGGGCGGAATGTCTAGAAAGCGCATACTAATTTTAGGGAATTGGGAAAAACCCTGTATTTCCGCTATGTTTCCCCCGCTTTCTTAGATCGCATGCAGCGCCCCCCCGTCAGGGTGCCTTCTTTTTGTCAACAGATGAGGCCAGTGGTTTGACCAGCGCATATGAAGAGCAGATGACCCATGAGCAGCCGGGGGGTCATATGACCGTGACCGGCGCTACTCCCACCGGGAAACGCGGCATGTTCGGGTGGTTCGCCTACGACTGGGCCCTCAACCCCTATTTCATCCTGATCAATATCTTTGTGTTTGCGCCGTATTTCTCCGGCTCCGTTGTCGGCGACGACATTCAGGGTCAGGCGATTTGGGGCTATGTGCAGGCCACAGCGGGGATCTCTATTGCCCTGCTCAGCCCGTTTTTTGGATCCCTTGCGGACGCAGCGGGCCCCCGAAAACCTGGCATTTTCTTCTTCACCCTCCTGGCCGCACTTGGCATGTCGATCCTCTGGTTCGCGGCCCCTGGTGATCCCAACTCCATCACCATTGTCATCATTGGTGTTGTTATTGCTGCGACCAGCCTTGAATTTGCCATCGTCTACCACAACGCCATGCTCCCCGCTCTCGTCCCCAAAAGACGCCTGGGAACTCTCTCTGCTGTTGGGTATGCCATCGGTTCAACCGGGGCGGTCCTGTCTTTCGTGGTCTGGCTGATGCTGTTTGGGCTCCCTGACGTGCCATGGCTGGGCATTGATAAGCTGGCTGAGGAACATAACCGTGTGGTCGGGCCGCTGTCCGCCCTGTGGCTTTTGATATTTGCGATCCCCTTCTTTCTGTTCACCCCCGACCAGCCTCGCACTGGCCTGAGCCGGATGGAGGCCGCCAAAAAGGGCGTCGCGATGGTCGTGGGGACGATCAAAAAGCTACCCCACTATCGCAACATCGCGATCTTTCTGATTGCGCGGATGGTTTATTACGATGGGCAGGCCGCTGTTTTCATCTTTACCGGGGTCTACGCAAAAGGCGTCTTCGACTGGCCGACAACGCAGATCGGTTTCTATGGTCTCATCATTATCGTCGCCCAGGTTCCCTTCACGCTTCTGGGAGGTTTTGTCGACGACTATTTCGGGTCGCGCCGCACCATCATTGGGGCTGTGACCTGCTTTGCCATCGGCCTGTTTTTTCTTGTGGGAACAACCACAGACACGGCGGCTTATTTCGTTGTCGTCAACCTGGACCCCATTAACGCCACCAGCTGGGTTGGTCAGCTGTTGAACTCGATGGGCTTTAATACAAGTGCCGAGCGGTGGTTCTTGTTCCTGGCAACAGCGACGGGCATTTTTGCTGGCCCCTCGCTTTCGTCAAGCCGGACGATGCTTGCCCGCATTGCACCGCCGAGCATGATGGCTGAGTTCTATGGCCTCTATGCTTTGTGTGGCAAAGCGACGAGCTTTCTTGCCCCTCTGACCGTCGCCATTGTCACGCAGGTCACAAGCAGTCAGCGGTTTGGACTGGCAAGCGTTCTTGTGTTTCTGGTGGTGGGACTTCTGATGATGTTCTTTGTCCACGAAAAACAATCAGAAGCCCACACGCACTAACCTCAACAACCGATCAGGCAGCGGGCGCGCCTTGCGCCCGCTCCAGATCTGCACCTAAGGTCCGCGCCGCCAAGTAGAAGTGGATCGCCCCCCAGAGCCCAAAAGGTGTCATGACGAGCAGCGCATAGCGCAACGATTCAACACCATAGGTTGGCTCCAGCAGGTCGCTGACGATGCCCACGGCCTGCGGCCCCAGACCCAACCCGATAATGTTCAGGATAAACAGAAGAAGAGCAGAGGCGGCAGCGCGCATCTTCAGCGGCGCCAGCCCTTGTGTCATCGCAAGGCTGGGCCCGAGATAGAGAGAACCGGCGGCGGCTGGCACAACAAAGAGCGCCAATGCGATCGCCAAATCATCGACAAGATAAACACTGAACCCAAACGGGAAGGCGGCAACTCCGGCAATGGCAATAACCCACATATACCAACGGACATCCCCCTGGCCCAACTTGTCGGCCAGTAATCCCGCACCGTAGGTCCCCAAACCACCGGCAATGCCAATGATGAGCGCCAGCGCCAAACCAATATCACCAACCTCCATGCCGTGGGAACGCACAAGAAAAGGTGGCAACCACGCAACCGCTCCATAACCAACGAAAGAGACCAGGGTTGCGCCAGCGGCAATGTGGCGGAAAGACGGTTGGGCCAGCAAGAAACTGAGCACATCGAAAATGGTGGGCGCAGCCTCTACTTCATCATCTTCAACGCGACCTTCTGAATGGCCCCGTGGCGGTTCGCGCAACGTCACGCGCACCAGAATGGCAAGTACCAGGCCCGGCAGTCCGACAACGAGAAAGGCCATTCGCCAGCCATACCATTGCGCCACGTACCCCCCGATAAGGAAGCCTACAAAAATACCGAAATTTACCCCGAGGGAAAAGACAGCAAGAGCCGTTGCGCGCGACTTAGGCTCATACATGTCGGCAATCATGGAATGCGAAGGTGGACTTGATCCCGCTTCCCCGACGCCGACGAGAATACGCGCCAACATGAGCTGCCAGAAACTGGTGATAAAGGCGCAGGCAACTGTCATGCCGGAGAAAATGGTCATTGCCGCTGTGATCACATTGCGGCGGTTGGTCCTGTCCGCCAGCATCGCGATGGGCAAGCCCAGGGTCGCGTAAAAAATGCCGAACGTCGTGAACAAGAGGCCCAACTGGGTATCGCTGAGCGAGAGCTCAATCTTGATCGGTTCCAACAGAATTGAGAGAATTTGCCGGTCGACATAGTTGACGGTATAGATGGCCGTCAGCAGACCCAAGGCGTAACGCCGATAGCTTGGCGTGATAAAACTCCCATCCGATGTGGCAGATACACCTGCGTCGTTTTCGGCCATTCAGTTTCCCCTCCCCGAGACGCACCAGAGCTCTCCCCTGATACGCAATATCGAAAGAGGGTCTCCTCTTTCTTTTGTCCCGACCCTACCAGCCCCGGGCGGGCGGAGGAAGGCAACAAAAAGGGCCGTTCAAGATTGAACAGCCCTCATCTCCAGGATATCTGATTTTGTTACCACTCAATGCGCTCGATACCTTCGAACGAAATTTCCGAGCCATCTGCAAATGTGATTGTGCCGGCAGCATCATCAGACAGGTCGTACGACCCCGCATCAGTGCCATCAATCGACCCGGTATCGAGTTGCAGCGTCCAATCGACATCCACATGCCCGCCATCATTCGATTGGAGCTGGATGGTATCTGTCCACCCGCCGCCGTCGCCGCCAATAACGGTATCGCTGTCGCCATTACCAGTCTGGAAGATGAAGAGGTCAGACCCATCCTCACCCTTCATCAAATCATCGCCGGATCCACCGAAGAGAATGTCTTCTCCCTTGCCGCCTTTCAGCTCATCATCACCGGTACCACCGACGAGAATGTCGTCACCATTATTGCCTTCGAGCTTGTCGTTGCCAGAGCCACCATAAAGCGTGTCACTGCCCTCGCCGCCCACGAGCTTATCGTTGCCGCCGCGACCATAGAGCGTGTCGTTTCCGTCTTCGCCTTTGAGTTCGCCTTTCAAATCATTATCAATGAGCGTGTCGTCACCATCGCGACCGTGCAGCTTGTTGCCCTCCCCCCCTTCGGCACCGGTGTAGAGCATAACGTCATCGCCACTTGTGCCATCGAAATGACCCTCAGCCCCTGACAGAGTAGGAGTGATCGAGGGCATTACGTCGCCAGGGTCGGTGATGGAGTATAGTTCGGTTGATTCAGCCACATTCACTTCAATCTGAACCGTGTCAGTGCTGGTTGAACCGTTTGATCCCTCCGTCGCAGTCGCCGTAACCGAGAGGTTGAAAGTGCCACTATAGTCGGATGCAGGTGTCACTTGCAGGGCGGACATATCCCAGCTGGAAACATCAACGCTGGTCGCACCGACAGTCGCTGTGAATGTATTTGTGCCGTCGGTTAGAACAGCGCCATCAGGAATATTTCCGATCGACATCGACAACGTTTCCGACCCATCAGTATCTCCGAGGCTGGCCGAAATATCGGGTAATCCAATTGCAGTGTCTCCAGCACCACTAACGATGGTGCCATCCACCGTTTCTGTCAGAACGATATTGTCGATCCGCATGCCGCGACCAGCATCGGTGTCTGCACCAGCTTCTCGGAACTGGAGTTTGGAGACATCACCATCGCCGGTCATGGTGTAGGTATAACTTGTCCAGACATTGTCACTGTTACCGGTTCCGTCCAGAGAGATCGTATCCACGACCTCACCATCCCAAAGAACCTCAATGACATTGACTGAAGCATCATACCCTTGACGCGGGGAGAGATCGAATGTCAGCGAGTAGGTCGCACCATCAACCGTCTCGACGTTCTGATAAATGTCAGCTGCATCGTCGAATGTGTTGCTTGGATCTGTGTTGAGCTCAACAAATTGATCGCCATCTGAAGCACTGTCTCCTTGGGCGTCCACATCCCATACTTCGATAGCATCACTATCCGTTTGCCATCCATCTACCGTCGAAACGAAAGTGCTTGAGGCGCCTTCAAAGCTTGAGTCAATAATGGTCGTCGTGACCGGGGCCAGAGAAATGCTCGGCGCATCCGCGACTGCTGTGATATCGAGCGTCGCGGTGGCATTGTCCGTCATCGCACCGTCTGACACGCTAAAGGAGAAAGGCACATTGTCGGCGCTTACATCATCGGTAGGCGTGAATGTCCAGGTTCCATTGTTGTTGTCAACAAGCGAACCATACTGAGCGTCAACTGTGAGAGAGGTCACGCTCAGACTATCCCCATCGACATCTGAACTGTTGGCAATCAGATCTGCCGTTGTGATGAGAATTGACGTGTCCTCATTGGTAGCGCCGAGATCAACAGCGCCTGCTATCGGACCTTC
>CAZFHW010000093.1:0-12116 GCA_964518885.1 uncultured Parvibaculum sp. | reverse complement strand
AATTGCCTGTCGAGATCCGCCAAAACCTGGCGAATTTGGCGCTGTTCGTTTTCAAACAGACCGTTGCAGTACAAGCATCATCAGATCCTCAAAAGCTAGATTCGCTGATCAACATCAATCGGCAAATCGCGGCAGGACTTTTCCAAAAACCAAACCTGTCATCCCAGGCCGCTCCAGCAACGCAGGCCAGTCCAACCGGCCAGCCCCCTCAGGCCACAATAGGCTAACCTTCCGCCCGTCCAGCAAAAAAAAGCCCAACACAATGTTGGGCTTTTGTTTTGAGTGCATTCCAAAGCTAAGGCTGGTCCTCAGACAAAACTCAATACTATCGAAGGAAGTTTAATAGGCTTAAGTCGTTCACCCGCGCAGTAACCTGAAAAGCGGCCTCGAGTTGATTTTGAACAACACCAAGTCTCGCCGCCACTTCATAGGGATCTGAATTCTCAATATCTGCAACCAGCCCCAGCGACACAGAAACTGAACTCTGGGTCCGCTCTTTTGTATCGTTGAGCTTGGCCTGCAAAAACCCGGTTTCAATGAGAGCATCCGCAGGAGACCGTTTTCCCTGGAAAGACACCGTATCCGCCACGCGTTCAATCAGCTCACTATGATGGCCTGAGGCAAGCGGATCTGAATCTGAGAAAGTCGTAATGGTCAGAAGAGCGGTCGCCTTCAACAGGGCAACAATCGCCCCCTCATCAGCACGGATGCCATAAGAGATAATTTCGTTGTCCCCGATCTTCGCTAGGCCGGGTGCATTGTTGGAAGTATCTCCTGTGTACCAAAATACTGTATCTGCAGCCGTTCCATTTGTCAGCGTTGTTGCCGAAGTGAGGGTGGCACCACTCACCCGTTGCGGTGGATTGCTGTCAAAGAAATCAGTGGCAGCCTGTGCTGCGGATGCCGCTTTCACCGTCGTTTTTGTGAATTTCTGTAAGGCGGTATCAAAGGCAGTCTGAAAATTCGCTGCCGTCGCATTCTCATCCACACCGATAAGGAATTCCCCCTCACCCGCTGGCGTGATAGTCGTTGCCTTCAAACTCAGAGTCTCTTTCGTCCCGTCAGGCAATGTAAATTCAAAAGTGATGCTTTGACCTTGCTCCGGCAGAGTTGCGGAAAAATCGACGTCAATATTGGGTGGCGATCCTGCAGGTCCGGTTATTGTTGTTCCTGCCAGCGAGGACGCGGCGCTAGAGAGTTTGGCGCCGAACACGCTGGGATCCGCATCTTCAGTGACGCTGAATGTCGCCCCGGCTGTGTTCAATGTCAGGCGAGCGCGATCATCAGAACCCAAATCAGCCTGAGAACGCTCAGAAACCACCAGGCGAAGTCCGGCGCGCGCGCCATCCCCGTCCAAGACAAGAGCTGGCAGCGCGACGGGAGAATTCGTCGTGTCGGTTCCAGAAAATAGGTGTCGGCCTGCAATCTCAGTATTCAGAAGCGACAAAATTTCATCGAATTGCGATGCTGCGTTCAACTGCAATTGCGTCTGCCCTGACCCGTTTAGATCAAAAGATGTTGTTAGAGAGTCCGTCTTGAGTTTGGACGCAAGCTCATCAATTCTGGTCAGAACCTCAGATTGGATACCAAGCCTCAGACTGATCAGATCAATCGTCTTGACGTAACTCTGGTGCGAACTTATCTGGTCGCGAAGGGACAAAACGACAGCAGCATCACCGCCAAGACCACCGAACGTTTCCGCTTTCTTGCCCGACACCAACTGCCGAGACAGATCGTCCTGTATACGCTTCAGCGAGACTACTTCTTCCTGCAGCCGCAACGTGCGTGAGAGTGATGGTATTTCCATGGGACTATTCCCCTTGTCCTTATCTGCCGATTGTCAGCATGATGTCCATAAGATCTTTGATCGTCGACAGAATGCGCGCATTGGCCGCATATGCTGTTTCCAGAATAAGAAGGTCCGATAGCTCAGTATCGATATCGACACCGACACTTTCACCAAATCGGGCCTGGAGCGTATCGCTGACAATCTTGTTGGATTCAACCGCGTTTTTTGCATTCGCCGCCTGTGTCGATTGAAAATCAACGATCCGGCGAGTGAAAGAGTCAATTGTCCCGGAGAATGGCGACGTGCTGCTGCCAATACCGGCGTCCGATGCGTAGGTCCGTGAATTGGCGGTTAGCCGAGCGATCAAATCAAGAGGTCGCGTCGGGTCGCCAATATCCGTGGCGGGACTCGTGTTGTAAACAACCAGAAGCGAGTTGTCCGCCACCAAACTCTGATTGACGCGAATACGATGCGCCAAGCCTTGTTTCTGTCCGCCATTGTCGAGACTATTGGAATAGATCGTTTGAGCATTTCCGTCGACGAACAAAGCAATACCGGTTCCCGCATCGACAAGAGCTGTCGGGGTGACAGTGGTCGAAAGCGCATCAATGTCGGATGTCGCAGCAACCCCATCATCAACAAACCGCAGCAGCGTGCCGGACGGGTTCGAAACAACAACCTCAGCCGGCAAAGCCGCATTTAGATCGTTGACAATGTCGGCAATAGGCTGCGTCCAGTCGATCCCGATCACTGTATCGTTCGGGTTATTGGTCGCGCTGTTGGCAAGCGGCAGAACGCTCGGGTCTTCAACCTTGACGATCGTTACCGTGGTTGAAGTCCCCCCAATCGTATAGGTCAGGTTGATGGTATTGCCAGAAAGCAGCGAGGCAGTATCAACTTCAAATCCTGTGGCAGCACCCGCTGTGGCAGCGGTACCAGCCGTTATCTCCGCTGACAAAGACAGAATAAGTTCCGACGCAAGCTCATCCAGCTGAGCCTGAGCCTCAGGCAATACATTGTCGCGCAGATCGATAAGTGCCGCAATTTCGCCCGACCGGAATGCCCCCGACGCGATCAAATCTACTTTGGTCGTTCCGGAGGTGAGCGTAATTGTCCCGACACTGCGCAGCGAAGGATCGGAATTGTAGAGCGAATTTGTCCCAATCGATGTTCGCTCATCAAATGAGATATCCGCAGACGTTGAATCAAGGAGGGCAAAACCACCACCAGTGAAAAGGCTAACCGCACCGTCATCCCGAGTTACGACATTGATGTCCATCAGCTGTGAAAGACGGTCAATGGCAAGGTCTCGCTGATCCTCAAGATCAGCAGACTCACCCGTTGTTGCACGCCCAAGAACAATCTGATTGTTAAGGCTCGCCACACGTTTCAGCTGTTCATTGGCGTCGCGCACAGCACTGGCGAGACCATTTTCTGCTTCAAGCCGCAACTGTTGAACCAACTCAGACGAACCATTCAGCGTGTCTGCAAAATCATCGGCCTCGGCAAGAACGTTCGCCCGAATAGACGCATTTTCCGGCGTCGTCGCCAGCGACTGGAGCGCCGTGGTGAAGTCAGCCAAACGCCCAGCGAGGGACAAGCCCGATTCAGGGGCCCCCAGCGCAGAATCAATGCGGTCAAGATAGTTTGAGAGTGTCTGAGAAGCGATTGTGTCCGCTCGGGAAACCCGCAACTGTTGTTGCTGGAATATGTCAATGTCGCGTTGCGCCGCTGAAAAGGCAACGCCAATGCTCTGTCCATTGGCTAACACGCTTGAGGTCGTTACTGATTTGCGAGAATAACCAGGCGTGCTTGCATTCGCGATGTTTCGCGAAACAATATCAATCCCAGCCTGCGTCGCTTTCAGACCACTTATGGAAGAATTGAGCGCGTTGGTCAGAGTCATTGTGTTGCCGTTACGTCAGAGGAAAATCGCCAAACAAGGCTAAGTTGATCGACTATCGGACCATATTGAGAGCTTCGGTGATCATTTCATCAACCGTCGTCACAATCCGCGTATTTGCCGTATAGGCCTGCTGCGTGATGATGAGCTTTGAAAACTCATCGGCGATGTCAACATTTGACCCTTCGAGCGCAGCGGCAACGATGTCACTTCCCCCCCCGATCAATGCTTCACCAGATTCCTGTGTTGCAATGAAAGCGCCACCGTCCGCCTTCTGAAGTGCATTGGGGTCGTTAAACCGCACCACACTCACCTCCGCCAGATCAACAGCTTTACCGTTGGAATAAGTTCCCACAATCCGGCCGTTATTGGACATGGCGATATCGATCAGTGCGCCAGCTGAATAACCGTCCTGATCAAGTGAATTCACGGTGACCGTTCCACTGGAAGCCTCAAACTGGGTAACATCAGATGCCCCATGATTGAGCGTGATATTCCCAAGATTGTTCCCATTAATGGTCAAGGCCGTAACTGTCGTCGAATTCACCGCAGGGGTGAGCCTGCCGTTGGCGAAAATGTAATCCTGACCCACATTGGTCCATTTGGCAGCCGTGCCCGTTGCACTGTCGCTGTTCTTGTAGAACAGGTTCCACGTATCACCATTACCGGTACCGGCGGTGTCAGCCGCATTATCAATTTTTGCCCAACGGAGCTGAACCTGTGTAGGTGCCCCAAGAGTGTCATAAAGAGTGATCGAACCACCAGATAGAGAACTATCCAAAAACAGACTCTCCTGAGCAGCCTGAACGAAGCCGTTGCCCGCACCCCCTGTGATCGTCGTTGGGTCGTTGGCATAACTCGCCCCCAACAGAAGCTCACTGCCCACCACCGCGCTATCAGCATTTACAGTTTTGGGATAGCTCGGAAGATTGGCTTCATATTCAACGGTGGTGCTCGCGTTCGCTTCAAGGAAAGCACTGTTAATGTTGATAGGACTTGTCACATTGCCAACCGGGTTTCCGGTTCCCGGGTCAATGGCAACCCCTTGAAGGAAATACCCTGAGCTGTTCACAAGGTAACCATTTCGGTCGAGTTCAAAATCACCCTGGCGGGTATATCGATCAACGTCGAGCAAAACGGGATTGTTGTCGAGCGTACCGACTGGTTCTGAAATGACAAAGAACCCTGGTCCATTGATAGCCATATAGGTTTTCACCGGGCTGGCATTAATCGCACCCTGCACATTATTTGTGTAGGCGGGTTGTGCGTAGGTCGTACCCGGCAGATTGAAGCTCTTTCCACTCGCAGTGACGGAATCATAGAAACTCGCGTCCGTCCGCTTGAAACCCGTTGTCTGCGAGTTCGCAATATTGTCCGAAATATAGGACAACGCAGTGGCTTGGGCCCGGATGCCCGAAATGGCCGTCGACATCGCACCGTTGAAGCTCATCTGTCCAATCTCCTTAAAACTGCCCGGGCATATCCCGAAAATACCTTGGCCTTCCAAAAGCAAGGGATGGGCCATATATTTCACTGAGTAGTTTCAATGAGTTAGTCTGTTTCATCCCCAAGCGAACGAGGCAAAAACCGAACCTTACCCGGCAATATCTGCCTGTTCGCCCGCAACCCGGCAAAGATACACCCCCCGTTCGCAGACCGATCTTCTTGTGCATTTCGGCAAGGCAGACGCCACGTCAACAGCAACCTGTCCGTATATGCACAGGCCTTTTGCTTGAATGGCTGAGCCGCTACCCCTAGGTTCTGTGGCAATTAGCAACAGGGAACTGGGCCGACAGATCAGCCGATCAAAAAAGCCCCAAAAACCAGCCGAGGAAGCATGAAGTTCGAAGGTACAAAAAATTATATCGCCACAGACGATCTGCGCATTGCTGTGAATGCAGCCATCACGCTGGAACGCCCCCTTCTCATCAAGGGAGAACCTGGCACCGGGAAAACCGTTCTGGCTGAAGAAATGGCCAAAGGGCTCAACGCCGAACTCATCACCTGGCACATCAAATCAACGACCAAAGCGCAGCAGGGTCTCTATGAGTATGACGCTGTCTCACGGTTGCGTGACAGCCAGCTTGGCGACGAACGCGTCAAAGACATTTCCAACTACATCTCGCGCGGCAAACTTTGGGAAAGCTTCAGCCGGGGCGAACGCCCTGTGCTTCTGATCGATGAAATTGACAAAGCAGACATCGAGTTCCCCAATGACCTTCTGCTTGAGCTCGATCGCATGGAATTTTTCGTTTACGAAACCGGCGAAACAATTAAAGCCGAACAGCGCCCCATTGTGGTCATCACCTCCAACAACGAAAAGGAACTGCCGGACGCCTTCCTGCGCCGCTGTTTCTTCCACTACATCAAGTTCCCGGATGAAGACACGATGAAACAGATCATCGATGTCCACTTTCCTAAACTCAAAGGCCGCCTTATCCAGGAAGCCCTCAACATTTTCTACGAAATTCGCGATGTGCCAGGCCTAAAGAAAAAGCCTTCTACATCGGAACTGTTGGATTGGTTGAAACTTCTCATGTCCGAAGATATTTCCCCGGAAATGCTGAAAGAACGCGATCCAACCAAGCTTATTCCGCCGCTCCACGGCGCATTGCTCAAAAACGAGCAAGACGTCCATCTGTTCGAACGCCTTGCCTTCCTCGCCCGCCGGGAACGGAATTAGAGCAAAACGAAATCGGAGGCAGATATGTTCGTACATTTCTTTCATGAGTTGAAATCGGCCAATGTGCCGGTTTCACTCCGCGAATATCTGACATTGCTTGAAGCGATGGACAAAAATGTAATCCAGAACAAGGTGGAGGAATTCTATTACCTCTCCCGCTCGGCCTTGATTAAGGACGAGCGCAATCTGGACAAGTTCGACCGTGTTTTCTCCCACGTCTTCAAGGGCCTGGATACGCTGGAGGAAGGCGATCTTGCTCAAATTCCCGAAGACTGGTTGAAAACACTCACTGAGAAATTCCTGACCGAAGAAGAAAAGGCGCAGATCGAAGCGCTGGGTGGTTGGGAAAAAATTATGGAAGAGCTGCAAAAACGTCTTGAAGAGCAAGACGAACGCCACGAAGGCGGCAGCAAGTGGATCGGGACAGGGGGCACCTCCCCGTTCGGTGCAAACGGCTACAATCCTGAAGGCGTCCGTATCGGCCAGAAGGAAGGCCGTCACGGTAAAGCTGTCAAAGTCTGGGATAAACGCGAGTACAAAAACCTGGACGACAGTGTCGAGCTTGGCACCCGCAACATCAAAATGGCATTGCGCCGTCTACGCAGGTTTGCTCGCGAAGGTCATGCCGACGAGCTCGACCTTGCAGATACGATCAATTCGACCGCCCGGAAAGGCTATCTCGACATCAAGATGGTCCCTGAGCGTAAGAACAAGATCAACGTGCTGATCTTCTTCGATGTTGGCGGTTCCATGGACAGTCACATTAAGCTCTGTGAGGAATTGTTTTCAGCGGCGCGGACTGAATTCAAAAACATGGAATATTTCTACTTCCACAACTGTCTTTACGAATATGTGTGGAGGGACAATCACCGTCGCCATCAAGAGCGCATGAACACCTGGGATGTCCTGCATAAGTATCCATCAGACTACAAAGTCATTTTCGTCGGCGACGCCACCATGTCTCCTTACGAAATCACCTATGCAGGTGGCTCTGTGGAACATTGGAACGAGGAGCCAGGCGGCATTTGGCTGGAGCGGATGCAGCAGGTCTATGAAAGCGCCATCTGGCTGAACCCCGTGGCAGAACGCCACTGGGAGTACACGCCCTCTGTTCAGGTCATTGAGCAGATATTCCAGGACCGCATGTTCCCCCTCACTCTTGAAGGGCTGGATGGGGCAATGAAGGAATTGTCCCGCGCGACCTGAAGGACAAGTTGCGCTCAAAACGAGATGTTTGTGAAAAGGCCCCCATCATGGGGCCTTTTTGCATTTTGGTCCTATACTCCCCCAACAAGAACACTCGCGAAAACGTGAGGACAAGGCCCTTACAATCCATTGCCTCGCTCCTATCTCTCTCAAGACAGAGGAGAATGCATATGCAATTGAATGCCGACCTGACAAAACGCGCCGTCGTTGACAGCAATATGCTCGACTGGACCGCCTCTCCCCTCGCAGGCGTTGAACGTCGCATGCTGGAACGAGATGGTGAGGAGGTTGCACGCGCGACCACCATCGTACGCTATGCACCTGAGAGCTATTTCGACGCCCACCTCCATGATCTGGGGGAGGAGTATGTTGTCCTTGAAGGCATTTTCTCAGACGAACACGGCGATTTTGGCCCCGGTTTCTATGTACGAAATCCGCCTGGGTCTCGCCATCGCCCCCACTCCAAGGACGGCTGCACGATCCTGGTCAAACTCCGCCAAATGGACACAGATGACCGCACCCAAGTGAACATCGACACGAACAAGGGTGATTATGTGGAAACAGGGGTTCCGGGCCTCACCGTGCTCCGTGTGCATGAAGACGACCGAGAACAGGTTGGCTTTTTCCGGGTCGCCCCGGGCACAAAAATACCCCTGCATGAGCATGTGGGCGGGGAAGAATTCTACGTGATCAAGGGATCACTCTCTGACGCCAATGGCACGTACAAAAAGGGGACCTGGGTACGCCAAGAGCACGGAAGTACCCACGAAGTCACAAGTAAAGAAGGTTGCCTTCTCTATTCCAAATCAGGCCACCTGCCGCGTTAGTCTGCCACTCGCATCCCTGTAGAGCGTGACCGTTTGCCCCACCTGACATTTGTGCAAGCCCCCACGCCATACCGTCTCTTGGTCAAAACCTGCTCAACGGATAGGTTAAACCCTAGCTTGTCTAAGTGAACAACCACCGCCATACGGGTTAGCTATGATGTCGACCATGGATGAAGTTCTAACACGCTACAAATCGGTCCTTCCCGGTGCGGACTTTGCTGACGAGTATTTTGTCGATGTCCCCGGCGCCAACCTTGATGCGGTCAGCACAGCTGAGCGTGTGATGGGCCGTCAGCCGAATTGGGTCACGGGCCTTATGAAGCTGCGGGGAATTATGGTCGCCCCTTTCGGGCTTCAACACGGGCCGACGAGCCCGAGTGACGCCATAGGGAATTTCCCGGTCATCTCAAAATCAAAGCGGCGTGTGATTGTAGGGCTTGATGACAAGCATTTAGACTTTCGTCTCATTCTGGAATGCGTGCCCGCTGGGGAAAATGCCACCAGGGTCAGCGCCGCCACACTGGTACAAACTCACAATTGGCTGGGGCGCGCCTATTTGCAGACCATCCTGCCCTTCCACAAAATAATTGTGCCCGAAATGCTGGCTCAAGCTCGCAGCGGGGCCAGCTGACAGCCAAATCAACGGACGACAAAGCAAACCATTTTGCACAATTGGATATATGGAGAACGCTGGGGGAACCTGTAGTCTCCGGCCAAAGAGGACGTCGAATGATAAAGTTTGTGAAATCCTTGAGCCGAGGCCGTTGGCGTCGGACAGAAATTCTGCTCATGCTGATGGCCGCAGCGGTGCCCCTGTCATTTGCCACCTGGCAGTCTCTTCTCAACAATTTCGCCATCGAACGGATTGCCTTCACCGGTGCCGAAATGGGTGTGCTGCAATCCTTGCGCGAAGTGCCAGGCTTTCTCGCTTTCACATTCATTTTCATCCTGCTGATTTTGAAGGAACAAAGTTTTGCGCTGATATCACTCGCTCTGCTTGGCGTCGGCACGGCCCTCACAGGCTTCTTTCCCAGCGCCATCGGTCTTTATTGCACCACCGTCCTCATGTCGATCGGCTATCATTATTATGAAACAGCACAACAGTCTCTGGCACTCCAATGGTTGCCCAAGGGGGAGACCCCTGTCGTGTTGGGGCGTCTTATCGCTGTGGGAGGTTTTGCAAGTCTCATCGCCTACGGTCTGATCTTCATCATCTGGGAATGGGTGCAGCTCGACTACAAGTGGGTCTATCTCGCAGGCGGTGCCGTAACCACCATGATCGCCCTCATCGCCTGGGTGGCTTTTCCACGGTTTGAAGCCCCCGTCCCTCAGCGCAAAACACTGGTCCTGCGGTCCCGCTACTGGCTGTATTACGCCCTGACCTTCATGGGCGGCGCACGGCGCCAGATATTTGTCGTTTTCGCAGGCTTCATGATGGTGGAAAAATTCGGTTACTCCGTCATCGCTATCACCCTGCTGTTTCTGGTCAATCAGGCATTCAACATGGTACTCGCCCCGAAAATCGGGGGGCTCATTGCCCGCTTTGGGGAGCGGCGCGCATTGACCTTCGAATATATCGGCTTGATTGGCATCTTCGTAACTTACGCCTTTGTGGAAGATGCAACGCTCGCGGCTGTGCTCTATGTGATCGACCACGCCTTCTTTGCGCTCGCCATTGCCATGAAGACCTACTTCCAGAAGATCGCCGACCCTGCCGACATTGCCCCAACAGCCGGCGTAGCATTCTCGATCAACCACATCGCAGCCGTGGTGATCCCCGCCGCCTTCGGTCTCATCTGGTTGGTGAACCCCAGTCTTGTGTTTCTGCTCGGAGCGGGAATGGCAGCCATATCGCTAGCGTTGTCCCGGCTGGTCCCAACGCACCCGGAGCCAGGGAAAGAATTACGCTGGCACAAGTCTGTGTTCGGTGCCCAACCTGCTGACTGAACCGGATTAGTGAAAGTCCCGGCTCTTGGGCATAAGGCGGGCCGCTCTGAGCTGGCGTTCATAAAGTTTTTGTAGCCCCTGCTCATTTGAGCTCGCCTCCGCAGAGCCGTCCGTCAGACATGTCAGCTCATGGGTCCAGTCATCCAGCCAGTCCGCAATGACATGAATGACAAGGCCTTCTTTCTGCACACGACCTCGCACGGCCAGCAGACGCGCCTGAAGGACCGTCTTGCGGTAGCGTTCAAAAATCTTCGGCCAGATAATAATATTGGCGATGCCTGTCTCATCCTCGAGTGTGGCAAAAATCACCCCACTGGCCGTCCCCGGCCTCTGCCTGACCAGCACCAGCCCCGCAAGATTGACCCGCGTGCCATCCCGAACCGCGCTGAGCTGCGCGTTGGTAATCACCTGCCTGGATGTGAAAGAGCGCCGCAAGAACGAGATCGGGTGCGCTTTAAGAGAAAGCCGCAGGGTCGCATAGTCATTCACCACATGCTCGCCAAGCGGCATGGGCGGCAAATGAACATCAGCTTCATCTTGAAAACCCTTTTGCTCCAGATGATCGAACAAGGGTAAGGCTGCGGGCGACTTGCCATTCTGCCCTTCGCGGTGTTGCCCCCATCCGCCAAGCCCGCGCACCCCCCAAAGAGCATCCCGGCGATCAAGCCCGATGGAACGAAACCCGTCTGCATTCGCCAGGACCTCGATAACCCGTGGGCTCAACCCGGTCCGCAACCAAAGATCACGAACGGAATCATATCCATCTTGACGTTTCTCGACGAGAACCTCTGCAGCGTCTGCCCTATATCCCTTGATTTGCCGAAGCCCCAATCGCACAGCACAGTGATGCTTAGGCTTTGTCCCCCACTTCTCAAGGTTGAAGACATGTCCTTCCCCCTGTGGCTCGGGTGAGGACATTTTCTCAAGGGTTCCATCCCAGTCAGACCGGTTCACATCCGCTGCCAGCACCTCTACGCCATGTTCCCGCGCATCACGGACAAGCTGAGCGGAAGCATAAAAGCCCATCGGCTGAGAATTGAGGATCGCCGCACAAAACACATCCGGATAATGGCACTTGAGCCAGGCCGACACATACACAAGCAGCGCAAAAGAAGCCGCATGGCTTTCCGGAAATCCGTAATCGCCAAACCCTTCAATCTGTTTGAAACACCGCTCCGCAAAATCTTGTTCATAGTCACGGGCCACCATTCCATTGATAAACTTCTCTTTGAAATTATAGATCGTTCCATTGCGCCGGAACGTCGCCATCGCGCGCCGTAATCCATCTGCTTCCGCCGGCGTAAATCCAGCTGCGACAATCGCGATCTTCATCGCCTGCTCCTGGAAAAGAGGCACACCTTTGGTTCGGCTCAAGACCTCACGCAATTCTTCGGAAGGATAATCCTCAGCTTCTTCCCCGTTTCGGCGACGAAGATAGGGGTGCACCATGTCCCCTTGAATGGGACCAGGCCGTACAATCGCCACCTCCACCACCAGGTCGTAAAAAATTCGCGGCTTGAGACGTGGCAACATGGACATCTGAGCCCGGCTTTCCACCTGAAAGACACCCACCGAATCCGCCTCACACAACATATCGTAAACAGCCGGATCGTCCTGCGGGACCGTGCGCAGTCCATGCCGCACTCCATAATGTGTCTCCAATAGATCAAAAGCCCGGCGGATGCAGGACAGCATCCCGAGCGCCAAAACATCTATCTTCAAAATGCCAAGCGTATCCAGATCATCCTTGTCCCATTCAAC
>CAZFHW010000092.1:6173-12489 GCA_964518885.1 uncultured Parvibaculum sp. | reverse complement strand
AACTTGTGTTGATGGCACTCTTGGGCGAGTTCATGGCGGTGCCCGCAATATCGAGGTGCGCCCAGGGGCGACCATCAACAAAGCGCAGCAGGAACTGCGCGGCGGTGATTGAGCCGCCATAACGGCTGCCGACGTTCTTCATGTCCGCGAACTTGGAGTTGATCATTTTGTCGTAGGACTCGCCCATCGGCATGCGCCAGACTTTTTCGTTTTCCGAAAGACCTGATGCTGTCAGTTGCGCGCTCAGTTTGTCATCGTTGGAGAACAGCCCGGCATATTCTTGACCCAGGGCCACCATGATGGCGCCGGTCAAAGTGGCCAGATCGATCATAAATTTCGGATCGAACCGGTCCTGCGCATACCAAATCGCGTCAGCCAGAACCAGACGGCCTTCGGCGTCGGTGTTGATCACTTCAATGGTCTGCCCGTCCGCCGACGTAACGATGTCGCCCGGACGTTGGGCTGCCGCATCAGGCATGTTTTCAACAAGGCCGATCACACCGACCACATTGAGCGAGGCTTTTCTGGCTGCCAGCGCGTGCATAAGACCGGTGACGCAGGCAGCTCCGCCCATGTCGCCCTTCATGTCTTCCATGCCCGCACCGGGTTTGAGCGAAATACCGCCAGTGTCGAAGCAAACCCCTTTGCCAATAAAGGCGACAGGGGTATCACCCTTTTTCCCACCCATCCATTGCATGACGACAAGTTGGCTTGCCCGCGATGATCCCTGCCCGACCCCGAGCAGCGCGCCCATGCCCAGCTTGGTCATTTCCTTTTCGCCGAGCACTTCAACTTTCACACCGAGCTTGGTGAGCTTTTTGGCCCGGGCGGCAAATTCCACCGGATAGAGAATATTGGCGGGCTCGTTCACCAGGTCGCGCGCGAGGCACACACCGTCAGCAATTTTTCCCAGGGGAGAAAACACCCGGCGTGCCTTTGTGGTGACGGCTGACATCACTACCATTTTGGTGAGCTTTTTCTTCGTGTCGGGTTTCGTCTTGGTTCTGTACTTGTCAAAACTGTAGCTGCGCAGCCTGGCACCGAAGGCCAGATGGGCGGCAGCCTCTTCTGGCGATACAGACGATCCTTTGACTTCATCCAACGCGACCGCGACGACCTTATCGGGTGTTTTGTCGAGATGGCCGGTGAGCGTGCCCCCCACGGTCTCATAGGCGGCGGTATCCAGTTTCGAGGCTGTTCCAAGTCCCATCACAATCACGCGAGCCACCGACAGGCCCTTTGGTGCCAGCAATTCGATGAACCGGCCCTTTGCCCCCTTGAACCCGGCTGCCTTGATGGCCCGTTTCAACGCCCCATCGACCTTTTTGTCGATATCTGCCGCAGTACCTGTGAGGGTTTTGCCCTCCGCCACAAAAATGGCCAAGGCGCCCGATTTAGGCATCGCAATATCGGCAAAACTCACATTCATTTGGTGCATCCCTCGAATAGTCACAAATTTTGGGGTGAAACACTGAAATTCAGTCGTTTCACTGTTGGTTAAAATGGATTAACCATTCCTTCGGTAGAAGCAAGCTATCCTAGACTGCTTTACGGGCCTAGATGAAACATGCCCGGAAGGCAGGGCATCTCCTCATACGAAAGTCGACAGCTCATGTTCAGCGGCTTTACCCGCTATATTTTTGTACAGGCAGCAGGCCCCTTTCTGCTCGCGTCGCTGGCCCTCACTGGCATTATCTGGCTGACGCAGGCCCTCCGCCTGCTCGACGTCATCATTGGCCAGGGACAGACGGCTGGTACATATTTTCTGCTGACGCTTTTATCGATCCCAAGCTTGCTCACCCTCATCCTGCCGATCTCCCTGTTTATCGGCGTACTCTATGCTCTGCACCGGCTGTATTCGGACAGTGAATTGGTGGTGATGTTTTCATCCGGCATTAGTCGATGGGGGATAGCCCGCCCGTTTCTGTTCCTTTGCGGCGTCGTCAGTCTTGTGGTTTTTGCCCTCAGCACCTACATCGCACCTGCTGGCCTGCGAGAAGTCAAAAGTCGTCTCTATGAAATCCGTACCGATTTTGCGAGCGCCCTTATCCGCGAAGGGGCCTTCAACACCCCGATTAAGGGACTGACCGTTTATGTGCGCGAACGAAAACCCGATGGCACGATCATGGGAATTCTTGTTCACGACAACAGAGATCCGGCAAAACCTGTCACCTACATGGCCGAAACGGGAACTCTTGTCTCTTCCAATTCACGGCCCAGGCTCATCATGTTCAACGGCAACATACAAAGAGCCAACAAGTCAGATCGGGGTGACTCGCTGAGCCTGCTCTATTTTGACAAATACACCTATGACCTCAGTCAGTTCGCCTCCAACCCGACTGAAAGGTATTATGAAGGACGGGAACGTTATTTGTGGGACCTGCTTTGGCCTGCCTCTGATGACCTCTATGCACGCAATTATAACAATAAGCTGATGACAGAGGCTCATGACCGCATTGCCGGAATGCTCTATCCCTTCATGTTGAGTTTTATTGCTCTGGCGAGCCTTCTATCTGCGGAATTCAACCGACGTGGCTACGCAGGCCGGCTCGCAGTCGCTGCGGCGCTTGCATTGGGAGCCCGGCTTTTTTCTCTGACATTGTATAACGCCACGGTCTCCTATCCCCCAGCAGCTTTCCTCATGTACCTTTTTCCCGCAACCGTATGTGCCTTGTGCGCTGCGCATATCGCAGGAGTCAAACTTGACAGGTGGTTCACGTGGGCTTTGGTCATGGTGCGGCGCCCCATAAGAGGAGAGGCGTAGGTCATGCATCTATCCTGGACATTCTCCCGTTACGTTAGCCGCCAATTCCTGATGTCGGTGGGCATCGCTTTTCTCGTTTGCCTCGCCATCATCTTTCTCGCCGACTTCGTTGAGGTCATGCGGCGCACCTCCAACAAAGATGATGTCAGCCTTGGCATTGTTCTTTCCATGACCCTCCTGCGCCTGCCGACCTTGGGGTGGGATGTTATGCCCTTTGCGGTATTGATCGGGGGCATGGCGGCCTTGTTACGGCTCAACCGCAATCAGGAACTGGTCATCGCCCGAGCTGCCGGTATTTCCGTTTGGCAATTCCTGATGCCGACGGTGGTGGCTGCCTTCTTCATCGGCGTTGTTGCTGTGACGGTCTACAATCCTGTTGCCGCTGCGCTCATCGAACGGTTCGAACAGATGGAATCGAAATACATAAAGGGTCGTGCGAGCCTTTTATCTGTCGCGGAAACCGGGTTTTGGCTGCGCGAAGCTAACGACAATGGCCAATCAATTGTCCATGCTTTGCGCGGGAGCAGCTTCGACGAAATTGTCCTACAGGAAGTGATTATTTTCAATTACTCACCGGACGGCCAGTTTTCAGGTCGCTTGGACGCGTCCTCAGCGATTCTCAAGTCCGGGTACTGGGACCTCGATCAGGTCTGGGTCACAGAACCTTCCGGCCAACCCCAATATTATGACAACTTTCAGCTGCCAACCGAGCTACAGCCAGCGCGCGTGCAGGAAAGCTTCAACAAGCCACAGACAATTTCGTTCTGGGATTTGCCCGGATATATCGAAGTTGCAGAAAACGCGGGATTCTCGGCGCGCCAGCACAGGTTATATTTCTATTCTTTACTGGCAAGTCCTGTGCTGTTCTGCACCATGGTTTTCATCGCTGCCACATTTTCCATGCGAATTTCGCGGTTGGGTGGCGTCGGCCAATTGGTTATCGGGGCGATTTTTGCTGGATTTATGCTCTTTTTCTTGACCCGCCTCTCCCTTGCACTGGGAAACTCTGGCATTATGCCAGCCTTACTTGCGGCGTGGGCACCAGCTCTCATTGCAATGCTTATAGGACTGTCGGTCCTTTTCCATCTGGAAGATGGTTGATAGACAGTAGGATTGGCTAACGCATACGTGTTGGCCTATCGCGGGGAGCTGGTTTGAGCCAGTATTGTTTCGGGGGAGTGTATATGGCTGTCGTGCCTAAGAAGGTCGTTGCGAGTTTCGCCTTTATGGCATTGGTTGCGTTATGCGCTCTGCCCGTTGCTTCCCCGACAGCTCAGGCAGCTGAAGTACAGTCAGGCGGTGAGGTCCTCCTGCAGGCAGACGAGCTCTCCTACGATCAAAATACCAAGATTGTGACGGCGATAGGCAATGTTGAAGTGGCCTATGGCGAGCGTGTCATGACAGCCGACAAAATGACCTACAATGAAGAGACCGGAGTTGTCGTCGCGACCGGAAATGTGGTTTTGCTTGAACCCAGTGGAGACGTGATTTTTGCGGATCAAGCAGAGCTGGCTGACGAGCTTCGTGACGGCGTTGTGCAGACACTTCGGGTTCTGCTAGCCGATAATTCCAGACTTGCCGGAACTGAGGCAGTCCGGCGAAACGGAAATGTGACGATCATCTACAAGGGCGTTTACAGCCCATGTGAGGTTTGCAAGGAAGAGGGCGCAACGACCCCCTTATGGCAGATCAAAGCTTTTCGCGTAATTCATAATCAGGAAGAGCAGCGCATCATTTATGAGGATGCTTTTTTTGAGCTGTTTGGCATTCCCATTGCCTACTTACCTTTCTTCTCTCACCCCGATCCCACGGTCGAGAAACAGTCCGGATTTCTGCCCCCCTCCTTTGGGAGTTCTTCCGACCTTGGGACTTACATCAATGTTCCCTATTACCTGGTCATCGCCGACAATATCGACATGACGCTGGCACCGACCTATCTCAGTAATCAAGGCGTTCTCTACGAAACCCAGTATAGACACAGATTGGAAAGTGGGACGTTTGAGATCAATGCCGCTGCTATCTGGCCGACAGAGTCAGTCGCGCTCACTCCTGGGGAAGAAAACTTCAGAGGAAGTTTGTTTTCTTACGGGGATTTCCGGCTAAATGACACGTGGAGTTGGGGCTTCCGCACAGAATTGACGTCCGATGATACGTTCCTCCGTCGTTTCAAAATTTCTAATGAAACAGACCTGACAACAACGATCTATGCATCGGCAGTTGACGGGCCAAACCTTTTCACGGCTGAAGCGTTTTATTTTCAAGGGCTGCTCAGCACAGACGACCCTCGTCAAACTCCTGTCATCGCTCCCCTTCTCAATTATCACTATGAGTACCCCGAAAAATTTCTGGGGGGAACCGGCACGCTTGACGTCAATGCGATGGTGCTCAATCGGAATGATGGAGCGGATTCAAGGCGGCTGTCTCTTAATCTAGGCTGGGATGCAGAGACCATTACCTCGACTGGTGAAGTCTATAAGCTGTTTGCGGATGTGAGAGGTGACCTCTACCACACGGACAATGTGCTCCTCGACAATGGGACACTCTCTGATCCGACCACCGTCGCACGGGTCCTCCCAACATTGGGGGCAGAATGGCGCTGGCCTCTGGTGCGCAGCGGCGGCACAACGCGGCAAGTGATCGAACCCATTGTCCAGCTCATCTACGCACCCAACACAGGTAATCGCGCCGAAATTCCAGATGAAGATTCGCTGAGTTTTGAATTTGATACGGCCAACCTGTTCGATACCAGCCGCTTTGCGGGACTTGATCGATGGGAGAGCGGGTCGCGCGCCAATATCGGCTTTCGCGCATCAATTTATGGCGAAGATGGCGGGTCGGCCTCATTCGAATTTGGACAAACCTTCCGGTTGCGTGAAAATCACACATTTGGGACAGCGTCAGGGTTGCGAGATCAAGCATCTGACTATGTCGGTCGCATCTCGCTTGTTCCCTCACCTAATTTCTCAATAGATCACCGATTTCGGCTCGACAAAGACGATTTGACGTTCAGGAGAAATGAAGTGGATGCCAATGCGCGTTACGGGCCCGTTTCTGGGGGATTTGGATATGCCTTCTTCGACGAAAGTCTCTCCGCAGCGCTAGGCGAGCGGGAGGAGATAACCGGTTATGCCTCCTATCAATTTACAGATTACTGGGCTCTTAGCGGTTCTACGAGGCGTGACATTCAGGGACAACAGACCCTGAGCAACAACATTGGAATTCAATATCGTGACGAATGCCTAACGGTCGGACTTGCGTACAACCAATCATTTACGCGAGACAGAGACATTGAACCGACAAATTCCCTCCTGTTTACCATTGTGTTGAAGAATCTGGGCGGTACATAATTCTCAAGCATACTAAGTCCTGCAACCCAATAAGAAACCTGCCTTTAGGACGGTTGATCCTATCCTCGAAAATTGTATTCTATGCCGTATGTAAGCAGCTGAACCTCATGCGGATCAGCAATGTAGCCACCACCCTATAAGAGGCACGCCTCCTGTTCGAGACAGCCCTAGTTGAGATGACAATGACACTTTCGCCTGTACGTTT
>CAZFHW010000092.1:0-6073 GCA_964518885.1 uncultured Parvibaculum sp. | reverse complement strand
TCCTGTTCGAGACAGCCCTAGTTGAGATGACAATGACACTTTCGCCTGTACGTTTGGCCAGGAGCCTGCGTAGGCTCGGCACCCTTGGTCTTTTAGGTTTCGCCATCAGCAGCCTTTTCGCTGGCATCGTTTCTGTGCCATCCGCATATGCCGCTGGCGAAGTGCTCGGCATTGCTGCCATCGTCAATGACGCGGTCATATCGCGGTACGATCTTGATCAACGGGTAAAGTTGGTGATGACAACCTCAGGCGTTCAACCAACCCGTGAAAATATCGAACGGATACGCTCCCAGGTCCTACGCTCCCTGGTTGATGAGCAACTCCAGCTGCAGGAGGCCGGGCGGCTTGAGATTGTGGTTGAGGAAGATGACATTGACGCTTCTATCGACACGATCTCTGAACGAGCAGGCATGAACAGAGAGCAAATTGTTGACTATCTGAGCCAGAACGGCGTGAGGGAAACCGCGCTGAGAACTCAAATTCGTGCCGATGCGGCATGGAACAGAGTGATCAGTGCTCGTTTTGCCCCTCTTGTTACAATTGGTGACGACGAAATCGAAGAAGCGATGAACCGGATCGCAGCTGATGCCAATCAAGTTCAGTATCAACTATCAGAATTGTATCTGGGTTTCGACACCCCTACTCAGGAACGTGAGATGGGACAAGGTGCGGTGCGTCTTGTCGAACAAATGCGTGCTGGAGCACCGTTTCCAAGCGTCGCCCAACAATTCAGTCAGGCTGCCTCTGCCGCCAATGGTGGCGTTATTGGCTGGGTGTCAGAAAGCCAGCTGGCACCAGCGATTGCTGAAGCTGTGCGCACCATGGATGTGGGAGCTATTACAAACCCCATCCGGACGGTCAATGGTTTCTACATCATGATGCTGACATCGAGACGACAAGGTCTGGGCCCAAATCCGCTCGATACCCAGTTTTCTCTTATTCAAATCGTCTTGCCATTGGCCCCTGATGCACCTCCGGCGACAGTACAGGCGCGTATTGCGCAAGCCGAGAAGCTGCGAGCTGAGTTCAGAACCTGTGCAGCTGTTCCTCAGCAAATAGCGGGTATTCCCGGCGCGCAGGCCAGCCAACCACAGAACGTTACAGCCTCGCAGTTGCGCGATCCTATGCGATCAAAAATACTCGCGCAGGAAGCTGGCACTTTTGTCCCAGCCGGACGCACACAGCGCGGCATTGAAGCGCTGATCATTTGTGACCGTAAAGACGACCTTGGAAACCAGCCAACACCTGACTCGATTGAAAATAACCTTTTCAATCAGGAAGTTTCCATGATGGCCCGGCGCCACTTGCGTGACCTCCGGCGCGATGCCGTTATTGAACTGCGCTAATCCTCAACCGGGTTTCGCGCCCGATGGAGCCTCACATGTCACCTTCTGCGCCCGTTCCCAGCGCAAAACCCCTGGTCGTGACTATGGGCGATCCGGCTGGCATCGGGGGCGATGTAGCTCTTACAGCCTGGACTCGTCGACGCGACGATGGTTTGCCCCCCTTCTTTCTGATCGATGATCCCGACAGGCTCACTGCCCTCACCCGTCGATTGGGGCTTGATGTCCCCATTGCGACCATCGCTACACCGACAGAAGCGGCCAATGTGTTCGCTTCATCTTTACCGGTCCTCCCGCTGCAATTGTCGGTCGCCTCAACACCCGGCCAGCTTGATGAGCGCAATGCTCCTTGCGTGATCGACGCCCTCACCCAAGCCGTCGCCTTTGCCAAGGCAAACGTCGTTGCTGGTATCGTTACCAATCCAATCCATAAAAAAACTCTTTATGCATCTGGGTTCGAGCACCCAGGACACACGGAGTTTCTGGCAGCGGCGACCGACAGCACGCCCGTGATGATGTTATCCTGTCCAGGTCTGCGGGTGGTGCCGGTAACCATCCATGTTCCGCTCCGCGAGGTGGCCCCTCTTCTTACCCACGACCTGATTGTGAGCCGTGGTGAGATCCTCGCGGCCGCCCTTCGGAACGACTTTGGTATTTCCTCCCCACGGATCGCAGTCGCCGCACTCAACCCGCACGCAGGCGAAGGAGGAGCGCTTGGCATGGAAGAGATCAACATCATTGCTCCCGCCGTTGCAACACTTTGCAAGTTGGGGCTTCAAGCCACCGGCCCGGCGCCCGCGGATACGCTTTTTCACAGCAAAGCGAGAACGCGCTATGACGCGGTTCTGGCCATGTATCACGACCAGGCGTTGATACCGCTTAAGACCATCGACTTTGACAATGGGGTCAATACGACGCTCGGCCTGCCCATTGTCCGCACCTCTCCCGATCACGGGACCGCGTGTGACATTGCTGGCACCGGCAAGGCCAATCCTGCCAGTTTCATCGCCGCATTGCGCCAGGCAGCGGCCATCGCTATCCAGCGGAGTTCCCTGTCGTGACTGCTGCTGACGGCCTGCCCCCACTTGGTGATGTGATTGAAACTCACGGTCTCAATGCCAAAAAATCGCTGGGGCAAAATTTCCTTCTCGATCTCAACCTGACAGGCCGCATCGCACGCACCGCCGGACCTTTGAAGGATGTAACCGTGCTCGAAATTGGCCCGGGTCCCGGGGGACTTACCCGAGCACTCCTATATGAAGGTGCGAAGAAGGTCGTGGCGATTGAGCGCGACGAGCGATGCCTTGCCGCCCTGGCAGAAATCGCTGCCCACTACCCAGGCAGACTTGAAGTGATCGAAGGAGACGCACTGACGATCGACCATGCGTCGCTTGTGTCCGGGCCAACCCGCATCGTCGCCAATCTTCCCTATAACATCGCGACACCTCTTCTCACCCGTTGGCTCGAGACCGCCCCCTGGCCTCCCTGGTATCTGAGCCTGACGCTGATGTTCCAAAAGGAAGTCGCGGAACGGATCGTCGCTACTCCCGGCTCCAAAGCCTACGGGCGGCTGGGCGTCCTGGCAGGATGGCGATGCCACACCCAGAAGGTCTTCGATGTCGATCGGCGCAACTTTACACCGCCCCCGAAGGTCACTTCTTCTATTGTGCACCTCACGCCTCGCGCAGAGCCACTAGCACCCACTGAGCTGCGTCCATTGCAGACGGTTGTACAGCGTGCCTTTGGCCAACGGCGCAAAATGATCCGGGCAAGCCTCAAAGGGCTGGGGGTTGATCCGCTGCTCCTCATTGAGGAGGCAGGAGTTGATCCCACAGCCCGGGCAGAACAGCTCTCAATTGAGGAGTTTTCGGCTCTGGCGCGGGCTTATGTCGCCCACAAACAGAGTTGAGAACTGCGCCCGCCCATGCGACATTGCGCCCAAGAAATCACACCCCATAACCGCGTGTCACTGGTCCGGGAACCGGGGCCCAATTTCGCAAGACACGCCATCGTCAGGAACCCATCATGAAATCACAATCAATCGTTGAATATGGTGCACCGCTTCAGGAAGTCGTAAGCGACATCCCAACGCCGACGGGAAGCCAGGTGCTGCTAAAAGTCAGCCATTGCGGCGTCTGCCATTCGGACGTTCACCTGCATGATGGCTATTTTGATCTAGGCGGTGGCAACAAGCTGGACGTGAGCCGGGGACGCAAGCTTCCCTTCACGCTCGGCCATGAAATTGGCGGCGAAGTCGTGGCCGTGGGCCCGGATGCTGAAGGCGTTTCCGTTGGCGATCACCGCGTAGCCTTTCCGTGGATTGGGTGTGGCGACTGCCCCACCTGCCGACGTGGTGAAGAGCAATTGTGCAACAAGCCCCAGAACCTCGGTATTCAGGTTGCAGGTGGGTATGCCACTCATGCCATCGTCCCACACCCACGCTATCTCATCGACTATAGCGGCATCGAAAGCGGGCTTGCAGCCACCTACATGTGTTCCGGCCTGACGGCTTACTCCGCAATGAAAAAACTCGGCGCGATCAGCGACGAAGAACGGGTGGCAATTGTCGGTCTCGGCGGCGTTGGCATGATGGGTCTGCAGTTTGCCAAAGCCATGTTTGAAGCTGCTCCCATCGGGGCAGATATTGATGACAATAAGTTACAGGCTGCGATGGGGTCAGGGGCGCATGCGACCTACAATCCCAAAGACGAAGGTGCCATCAAGCAGCTTTTGGCTGACACTAATGGCGGCGTTCCCGCAGTGATCGACTTCGTGGGTTCGGAAGCCTCCCTCAAGTTTGCCACTTCTATTGTGCGCAAAGGCGGTCGGGTGATTGTCGTCGGCATGTTTGGCGGCGGTTTCTCCATGCCGATCCCCATGTTCCCCATGCGCGCCATCACCATTGGCGGCTCCTATGTCGGATCACTTAGTGAAACGCTGGAAATGATGGACCTGGTGAAGTCCGGAAAGATCGATCCGATCCCGGTCGAGGAACGTGCGCTCAACCAGGCGACCAAGTCGCTTGATGACCTGCGCAACGGCAACATCATGGGCCGGGTTGTTCTGAAGCCATAAGGTCGTTGCCCCGGCCCTGCGTTCTGCCGGGCCGGGCCGGGGGACAATTCTACCGAGGTGGATTGCGGTTGTCGGTAACGTGACGCCAGTCTAAAGCGCCTGCTGCAATTTCTGGACGAAAGTCCGTAGCCCCAAGCGGCGTTCGCGGCGCAGGCGTTCGGCGGTCAGGATGGCCTTTAGTTCGTTCAAGGCCTGCTCTACATCCACGTTGACGATGATGTAGTCATATTCCGCATAATGACTGATTTCATCAGATGCTTCGGCCATGCGGGACGCCACCACATCCGGCGGGTCCTGAGCGCGGGTGTTGAGCCGTCGCTCCAGTTCGTGACCACTGGGGGGCAGGATGAACACTTTGACCAGATCAGCAGACGCCCCCTCCTCCAACTGCTGGGTGCCCTGCCAGTCAATATCAAACAGAACATCGCGCCCGGCAGCCAATGCTTCTTCCACCGGCGCTCTGGGTGTGCCGTAATAATTGTCGAAGACTTTTGCATGTTCCAGAAATGCGCCCTGATTGCGCATCACACCAAAATCTTCCGTCGAGAGGAACCGGTAGTCCTTGCCATCAATTTCGCCGGGCCTTGGCCTGCGTGTGGTGGCCGAGATCGACATGGTGATTTGGCCATCCCTCTCCAGCAGAAGGCGAGACAGGGTCGTTTTGCCCGCTCCAGATGGCGAAGACAGAACCAGCATCAGGCCACGGCGATGTATCTCAAGCTCGCTCATTCGACGTTTTGCACCTGTTCTTTCAACTGATCGATGACAGCTTTGAGATCAAGACCGATCCGGGTGAGGGCTGTGTCTGCGGCTTTGGCACACAGCGTGTTGGCTTCACGGTTGAACTCCTGGCTCAAAAAATCAAGCCTGCGCCCCACGGGCTCTCCCGACACAATCAGATCACGGGCCTGAGCCACATGGGCCTGCAAGCGATCCAACTCTTCCCGGATGTCCGCCTTGGTCGCCAAAAAAGCCGCTTCCTGCGCCAGACGTTCCTCCGACAATGCAGGGGATGCGTCCAACAAATCTCCTACCTGTGCCTTCAGCCGGGCACGAAACGCTTGCTCACTGCTCGCAGGCGATGCCTTTGCTTCTGCCGTCAGGGCTTCAATACGATCAACCTGGTCCGTCACGATGCTGGTTAGTTTTGCACCTTCGTCTCCCCGCGCACTCGCCAGCAACTTTGCTACATCTGAGAAGGAGGCCAGCACGGCGGCGTGAAGCGCCTCACGATCTGTCTCGTCTTCTTCAACCTCGACAGTTTCAAGGACACCGCGCAGCCCCAGAAAACTCTCCGCAGTGGGCGGGGAAAGCTCGAGCCCTTGTGACGCTGCTGCTGCGGCGACAGTTTTTGCCGCCTTCATCACATCACCCAGCATGGCCTCGTTCACCTGTACCTTCGAAGCTGTTTCTGTCCGGTCGAGATGTAATCCTGCCTGACAATTACCGCGGCGGATGTGTTCACCGAGCGCATCGCGCAAGGCAGATTCAATTCCTTCGAAACCAGAGGGCAGTCGAAAACGGCAATCCAGCCCCTTGCCGTTGACACTCTTCACCTCCCAGTGCCAGCGATAGGCCCCCTGCGCACCGTCAGCGCGGGCAAATCCGGTCATGCTTTGAAGCGCCATGGGAAATGCGATCCTTGTTAGTCCCTT
>CAZFHW010000091.1:5599-12509 GCA_964518885.1 uncultured Parvibaculum sp. | reverse complement strand
AATGTCACGGTTTTTGCGATGGTTGGTCTTCACTCTCAGGCAGAGAGTGATCTTCAGGCTTTTGAGGCAATGGTTGGTGGCTGGCCCCAGGTTCGGGAATGCCACATGCTCAACGGTGAGATCGACTTTATCCTGAAATGCGTGGCGCCGGATTTGGCGAGCTTTCAGAATTTCCTTACCGAGAAGCTTACCTCGGCACCCAATGTGGCGAGTGTGCGAACCTCGCTTACAATCCGTCAGTCGAAACATGCAGCCGGTGTGCCGTTTGATGTGGCAGCTGATGACTAGGCGGTAATTACCGTGGCTTTATTGAACCAAGCCGAACGGTTGATGTTGCCCGGGCGAACCGTTCGCCGTCATCGCCAAACAATTTACCCTCCATAAAGAAAAACCACAGCGAAACGCTGCGGTCTGTTCTTCAGATATGTTGTCTGGTGTCTACTTGTAGACGATCTTCAGAATCTCATAGGATTTGCCGCCACCGGGTGTGTTGACTTCCACACTGTCGCCGACTTCCTTGCTGATCATGGCGCGTCCGATGGGAGAAGAGACCGAAATCTTACCCTTTGACACATCCGCCTCGTCTTCCCCGACGATCTGATAGGTGCGTTCCTGTTCTGTGTCCTCGTCGACGACACTGACCGTGGCGCCAAACTTGATCGTATTGCCGGACAGTTTTGAGACGATGATCACTTCCGCACGGGCAAGCTTGTCTTCCAGCTCATGAACCCGGCCTTCATTGTGGCCTTGCGCCTCTTTTGCCGCATGGTATTCGGCATTCTCGGAAAGGTCGCCATGGGCGCGTGCTTCTGCAATCGCCTGAACGATGCGAGGGCGCTCCTTATTTTTCCGTCTTTTTAATTCGGCTTCCAGGACCTTATGGCCATCGAAAGTCATCGGCACTTTTTCCATATTACTGGCAGTCTTTCTTTTTTGTGGCCACCGCTCGAATATTGGGAGGGCGTGTCCTATCTTCTGACAGCGTTGCTGCGTTCGTCAATTGGGAATTCTGCAGCCCCTTATGCGGCCGGTGGCGTATTTGCCAGATAGGCCTGAAGAGGGGCGACTTCCAGCCGACCGTCTCGGACGGCCTGGATGCCTTCAACGGCAGCTCGGGCGCCTGCGACGGTGGTGTAGTAGGGCACCTTGCTCATTAAGGCTGTCTGGCGAATCGATTTTGAGTCTTCCAGAGCCTGCGCCCCTTCGGTTGTATTGAAGACGAGGTCTACTTCACCATTCTTCAGGGCATCGACAATGTGAGGACGCCCCTCCAGTACCTTGTTGACGACGGTGATGGCGAGACCTGCCTCTTCCAGGGTCCGTGCGGTGCCACGGGTGGCGATCAGGGTGAACCCCATAGCGATGAGCTTGGCGGCTGGTTCCACGATCCGGGCTTTGTCTCCCTCTTTCACGGAAATGAAGACCGTGCCCTTGGTGGGCACGTCTGTGCCGCCGCCGATCTGGCTTTTTGCAAAGGCTGCACCAAAGCTTTTGTCCAGGCCAATGACTTCGCCTGTGGAGCGCATTTCCGGTCCGAGCACCGTGTCGACGCCGGGGAAACGGGCGAAGGGGAAGACGGCTTCCTTGACCGCGATGTGATCGAACTTGTTTGCTTTGAGTTTGAAAGACGCCAGGCTCTCGCCAGCCATGATGCGGGCTGCGATTTTGGCGATGGGCTTGCCTACAACTTTTGCCACGAAGGGCACGGTGCGAGAGGCACGTGGGTTTACTTCCAGCACATAGATGACGCCGTTCTGCACTGCGAACTGTACGTTCATGAGCCCGACAACATTCAGGCCAAGGGCCATCTCTTTTGTCTGGCGCTCGATCTCCGCCAGCGTGTCGGCGGGCAGAGAATAAGGCGGGAGCGAACAGGCGCTGTCACCGGAATGCACGCCGGCTTCTTCAATATGTTCCATGATGCCGCAGATAAAAACGTCTTTGCCGTCACACAGCGCATCGACATCCACTTCAATGGCGTCTTTCAGATACCAGTCGATCAGCACAGGACTGTCACCGGATACGATAACGGCCTCGTTGATGTAGCGCTCAAGGTGGGCCGGGTCGCGCACGATTTCCATGCCGCGTCCTCCCAGCACGTAAGAGGGGCGGATGACAACCGGATAACCGATGCGCTCAGCAATCGCCTTTGCTTCGTCGGCTGTGCGGGCAATGCCATTGGGTGGTTGTTTCAGTTTCAGCTTGTCGAGCAGGTTTTTGAAGCGGTCGCGGTCCTCTGCCAGATCAATGGCGTCGGGCGAGGTGCCGAGAATGGGAATGCCTGCCTGCTCAAGAGCGTGGGCGAGTTTCAGGGGTGTCTGGCCACCGAACTGCACGATGACACCGAGCAGCTCTCCCTTTTCCTGTTCAAGGTGAAGGATGGTCAGCACGTCTTCCGCTGTCAGAGGCTCGAAGTAGAGCCGGTCTGACGTATCGGGGTCGGTGGATACGGTTTCCGGATTGCAGTTGATCATGATGCTCTCAATGCCGACCTCTGCAAGCGCGAAGGCGGCGTGACAACAGCAATAGTCAAATTCAATGCCCTGGCCGATCCTGTTCGGACCGCCACCCAGAATGACAGCCTTGCGGGCGGTGGAGACATCAGCTTCGCAGACCGCATTGCCCGCAAAGTCCGCCTCATAGGTGGAGTACATGTACGGCGTTTCGGATTTGAACTCGGCAGCGCAGGTGTCGATGCGTTTGAAGACCGGTTTAACACCCAGCGCCAGGCGGTTTGCACGCATCGTCGCTTCGTCGATGTTTCCCAATTCGGCAAGCCGCACATCGGAGAAGCCCAGAGCTTTTAAATCGCGCAGGTCGTCGGCATTGTCGGGCAGGCCGTTTTCTTCAACGGTTTTCTCCGCGTCAACGATGGTCTGCAACTGCTCCAGAAACCACGGGTCATAGGAACTGGAGGCGTGGATCTGCTCGTGATCCAGCCCCATGCGCATGGCCTGGGCAATTTCCAGAATGCGGTCGGGTGTTGCTCGCCCAAGCGCTTTGCGCATGGCGTTCTTGTCGTCGCCTTCGCCGAGCCCTTCGATGGTCACAGGGTCCAGACCGTTGAGGCCGGTCTCCATGGAGCGCAGGGCCTTTTGCAGGCTTTCGGCAAAGGTGCGGCCAATGGCCATGACTTCGCCCACCGACTTCATGGCGGTGGAGAGCACAGGTTCGGCGCCGGGAAATTTCTCAAATGTGAAGCGCGGAATTTTGGTGACCACATAGTCGATGGTGGGCTCAAAAGCTGCCGGTGTGACACCGGTAATGTCATTCATCAGCTCATCAAGTGTGTAGCCAACGGCCAAACGCGCGGCGACCTTGGCGATGGGGAAGCCTGTGGCCTTTGACGCCAGAGCAGAGGAGCGCGAGACGCGCGGGTTCATCTCAATCACAACAAGACGACCATCTTCCGGGTTCACCGCGAACTGCACATTGGAGCCGCCGGTTTCCACGCCGATCTCGCGCAGCACGGCGATGCTGGCGTTGCGCATAATCTGGTATTCTTTGTCCGAGAGTGTCAGTGCCGGGGCAACGGTGATGCTGTCGCCGGTATGGATGCCCATAGGGTCCACGTTTTCGATGGAGCAGATGATGATGCAATTGTCCGCTGTGTCGCGGACCACTTCCATCTCAAATTCTTTCCAGCCGAGCAGGCTTTCATCCACCAGCACCTGTGCCACGGGAGAGGCATCAAGCCCGGTGCGGATGATGTGCTCATATTCCTCGCGGTTATACGCGACGCCGCCGCCGGTGCCGCCCAGTGTATAGGAAGGGCGGATGATGGCGGGCAGGCCGATCTCGTCGATGACCTGCATGGCCTGCGCCACGCCGGTGGCGCGGTCATAGCCTGTGATCTCACCCTTATCGTTTTTAATGGGGGGGGCGGAGATGATGGCGGCGCGCGGGTTTTCCAGGCCAATGCGGTCCATGGCTTCGCGGAACAGCTTGCGGTCCTCGGCCATCTCAATGGCTTTTTGATTGGCGCCGATCAGTTCCACGCCGAATTTTTCCAGCGTTCCGTTGTTAGCCAGCGCCAGAGACGTGTTGAGTGCGGTCTGTCCGCCCATGGTGGGGAGCAGGGCGTCGGGGCGTTCTTTCTCGATGATCCGGGCAACAATTTCCGGCGTGATCGGCTCAACGTACGTCGCGTCCGCCAGATCCGGGTCGGTCATGATGGTGGCGGGGTTCGAGTTCACCAGAATGATCCGGTAGCCCTCGGCCTTCAGCGCCTTGCAGGCCTGGGTGCCGGAATAGTCGAACTCGCAGGCCTGGCCAATAACAATGGGGCCAGCGCCAATGATCAGGATCGACTTGATGTCAGTACGTTTTGGCATGGGCTAGGAGACCTGGGCTTCGAAGTCCTCCCCTCTGGAAGGGGGAAGGTGATGGATGGTGTAGCTTTACTTGTAACTATCGCTCAATCTTGAGTTCATCTTGGATACGCTGGAGGACAGTTTCAATGTTCTGCAGCACTTCGTTGTTCCCAAATTTGAGAACGCGGTATCCCTGACTTTGGAGCCACAAGGTTCGCTCGTCGTCGGGTTGTTTTGTTTCAGCGGGTTGAGCGTGCTCAAGTTCGACGATGAGCTTCTTCGCGAGACAGATGAAATCGACGGTGAAATCTCCGAGCGGGTGCTGGCGGCGAAATTTGTGTCCGAGCGCAGACCTGCGAACCTCATGCCAAAGCCGAAGGTCGGCATCTGTGAGATTTTCTCGAAGCTGTTTGACGTGTTCACTGACCATGGGACAAGGATAGCACTGTTCATCTCACTTCTTCGCCTCCGTGATGAAATTCACGAAGCGATCAAAAAGATAATGGGAGTCCTGGGGACCGGGGCTGGCTTCCGGGTGGTACTGCACCGAGAAGACGGGCTTGTCTTTCAGGCGCAGGCCGCAATTGGTGCCGTCGAAGAGCGAGACATGGGTTTCTTCCACGCTGTCTGGCAGGCTTTCGCGGGCCACGGTAAAGCCGTGGTTCATGCTGGTGATCTCGACCTTGTTGGTCGTGTAATCTTTCACCGGATGGTTGGCGCCATGATGGCCCTGATGCATTTTTTCCGTCGTTGCGCCCAGCGCCAGCGCCAGCATCTGGTGGCCCAAGCAAATGCCAAACACGGGCTTGCCGCTGGCCACCAGTTTTTTGATTTCGGGCACAGCGTAACTGCCAGTTGCCGCCGGGTCGCCGGGGCCGTTGGACAGGAAAATGCCGTCGGGCTTGAGCGCCAGCACATCTTCGGCTGAGGCGGACGCTGGCACCACGGTCACTTTGCAGCCAGCACTTACGAGGCAGCGCAGAATGTTGCGCTTGATGCCGAAGTCCATGGCCACCACGTGGTGGGCGGTTTTGGGGTTCTGGGTAAAGCCTTCCTCCCAAGTCCAGCGCGCTTCGTCCCATGTGTAGGTCTGGCCGGTGGTGACCTCTTTAGCGAGGTCTGCGCCTTCAAGGCCTGGGAAGTCCTGTGCTGCCTTCAAAAGAGCGGCGCGGTCGAACTTTCCGTCGGGGGCATGGACGATGGTGGCGTCCACCATGCCTTGTTCGCGGATGCGGACGGTGAGGGCGCGCGTGTCCAGGCCTGAGATGGCGATGATGCCGCGGGCCTTCAGCCAGTCATTGAAATGCTGGGTGGAGCGGTAGTTGGACGGGTTGGTGATTTTGGCGCGCAGCACGGCCCCGCGTACGCCGGACGTGGCCGCAAGATTTGAGGTTTCAATATCCTCATCGTTCGCGCCGACATTGCCGATATGGGGGAAGGTGAAGGTGATGATCTGCCCGGCATAGGAGGGGTCTGTCAGAATTTCCTGATAGCCGGTGATGGAGGTGTTGAAGCAGACTTCTCCTTGCGCTTCACCCACGGCACCAAGGCCAATTCCTTCAAGCACCGTGCCGTCCTTCAAGACCAGAAGGGCTGTCGGAATGCGGGCACTCATGAAGGACGCTCCTGTTTTTGGAGATAGCCGCCTGAAAGGCATTGGAAGATGGCGCTACTCAACAAAATTTTTCGGAAACTAGGGGAAGGCGCGTGCTACGTCAAGCGAGTCGGAGGCAAAAATTTCCCTTAAAAAACAATGAGTTATGGCATTGCTCCGGAATTGCAAACGGGCGCTGATTGGAGTAGCGTTGCCGCTTCCGCTTGATGTTTCCCGTTATGTTTGCGATTAGAGCACGGAGTAGGCAGGTGCGAGGGGCTGGGTTGAGGATCAAGTGAGGTCTTCTGACGGTTTTTCTCCCGCTGCCAAACTGGCCCTGAACAGGTATGAGGCACGAAACAGATGCGCGATCAAATCGCCACCGCAATGAAACAGGCTCTGAAAGCGCAGGAAAAGCGCCGACTGGGTACAATCCGCCTCATGCAGGCTGCCATTAAGGACCGCGACATTGCGGGCCGGACGAATGGCGCTGACGCGGGTGTTTCCGATGATGAAATCCTCAGCATTCTTGGCAAGATGATCAAGCAGCGGGAAGAATCGGCGGTGATGTATGAAGATGCTGGCCGTGTTGAACTGGCGACCCAGGAGCGGGACGAAATTGTTGTGATCCGTGAGTTTCTTCCGGCGCAGCTTTCGGAAGAAGCAGTGGCTGCGGCCTGTGATGAGGTGGTGGCGACATTGGGCGCCGAAAGCCTGAAAGACATGGGCCGCGTGATGGCCGAACTCAAAAAGCGCTATGCGGGCCAGATGGACTTTGGCAAAGCCGGTGCCGCCGTGAAGAAAAAGCTCGGCGCTTAAGTTCTGGCCCCTAAACCAGTGCTGTGCGAGGTGGCGTGATCTGGTGTCAGCACACCTGAGATCAGGTAGAGTGGCCCCTCACCGTTATCCCGTGGAGCCTAGATGAGCTTTCCGAAGTCATTTCTCGACGAGTTGAAAAACCGCATCCGCGTGTCGGACGTGGTGGGACGGCGCGTGAAGCTTA
>CAZFHW010000091.1:0-5499 GCA_964518885.1 uncultured Parvibaculum sp. | reverse complement strand
GAGTTGAAAAACCGCATCCGCGTGTCGGACGTGGTGGGACGGCGCGTGAAGCTTACGCGGCGGGGGCGCGAGTTTGTCGGCCTGTCGCCCTTCAACAATGAAAAGACGCCAAGCTTCACGGTGAATGACGACAAGCAGTTCTACCATTGCTTTTCTACCGGCGAGCATGGAGATGCCATCAAGTTTCTGGAAAAGACAGAGAATTTGAGTTTTCTCGAGGCCGTTGAGCGGTTGGCTTCTGAAGCTGGCATGGAGATGCCGGAGCGTGATCCTGGCGATAGAGCGCGCGAGGAAAAACGCACCGATCTCATCGATGTGATGGCGGCGGCCCAAGACTATTTCCGAGAAAGTCTGAACCGTGGCAAAGGGGCTGAGGCGCACGCCTATCTGGCAAGGCGAGGATTGTCTGACAAGACCATTGAGCAGTTCGGCATTGGGTTTGCGCCGGATGATCGCTCCGGCATTAAGAGCTACCTGCTGGGGCGGGGATTCAAGGTGCCGCAGCTCATCGACGGCGGGCTGTTGATCTCAGGCGAGGATATTCGCGAACCCTATGACCGGTTTCGCAACCGGGTGATGTTTCCGATTGCGGATGCGCGGGGCCGGGTCATTGCTTTTGGGGGGCGGGCGCTCGATCCCAATGCCAAGGCGAAATACATGAACTCGCCAGAGACCACGCTCTTTCACAAAGGGCGACTGCTCTACAATCTGTCGCGGGCACGCAAGCCTGCCTACGATCAGGGAACGGTGATTGTTGTCGAGGGCTACATGGATGTGGTGGCTCTGGGGCAGGCGGGCATCGAGAATGTGGTCGCTCCTCTGGGCACGGCGCTGACCGAAGACCAGATCGGCCTGTTGTGGCGTCTGGCGCCAGAGCCCATTCTTTGCTTCGACGGGGATAAAGCGGGCCTGAGGGCCGCGTACCGGGCGGTGGAGCGGGTGCTCCCGCTGTTGAAACCCGGTCATTCGCTGCGTTTTGCTCTGCTGCCGGAGGGCCAGGATCCCGATGATCTGGTTCGGTCCGGCGGTGTGGAGGCGATGGCCGACGTGCTTCAGGAGGCGCAACCCCTCTCAGAAATGGTCTGGAACAAGGAGGTTGCAGCGGGAACCTGGGACACGCCGGAGCGAAAAGCGCAACTTCAGGCACGTATTGGGGCTTTGGTCCGGGAAATTGCGGATCCGGCAGTTCAGACCTTCTACCGCGATGCACTGTCGGAGCGGCTGGACAAGCTGCTGCGGCCGGGGCGTTCTCAGAGGGGGGCTTCTGGCTGGCAAAATAGCCGACGGGGCCAAGGTTTTACCGGTGCGCGTGGGGCTGGGCGCTGGAACAAGGGCGGAAATCGCGGAAATGGGCCAGAATTTCGCCTCCCTTCCACACCTCAGCTCAAGCAAAGCGCGCTGGCGCGAGGGGGTGCGATTAACACCACAAATCAGGAACAGCTTTTGGTCCTGACAATCCTTAACCATCCTGCCCTTCTGGAGGACCATTGTGAGGACCTGGTGGCGGTCGAAATAAAGGACCGGGTGCTTGACAAAATACGCAATGAAATCATAGATATAGCCGCCCTTCATGCGCCCCTTGACAGGGATACGTTGAGGGGCCACTTGGATACTAGGGGATTATCGGACATTGCTCGCCGGCTCGAGGAGGGGACGGCGTCAAAGAGCGAGACATTTGCACGACCTGATGCCGACACCGACGAGGCCGAACAAGGGTGGCTCCACCTGTTGAACTGGCACCAAAGGGCAGCGGATTTGCAGAGTGAGCTCAAGGCGGCAGAACGGGCGCTGGCAGAAGAGATGACTGACGAAAATCTGGTAAGGCTCAAAGCAATTCATGCAGAGCTCGCTGGACTTTCGAGATTGTGATTGGCAAGGAACCTAACCGACCTACGATTTGAGAGAAGAAAGAACGCGGCGCACGTGTGCAGATGTTTGTGCACTGGTGGTGCGGCGTTTGGTGGTTTTGAAATGAAGCCCCCCTCAAGTGATCGTACGGGTCAGGCGGAGAGTTTTTGAATGGCGACGAAGACGGCAGAAGCAGAGACAGTAGAAACGACAACTGAGGAACGGGATGGCCCGTTGCTTGATATGTCGGATGCTGGTGTCAAAAAGATGATCAAGGCCGCAAAGGCACGCGGCTTTGTCACCTATGACGAGCTTAACAAAGTTCTGCCATCCGAAGAGTTCAGCTCTGAAAAAATCGAAGACACGATGGCGATGCTCTCCGAAATGGGCATTACCGTTGTTGACAACGAAGACGGCGAAGCCGAAGCCGAAGACAAAGACGACAAGGCGGAAGATAAAAGCACCGATGTCGCGAAGGCCAAAACCGGGACTGCCGCAGTTGCCAAATCGGGCACCACGGGCGCAACGCCTTTGGACCGGACAGATGATCCCGTCCGCATGTACCTGCGGGAAATGGGCTCTGTTGAGCTGCTCTCTCGTGAAGGCGAAATTGCCATTGCCAAGCGCATTGAAGCTGGCCGTGAGACCATGATTGCTGGGCTGTGCGAAAGCCCGCTTTCTTTCCAGGCGATCATTATCTGGCGCGATGAGCTGAACGAAGCAACAATTCTGCTGCGCGATATTATTGATCTTGATGCGACCTATGCAGGGCCGGATGCCAAGAAGGTCGACAGAAGCCAGGCGGCCCTCGACAAAGAGCGTGCGAAAGCCGAAGGCAAGGTCATTGAGGAAGAGCCTGAGGAAGAAGAAGAGGACGATGATGGAGAGAACAATCTTTCCCTCGCGGCCATGGAAGCGGAACTGAAGCCAAAGGTTCTCGAGATTTTTGACTCAATCGCGTCGGACTATAAAAAGCTTCGCCGATTGCAGGACCAGCGCCATGAATTGGGCCTGAAAAATGATGAGCTTTCGACCTCGCAAGAGCGTCGCTACAAGAAACTCAAAGAAGACGTTATTGATGAGGTGAAAAGCCTCGCGCTCAACAATAATCGTATCGACAGCCTTGTTGATCAACTCTACACGATCAACAAACGGTTGATGGGGCTGGAAGGCCGCTTGTTGCGCGCCGCCGGCACACATGGTGTCGCGCGCGAAGACTTCTTGCAGCAATATTATAAGAACGAACTTGATCCCAACTGGTTGCGCCGGGTCAGCCGCCTGAAAGGCAAGGGCTGGGCAGATTTTGCGAAGGGCGAGAAGGATGGCGTCAGGGAAATCCGCGACGAAATCCAGGAACTGGCTTTAGAGACCGGACTGGATATTTCCGAATATCGCCGCATCGTGCACACGGTGCAGAAGGGGGAGCGCGAAGCGCGCATCGCCAAGAAGGAAATGGTTGAAGCGAACCTGCGGCTCGTTATTTCCATCGCCAAAAAATATACAAACCGGGGCCTGCAGTTCCTTGATCTCATTCAGGAAGGCAATATTGGCCTCATGAAAGCGGTCGATAAGTTCGAATATCGCCGTGGTTATAAATTCTCGACATATGCCACCTGGTGGATCCGTCAGGCCATTACACGCTCCATTGCTGACCAGGCCCGCACGATCCGTATTCCGGTGCACATGATTGAGACGATCAACAAGCTGGTGCGGACATCGCGTCAGATGTTGCACGAAATCGGTCGTGAGCCGACACCGGAAGAGCTTTCCATAAAGCTTGGTATGCCGCTGGAGAAGGTTCGCAAGGTTCTGAAAATTGCCAAAGAACCGATCTCACTGGAAACACCGATTGGTGATGAAGAAGACAGCCATCTGGGCGATTTCATCGAAGATAAGGACGCTGTTCTTCCTATCGATGCTGCAATCCAGTCCAATTTGCGCGAAACAACAACACGGGTGTTGGCTTCTCTTACGCCGCGTGAAGAACGCGTGTTGCGCATGCGTTTTGGTATCGGGATGAACACCGACCATACGTTGGAAGAAGTAGGGCAGCAGTTCTCGGTGACACGTGAACGTATTCGTCAGATCGAGGCGAAGGCATTGCGCAAACTCAAGCACCCAAGCCGCAGCCGGAAACTTCGGAGCTTCCTCGACAACTAGAGCTGCGATAGCGAAATTATTGCTCTCGTTTTTACTGAAACATTCGGGAACGGTTTTGCCGTTCAGGCTAAATGACCCGGGCTCCTGTGGGGCCGACGGGATGAATTTTGTGTGGAGTTGAGATTGTGAACCTCACCATGATGAAGGCGAAGATACACCGGGCGACCGTTACCCAGTGCGACCTGAACTATGAGGGCTCGATTTCTATCGATAAAGACCTGCTCGTGGCGTCGGGTATTTTGCCGAACGAACAGGTTGATGTCTTGAACATCACGAATGGCGAGCGCTTGACGACCTATGCGATTGAGGCGCCCGCGGGGTCAGGCATGATCGGGATGAATGGGGCAGGTGCCCGCAGGGCCCAGGTGGGCGACCTTGTCATCATTATTTCCTACGCGCAGATGAGCGACGAAAAAGCCACCACATTTACGCCGACCGTGCTGCTGATGGATGCCGATAACCGCATCTCTTCCTAGCAGGTCGCTTGCGGCTCTTACTGAATGGATATGACAAGATTAACGCCTGTGGACAGGGTCTGTTCGCCCGGCGCTATAGGCACATCTGAGGCTTCCATCGACATGGCACGTGCGAAGACGGGGCCCGGCATGCGTCCACCGGACTCGGTGATTGAGAGGATGGGGCCAAGCACCACGCCAGCGGCGGCGACATAAATTTTCGCCTTCCGAAGGGCATCTTTTACCGCATCATCACGGGCAGCATCAAGCAGGGGCCCTGGCTCTTCGACCTGAAAGCGGATGCCGTGGAGCCGATTTGATCCCAGAGTAACGAGCGTATCCAGCGCCTCTCCCACCCGGTCCAGATCACGCAACGTGAGGGTGACGATGTTGGAGGCCTGATACCCACTGATCCTTGAGGCTTCTCCGCGTTCCGGGCGGGTGTGGACCGCATTGATCGAAAACTGTGAGGTGCGGATGTCGCGGTCTTCAATGCCGAGCGCTTTCAGGCCCTGGAAGACGGCCTGCATGGCCTGAGTGTTGGCTGTCAGAGCCTCCACGGCGGTTTTTGCCTGTGTCACCACGCCGGTCTCGATATAGGCGATGTTGGGCCGCACAGAAATTTCACCTCGACCGGAGACCGTAATCGTCCGCTGGGTTTCATCCGCATAGGCTGCGCCCCCAGACGTCCCCAACGGCGCCATCAGAGCCAGCAGGCAGGCAGCGACCGGCGCGAATAGGGTGATGCGTGTCTTGAGCCCACGCGCTTTGGCCAGAGAGCCTGTCGATGGCGGTGTGATCATGGTCATGGGAGGCTCCTCAATAGCGTCAGTTCCAATGACGGGCAAGCTGGCAGAACATTAGGTCCAAAATGGGGCAAAACGGACCTGGCTGCTTTGGCGAATTCCTGCGCATTCGGGTTTTGATGCGCTCCATGATCTGATATACCCCGGTGCGGAGGGCCTGTAGCTCAGTTGGTTAGAGCGAACCGCTCATAACGGTTTGGTCGCAGGTTCGAGTCCTGCCGGGCCCACCA
>CAZFHW010000090.1:0-12549 GCA_964518885.1 uncultured Parvibaculum sp. | reverse complement strand
CCACCAGGACAGCGCTAAGGGCAGCTTCCGCAGCTGAGCGTGCATAAACAGCCACAGCGTCCGCATCCCCATCTGCACTTTCGGGCACACGCTTGCCGGCAACAGCAATACCACCCCGCACCCCACCGGACCGCAATGCACGGACAACTTCAAGCCAGAGTGTCCCACGACGTTCAACCGGCACGTCCAAAGCACCCCCATTTTCAATCATAAAAGCTCCGCACTCCCCGCTCACAACATAAGCGCTCACCAGAGAGGTGCCTGACGACTGCAGAGCTGACAGGGCCTGGTCGGCGAGCGCCCCTGTAAGGGCATATTGCGCTGCCATTGCAGAATGGTCCCCGTGCCCCGCATGGGCGGCAGTACGCGCTGCTTCAAATGCAACCCGTGCTGCTTCACTACGAGGCAACACGTCGAGAGACCCACCTGACACCAGATGCAGATCAGACATCGCGTCATCAGAAAGAGACCGCAGCCGCGCAACCGCCAACTCAAGGACATCCGCTAACTCAGATTCTGCTACGTCGGGACGACCGGTTACTCCCAAAAGGAAGGACACACCGTCGATAATCTCTAGTCGAAAGCTCAAACCACACCTCCTCCGCGTTTGAATGAGAGGCCTCTATCCGCCCAATCCTGGTGCTGTCCAAATACCATCGCTGTTCGCATCAACATAGATCGGGTTCGAGAATGCGTAAGGACGCAGCTTCGGATAGACCGCTCGATAGTCTGCTCCCGCGTCGCCACTGACCTCAACAACCACAAAGCTATCCTTATCAAAGGACAGCTGGGTTTCGAACAATTCATCCCGGGTTATGGGGGCTGCTAGTACGATATCCCCGTTCACAACCACGTTAACGGTCGATACATCAACCCAGTCCGCCGCTGTAACAAGGACGCGCAGCGCCATCTGATTTCCTGAAATGGTTTCTCCCATCAAGGCACTGTCCTCCAAACTATTCAATGACAGCTCAAGCAGCGGACCGGTTGTCCCGTACAGGCGTCCTGCGCGAACAGCATCTGCAATTTCCGCAGCCTTAAAGCCCTGAATCGTGTCATCTGCAACCGCAACCATATTGCGCGGCATACCGACCTGTTCCCAAACCGAGTGAGAGTCGCTGTTGGCTGTTCCGGTCAACCGAAACCCTTGTGCAATCAGCGATAGCCAGTCCCGGCGCAGAGCTTTCTCTGCCTCTTTCGCAGAACCGTTCAGAATTTCCATGGCATCAAAATCAATATCGCGAGTTCCGGTCACACTATCCATCTCGACCAGACGGGCATTCCCCGCTTCGGTGATGGGTATTCCGGCATTGAAGGACTCTCCAACTCCCAAATGATCGAAGAAGCCACCACGATCACCCGTCCAATCCTCATCCCAGGCATCACTACCCGGTGCAAACCGATCATCCGTGCGGGCATGGTTGAGCTGGATAAGGGCCCCCGCATCGCGCGCGCGCAGATCGTCGATCACTTCGCGCCAACGCCTGTTTTCATTGGCAAACGCGCCGCGCCGAAAGGCAAAAGGTTGCACTTCCAGTGGAAACGCATTCGCGTGTCCTAACGTATAGGGCGTCCGGTCTGTTTGAACTTCACCGGTAATTTCACTGCCCGTGATGGTCGCCACCCGGTCAGCAACACCCAGCCGGTTGATCACATCGTGAAAATCGAAAATTGTTTCGTGCTCAGTCGCGACAAGCACTTCTGCGCCTTCCGCAACAAACGTCGCAACGCGACTGGCTGGCGGCATCACCGTGTCAAAACTCGCGCCCGAATGAACGTGGAAATCCGCAGAGATGAAGCCAGGCGTCTCCACCACACGCACAGGTGCCGCGATATCAAGGAGCGCGTCATTCCCCACAACCACACTCAAATCTGCCTGCTCTATCGAATATTCAGGTCCCCGAGTGGCATAGACACGATAGCGGCCAGCCGGCAGAACGGCATAGGTGGGATCATTGTCAGTGCCCATCAAATAGAGCTGATTGATCCCGCTGATGATGGTCGTCCCCGCATCGTGGTGTTCAACCGCGCCCAAAAGACTGTCGCCAAACTCAGGGTCAGACGTTCCATCAACACCTTTAAAAACCAGACGCATGGGCGCGCCCTGGGGCAAGAGCGCACGGGAGGGCGTGTCGAGTGCAATCGGATCAAGCACGACATCTGCGTTAGCGACGGAGAAGGTTGAGCGCAATTGCCGCCCCCCTGCCGCCACCACCCGAAGGGCGTAGTCGCCCTCAGGCACACGGAAAGAGAACTGACCGTGTGCATCCGCCCGACTTTGTGTGAACGGCGTCCCATCCGCCATATCAACATGAACAACCGCAGACGCTTCAGACACCAGTCCTGAAACCAATGGGGATCCTGCATATATCTGATCGGTAATGCCCGAAACCTCCGCGCGCGGTGACAGCATCAAGGCTTCATCAAAAATAATTTCATCCCCGGGTGCCAAATCCGTAAACGGCACCTCGAGCAGCTCTAAGAGACCGATCTCACTCCCATCGCCGAATAAAAAAGGTTCAGAGATCGCCAGGAACGAAAGTGCTGAAAAATCAGCGAGTGCGTAGAACGGCAACTCAACAGGCTCCTCTCCCGGCGAGCGACGCGTGACCGACCGCATGTGCCATCCATAGGTGATCGTGGCATCGGCGTCAGGAGGACTAAGGGCGATGATAAGGTCAGCCGTTCGGGCGAAGGTCGCAATTTCAGTCGGGCCCCGGCCAACAAAATTCTCCTGAATGAACCCATTGGACCTGGAAGGATCACGCGTCGAAGCAACAAAGGGCGTAAGAGAATAGAAGTTGAAAAACACGCTCGCATAGAGCCCAACGCTCGCCAGGTCTTCGCGTTGCGTCAGGCGTTTTTGGATGAACAGCGTGTTTGGTTCATCTGCATCAAGCCGGTAGCTGGTCTCTACAATAACGCCGCCTTGCCCACCATAGGTGCGGATAACGGCAGCGGAGGGACCAACCTTCGCGTCAATCAGGTCAATATTGACGGGCGTTTCGCGCGAGCTGTCGATGAGATCCTGTGCGCCAACGTAGTGATCATCCGCGCGGCCGCAATATCCAAGGTCGATAAGAACCCCGCCACGCACTGACAGTTCACTCTCATGGGATATATCGCTGACAATGGCACAGACAGAACCATTACTCAGAACCCAATCGCCAATCCCCCCCGCAGCATCAGGACCGGACTGCACAAATTGAGCAGCATTTTCAGCGGTTATCTGGGTTGCAACCAAGGGCCCCGCTTGAGCGCTATTGGCGAGTGTCAAAACGCCCAGAGCCAGAATACTTGCAGCAAAAATACCCACGCGCCGCACACCAAAACCCACCATTGTCCGCTTCATCAACTTCTCCCTGAATTGAAGCGCTACGCTAGCATGTGACTACCCAATATTAAATGGGCGCCCCACCCTTCCGGAGCGGCGCACCCAATTATTATCCCGGTGATCTGAACTTGAGAGGACCGACAATTGCCGTCAGGCAGCATCCGGCAGACGGAGCGTAAGGCCGTTCAACGACTCCGAGAAAATGAGCTGGCAGGAGAGCCGTTCATCGTCTTCTGCAAAATGCTCATCCAGACGTTCCAACTCTTCTGGCTGGGGCTCATGCCGACGATCGCGCCACTCGTTGGCAACGTGGACCCGGCATTCACCACATACGCTGGCCCCACCACACTCAGCACCAAGCGAAAGCCCATGCGCCCGGATAATTTCCATCACCCGCCATCCTTCAACCGCGTCCAGTTCTTGAACGGCGCCATCTCGGCCCGCGACCTTAATCTTCATCGGCAAACCCTCTTCACAGACTAAGCGACACCAAGCTTCTTCTGCAGAGCGGACGAAGATGTCGTGTACTGGAAAATAACTTTTGCGTCCGGGTCGACAATTTTCTTCGCCGCCTGCGCCATCAAAGCCGCTTCATGGAAGCCCGAGAGAATGAGCTTCAGTTTGCCGGGGTAGTGGTTGATATCCCCAATAGCGAAAATACCTTCCGCATTGGTGGCGAATTTTTCTGTATCCACGGGAATAAGGTTCTCATTCAAGTTGAGCCCCCACTCGGCAATCGGGCCAAGTTTCATGGTCAGGCCAAAGAACGGCAACAACGTGTCACATTCAATCCGGGTGAGCGTGCCATCCTTCGCCTTGGAGGTCACGCCTTCCAGCTGTCCATTGTCTCCATGAAGCTCCGTGATCTGTCCCATGTGAAACTGCATTTTCTTTTCTTCAACAAGCGAATGCATTTTGTTGACGGAATCCGGTGACGCCCGGAAGCCATCGCGACGGTGAATAAGCTGCATGCTCTCAGCAATCGGCTGCAGATTGATCGTCCAGTCCAGCGCGCTATCGCCACCACCAGAGATCAGAATGTTCTTGCCCTTAAAGGTGTCCATTTTCTTCACGGAATAGAAAACGGACGTGCCCTCATAAGCTTCAATACCGGGGATTGGCGGCTTCTTCGGCTGGAAGCTCCCGCCACCCGCAGCCACAATCACCACGGGTGCTTCAAAGGTCAGACCACCATCGGTTTTGACCTGCCATTTGCCGTCGGGCAGCTTCTCAACCTGTTCAACCATCTCATTGAAATGAAACTCCGGGCTGAACGGTTTGGCCTGCACCATCAGGTTATCTGTTAGCTCCTGACCGGACACGATCGGCAGCCCTGGAATGTCGTAAATCGGCTTTTCTGGATAAAGCTCTGCACATTGCCCGCCTGGACGATCAAGAATATCGATCACATGTGCCTTCAGATCGAGAAGACCAAGTTCAAACAATGCGAAAAGCCCACAAGGCCCCGCGCCGATAATGATGACATCCGTCGAAATCGTGTCCTGGCTCATGTGCGTCCAGCCCTTTCAAGGTCCGCTAATACAACTGCGCGTGCCAATAGCAAGACTGCGCCCATCGGTAAAGACCGGTGTAGGACTGTAATAATAACTTAAAAAACATTTTCAAGTGTGAAAAATTATTATTTACGTGTTTATGATGTTATTAAGCAGGTTGCGACCCAGTGCCTCCGTGACAAATGGCAGGTTATGCGTATGTTATCGGCAGATATCGGGTGGTCGGTTAAACAGGCCCCACCCTCACCTTATTCCGGAGTGATTGATGCCCAAGTGCGAGACCATGGCCGATGTCCGCAAAGAGGTCGACCGTATCGACCGTGAACTGGTGACGCTGTTGACCCAACGTCAAGCCATGATGGCGGAAGCCGGTCGGATCAAACCAAACAGGGACCAGGTGCGCGATGACGCCCGGATCGAACAGGTGATTGCCAACGTTCTGGCAGAAGCAGAGAAAGCCGGCCTTTCAGCTGCTATCGCCGAACCGGTCTGGCGGCTCCTGATCGAGAAGAGCATTGAGTACGAATTCGGCGTGTTCGACATGCTGGAGAAAAAAGCGGCGAAGACATAAGACCTGATCCGTTACCCCTGCGGAAAGTCATTTGTGTCAAGCCGGGGTAATTCCAGCGACGTATACCCAGATGTCGGCACACGTTCCGCAAGGGTTGTTATACCAACCACACATCCCAAGCTTGAAACGATCTCAAGTGTGTCAGTATTGTAGCTGCCATAGGGGTAGCACATGGTCCAACCCGCTGGCAGCAAGCTTTCATCACGAAAAAATCCGACCGCCGCAGCGATATCGTTTCGTTGCTCCTCCGCACACATCGATCCGAGCCAATTGTGGTGGTCGCCATGAACACCGATTTCATGCCCTGCCTCCTGCATCTCCCGAAGTTGATTGACACTCATATAGAGCTCATCCGCGAAAGCAGGAACATCATGCGAAACATAGCGCTGAAACAATTCGTCGCTGAACAACGTCCTTACATTTGAAGGAAAATCACGCTGCAGCAGCCGTTTAATCCTTATAACATCCGGGCTGTCATACCGGCTTGCTGTGTCGATAGCCGCTAGATGGTCCGAAAAAGATGTCCCCGTTTTCTCAGCCACATGGTGGGCATCAAACAGCCCCCTCAGTTGCTCGACAATTTCTCCCGCATCTGGCACCGCTGCGAGAATGAAGTGGATTTTGTTGACGTCGAGAACATCCTGTCTGGATGTCGTTAGGACTGGAGGAAAAAATGATCCCTTTAGTCCCCGCTCTTCCAACAGGGGGAATACAACATCAAAATGATCCACATAACCATCATCAAAGGTCAGCCAGCAGGAATTCTCAGGAAATGGTTCACCCGCTTCAACGATTTCCCGAACTTGGGCAGGCTCCAGAATTTGCCGCGTGTTCAACAGATAGTCGAGCTGGTAAATAAATTTGTGAACATCCAGCCCCTTGATATTGGGGTAGCGCGACGCCGCCAGATCGCGAACGTAGTGATACATGATGATGTCAAATCCATGCTTTTGCTTCACAGCTCCTGCATCTCCTCAACAAATGAGAGAACGTGTTCCAACAGCGGTTCCAGGCGCTTTCCCAAGACAGCAAGATTTTGGTCTGTATCCAGTCGCGGCAACCGTCGCGTGATCACGTCCAGGTTGGGGACATGCAGATCAAGATGGGCCGCCATTGTTTCTCCGGCAGCTTTTGCCGCAACATATTCCGCCATTTCTCTCGGCGCATCATCAAGAAAACAAGTGGAAGGATAAAACACCTTCAAGGGTCTCTCCTTGGCCAACGCCAAACAAAGCCGCGCGAACCCATCTACATAATAGGCCTGAAACTGTTCCAACATTTTGGAGTCAAATAGAGTAGCCGTTTGCCGACCAATGTGGGGGGTCGCAAAATAGTAAAGCTGAGTAAATTCCTGGTCAGCATTCGTTAGGAGTGCCCAGTCATCCGCCGCAGCCGTAATGTCGAGGGGAACGATACGGCACATCGCCCCGCTATCCTGTATTTCCGCTGCAATGCGTTCCGCGTCGACCTTACCCTTGTAATAGGTCAGTACCGGCGTGCCACCACCAGCGGCGATAACCTTTGCTGTCATCTCCCCCAACCCACGTGATCCCCCGACAACCAAAGCGACCTGCCCACGCGATGCATCAGCGGAAACACTCGCTTGCACATCGCGAAAGCTTGGCTGTTCCGATGGTGGAGGACGAAAAAAGGCACTCGTCACACCCTCCAGCCCGCCACCGGAGACCGACATTTTGATGGGTTGCTGCATGCTGCGGTGACGGATCACAGAATATGAAAGGGTTGCATCCTCGTTGTCAGTCACCCGGATTTCCAGAGCCGAAAAAAGGGAATGCAACCCAGGGCACTCCATTCCAACAAGCCTGGAGAGCGTCGCCAACGTGGCCACCCTACCTCCCCCCAAGACATTCGCCGCAGCCTTGTAACGAACAGCAACATCTCCACCCGTTGCGCCAATATCAAGAAATCCCTTTGCCTCCTTCAAATCATCAAAAAGCCTGACCGCAGGTGCAGTCGGAGCATTGACGTCTGAAAGAGTGATGGTCTTCATGGTCGACACATCGCCTGGAGTGCAAATGATCGAACAAAGAACATCCTCCCCGTCTTTGATGAGGAGACGCCTCCGTCCTTCCTCAGCAAAAATTTCCAGATCAATCGGCCGATCCAGCAATATGGGTCGATGGAACGAAACCGAAAACCTGTCGAAAGATAAGCTCGGCTCCTCTCTCCACAAATGATCCAACGCCCAGATGAGTCCATGCATGCCGTGAACGACCTGCTCACCCATCAAGGTCCGTCGCGCAGACTCTGGATCTACATGTATCGGGTTCCAGTCACCTGACATTTCAGCGAACCAGATCTGGTCTTCCTGCTTGAAAATTCGTTGGACAACGTGAGTCATGAGGGTCTGGCCTCATCCACAAGCTGATTTGGACGATCCTGATCCCCATCGCCACGGAAAAGCACAAATGAAGCATCCACCTTCGACTTAAAGGCAAACTCAATGCGCCCATTGCGCGGACTAAATGGCTCGAAAAAATTGGGAACGATGAGATATGCGAACTCGGAAACCCGTTGAAACCCGGCCGCCGCAAAGTATGCATCAGGGACACCATGTTCCCAGATATCAACATATTCCGCACCATTCTCCGCAAGCAGAAGGTTCAGCGCTGGCCCCAATTCCCCAAAGGCACATGGATCACAATAGGCATCGACGATACGCAAAGCGCACGCATCTTCACGTTCTGCAAGACGCGTAACCAAAACTCCCTTTGACACCTGCCCAATCACTATCTGGTAGATGCTGTACGAATAGAGAGGGTGAGACAAATACCGACGCGAAAAATAGGTCGCACTCTTTTTTGGCATTTGAACAACACGCTCACCAAGCTGAGAAGTGGCCACAGCCTCAGCCAACAAGGCCTCTGTCAACAAAACCAATTTTGCTGTCCCCCGCCCCGCTTGAGAAGGCGTAAAGCCCTCCGGCAGGACCGCGATCGTGTGTTTCGCATTTGCCGCAAATAGTACGTGCTGGTGGAGTTCACCGGTCACGTAACCAAGCGCTTTGTACATTGGCGGGTGTTCGGGGTTAATGCCCAGGACACCGATCGCCGCATTTGGTTCAATTTTCTCCAGTGCCCGCAGCATCTTGATACCGAGACCTGCATTCACAATCTTGTCGTTCAACTTCCAAAGCGCCAGCCAAAGCACGGTTTTCGAACCCAGCGCATCGTCATAAATACGAGTGGGGATATATCCAAGAACGCCCGCCACCTCGTCTCCTTCAACCGCCAAAAGCCAGTTGAAATGCTTAGGGTCTGTTGGATCGCCGTGCTGAAACTGCATGAGCGGTTCGTGCCAGGACAGAAGATGGTTTTGTGCCCAGTGGATGCGAATAAATTCCATCACCCTGCTGATCTCATCAGTGCGGCAGCGCCGGATATTCATTGCAACGCCGCAGCATTGGTGAGGAGGCCAATGGAGAGCGGCTTGGGATATGGATTTCTCGCATCCCACGAAAAAACACCTTCATCCAATTCGGTCAGATTGCTTCCGCGCAGCACCTCCAAAGTCGGCGCATTCCTTTTTGTCTGCTCGTATCTGGCTGTTACAGACGACGCTCCCAAATCACGCGCTGCCTCGACCGCCAGATAGATCATCATTTCCTCAATCTCCCGGCCCATAACCCTACAACTCAACACATAGTCGACAATTTTTGCCTCCTGCTCTTCAACTTCCACACTCACAATCCCCGTGAGGCCAAGATCACCAAACTGATCGGAAACCGAAAGAGAAAACAGAGACCGGAAAGGCTCCCGCGCCCAGGCTGCGATTTCCTCCCCAGTCAATCTGCGTGTTGCCATATTGAGCTGATTGGTCTTGTTAAAAAGCTGTGCCACCCGGGGCAGCGTTGCCTTATCCAGTGGTGTCACAACCACTGATGTCCCAAGCCGTTCCAGATACGCTTCCACTGAGTCCGACAGCCCAGCAACATTTCGGCGTTCCCTATCCTTGGCGTACATCGCCGTTCGGCCACGGTCTTCGTCGTTAAGAGAGGCAACATCGAACTCACCAAAGGCTCTCAGAGCACTTTCATATTTACACGGATCGCTCGGCCATTCAGGAACAAAAACATCCGGTAGAGCTGTCCGAACACGGTCGCGCTCCGCCGGGTTGTCATCCAGAAAAACAACCGATTCCAGACCAAGGCGCAACTCCTCAGCCAGTTCAACTATGTTCTGTGCTTTATCCTGCCAGTTGATCCGCCACGCCGCAAAATCGTCTTTCCTTAGAACCATTTCCGGGTGGTCTTCTATTGCCTCCAGTGCAACGGCTTCATCGTTCTTGCTCGCAATGGCAAGCTGTATGCCCTTTCGTGACAGTGCCTTCAGTGCATTCTGGAAACCAACATACGCCTCGCCGATATGATCGTGGCCACCAAGTCTCAACCCCTCCCACCCCGTCTCCCCCACAACACCGCCCCAGAGCGTGTTATCAAGATCAACAACTATCAAGCGCCGTGAGGTACCCTCGACAGCATGAATGGCATGCAATATGTCGGATGCCGCCGCACCGAACGTCTCATTGGTATAGGGAACTTTGGTGGCAAACCACATCTTTGGCGAGGCGGGCTTTCCCGCAGCATGAAGCCAGCGGGTCGGATCAAGCAGAAAGATATTCTCTGACGACGCCACACGGTCAGCAAGCCGGAGGTTCATTCGCGCAAGTAGGTTGGACACACCAAGACCGCGACGCCAATCAAGCATGCCGTATCCGCGGTGCGCTTCGGGAATCACCCAACTGGTCGCAAAACAATTGAGAACCCCGTCAGCGTGCCGGACCAAAGCATCTGCAAAGGCATCGACGTCGGCCAGCACCTCTTCTTCCGAGACCGACGTCATATCCAATACGCGTCGAAATGAAGGGATGACCCCCTCTGCGCGCGTCCAGACAAACGAAAAATCGGCATTGCTATCGACCAGCCCCAGACATTGATACACCTGTCCAAACGGGGCCACAGATACAGCGCAATCCACATCAACAAGTTTGCTGGTGAGATATCCGCCAACCGGGCCTGCATTGAAATCAGATATGATTTGGAGAGTTCGCATCAGAGAGCAACCACCTCTTTCGAAATTTCCGAGACGAGTTCCCCAACCGTCCAGGACCGGTCCTCGGCATTCTCATTGAAAACGCTATCAACCAGCGAACAAGTACCACCGAACTTGTCTTCAACATTCTCCTCAATCATGACAAGAAGAGAAACAAGCGCGAGGGAATCCAAAACACCGCCATCTCCGACCAGAACGCTCTCGGATTCTAGAACAACCCGCTGGTCAGGTAGACGTTGCTCGTTCAGAACAGTCATGCACTCCAAAACAGTTGTGAACAGGTCATCGTGTGCCATTTTTCTTCTCCTCTGCCTGCGTCGCCTCAATGTCAGCAGCTAACAGGAATTCGATAAACGCAAAGTCCAACTCGGTATCAATGTCTGCCGAACGCTCTTCTGGCATTTCAAAGAGCCGGGTCCCAGGCAGAAACAACCCAACCTCCGCCATCAAAACGTCACGACGCCAGACGTAGATCGATCCATTCATATCAAACGTGGCAGGGGCGTCTTGCCTGCGAATAATCGGCGGGTCAGTCGGTTTTGACAGCCCGACGGTCCCATCAGAACGCTCCTCAACAAGATTGAAATAGGGGGAACACTTGGCCACAGAGCCGGTGATGACATTATCCACCCTGCCCTCCTCCAACAATTTAACGGCTCCAATAATGTCTTCGGGCATGCGCAATGGCGACGTTGGCTGAAGATCAACGACCACATCGAATTTTGTACCGCGTGATGCTTCAAGCGTTTCCACACAATGACGGATTGCCGGCAACTTCGCTGCCTGATCAGATGCGAGTTCGGCAGGCCGTACAACGAGTTCATCTGCACCGGCCGCCTCACCAGCCGACAAAATTTCCGGGTCGTCGCTGGAAACAGCAATCACATCAAACAGACCACAGGCACGAGCCTGCTCTACAGAGTGCGCAATCAAGGGTTTTCCTGCAAGCAAGCGAATGTTCTTACCCGGCACACCTTTCGAGCCACCACGGGCCAGTATGGTGCAGACTCTCATCATGCAGATGCCTTGTCGCCAAACACTTTGCCAAATTCTTTTTGTGCCTGGTCCAAATCATCAAACTGGCCAATATCGATCCAATATTCATGGATCGGGAAAGCACTCGCCAATCCATCGTCAGCTATCACCGCATCAAACAGCGTCGGCATATCGTACATCTCCCCGTGCGGCACATGGCGCAAGACCGACGGGGAAAGGACATAGATGCCCCCATTAACAAAATAGTTCTGGGTCGGTTTCTCATTAATCTCAATGATCTGGTTGCCGCTCATTTCAACCACCCCGTAAGGCACCTGAAAACGATACTCACGCACCCCCATGGTCGCATCAGCTTCCTGATCTGCATGGAAATCGAGCAAACGGCAAAAATTGATCGCCGTCACCAGATCGGCATTCATGACAAGAAACGGCTCACTGGGCACTTCAGGCAAGAGAGCAAGAGCCCCCGCCGTTCCCAGGCGTTGATTTTCCTCCAAATAGGAAATCTCAACCCCCCATTGGGATCCATCTCCAAAGTGAGCCTCCACTTTCTCCGCCTGGTAATTCACAGAAAGGAAGATCCGCGTAAAACCTTGGTCTGCCAAGCGAACAATTATGCTCTCAAGAACGGGCTTACCCCCCACGGGTATTAGCGGTTTGGGAACCGTCTCTGTCAGCGGGCGCAACCGGGTACCCAGTCCCCCCGCCATGATAACGACCCAATTGCCCCTTTGATCATCATCCAGGATACGGTTCAGCGTTTCCAGCCCCGTCAGGGCTCCGACTTCATCCACAATCGGCACCTGAGCAATCTGGTATTGACGCATCCACCGCAGAACTGTTTTGCGATCAATCTCAGGACCCGCAGTAATTGGGTTGGCCTTCATCACGTCTGCAACAGGCGCTTCCAGGGTTTCCCCCCGCAAAATGGCACGGCGTACATCACCATCCGTGATCGTGCCAAGCAACACACCCGCATCATCCACGACCAGAACAATCTGGAGAGCACTTTCATCAAGATTGCGGATCGCTTCGCCCAGTTTGGCGGTCGGCATCACAATT
>CAZFHW010000089.1:0-12593 GCA_964518885.1 uncultured Parvibaculum sp. | reverse complement strand
GTTGGTCCGATGAAGATAATTCCAGCAGCCTCACAGGCATCAGCGAAGCCTGCGTTCTCAGAGAGAAATCCATAGCCCGGATGAATGGCGTCCGCCCCACTGCGTTTTGCCACATCCAGGATCGTGTCAGCCTTGAGGTAACTCTCCGCCGCGGGCGACGCCCCAATGTGATACGCCTCGTCGGCAAGCGCCACATGAGCAGCGTTGAGGTCCGCGTCAGAATAAACGGCAATGGTGCGAAGCCCCATGGCCTTTGCTGTTCGGATGACCCGACAGGCAATTTCCCCGCGATTGGCAATCAATACAGATGAAAACATGTGGCATTACATCCTGAACACGCCGAACTTTGTGTCCGGCACGGGGGCGTTAAGTGTTGCGGAAAGCGAGAGAGCAAGCACCCGGCGGGTTTCTTGCGGCGTTATGATCCCGTCATCCCAAAGTCTGGCAGTCGCAAAATAGGGGTGCCCCTCATCTTCGTACTGAGCCCGGATGGGTGCCTTAAAGGCTTCTTCTTCCTCAGCGCTCCAGCTTTCATCGCGCGTTTCCATGCCGTCCCGCTTCACCGTCGCCAGCACGCTGGAGGCCTGCTCACCTCCCATGACTGAGATGCGGGCATTGGGCCACATGAAGAGAAAACGGGGGCTGTAAGCACGACCACACATGCCGTAATTGCCAGCACCATATGACCCGCCGATAACAACCGTAATCTTGGGCACCTGCGCAGTAGCAACTGCAGTGACAAGCTTGGCCCCGTCTTTGGCGATACCCCGCGCTTCATACTCACGGCCAACCATAAAGCCCGCAATGTTCTGCAAAAATAAAAGCGGCACCCGGCGCTGACAACACAGTTCAATGAAGTGCGCGCCCTTGAGCGCGGATTCTGAAAAGAGAATGCCATTATTGGCAACGATGCCCACCGGCATACCGTGAATATGGGCAAACCCCGTCACCAGCGTGCTGCCATAGAGCGGCTTGAATTCGTCGAAATCAGACCCATCAACAAGCCGCGCAATAACTTCACGCACATCATACTGCACCGCGAGGGATGACGGCACGATCCCGTCCAGTTCGCCAATATCGTAGCGGGGCTCCACCGGCTCTTGCAGTTTGACGTCTACATCCTTGCGGCGGTTTAGCGTACCCGCAATCTGCCGCATCAGGGCAAGGGCATGATCATCATCAGCGGCATAGTGATCGGTAACACCACTGGTGCGCGAATGCAGATCGGCACCACCAAGGTCTTCGGCGCTCACCACCTCGCCCGTCGCTGCCTTCACCAGAGGAGGACCAGCCAGAAAGATTGTTCCCTGCCCGCGCACGATGATGTTCTCATCCGACATAGCCGGCACATAGGCACCGCCCGCAGTACACGACCCCATCACGATGGAGAGCTGGGGAATGCCCTTCGCCGACATGTTTGCCTGATTATAAAAAATCCGGCCAAAGTGGTTTTTGTCGGGAAAAATGTCTGCCTGGTTCGGTAGATTTGCGCCGCCTGAATCCACCAGATAGATGCACGGCAGATTGTTTTCCTGCGCCACTTCCTGCGCCCGTAAATGCTTTTTCACGGTCTCGGGAAAGTAGGTTCCACCCTTGATGGTTGCATCATTGCAGACAACAACACACTCCTGCCCCGCAACGCGCCCAATGCCGGTAATAATCCCCGCCCCGTGGATCTTTCCACCATGCATGCCATGAGCGGCCATCGGCGACAATTCAAGAAACGGCGTGCCGGGATCAAGCAGGCCATACACCCTGTCCCGGGGAAGCTTTTTGCCGCGCCCGATGTGGCGCGTTCGTGAGCGTTCATCACCACCCTGTCCGTGCGTCAGCCGTTGCTGATCAAGATCATCGACCAGCGCAGCCATCGCCTCAGCATTCTTCTTGAAGCGGTCATCGCGCGTTGAAATAGTACTCTTGATAACGGCCATGTGCCGCAAAGCCCCCGCGCTGTTTTCCTTCACCCGGGCCGATCATGAGCAGCCCGCCTTCTGCTCCGGAGAATAAGCAACCAGCCTTCAAAGCCAAGGTCTTTTTTCAGCTCCGCGCGTGGCGAATTACCCAACAAATTCATCGCCTTGAGGTGTTTTTCTCGGAAAATGATTCAAACCGGGTCGGAGCATTTCAGCAGGTCACCCCGGCGCATCACGAAGGTTTGCTTTGCCGTCGCGGCAATGTGCAGATTTAGTCCGTCCCACTAAGCCCATAGATGACAATTGCAGGACAAATGACCCACCCCCAGATCACGCTTTACAGCTTCGAGTTCTCTCCCTTCGCCTCCAAGGTGCGATGCTTCCTGGGTCGCAAAGGTCTCGATTACTCGACGGTTTATGTCCGACCATTTCATGAAAAAGAGGACCTGCCACTGGGGCGCCAAGTTCCAGCGCTCAAGATCGGTGAGGAGGCCCGCAATGATTCCACCCCGATCGGCATCTGGCTGGATGAGATGTTTCCCAACCTCCCACCACTGCTACCCCCGCCCGGCACAGAACGGGACCGCTTGCTAGAGATCGATGCATGGGTGACGAAAACACTCGTCCCCCTCTCTTTCCGCTTCATGGTGGCCCACGGTGCCTCCTTCACAAAACGTGTGCGCAATCGCACACGCGGCGCCCAGGCCGTCCACAAAACCAGTGGGTACCCCCAGCCATGGCGATCTCTCCACCCTCTCGTGATTGCCCGGGTCGGTTTCATCCGCAAAATCATGGCCCAGAGCAATCTCAACCAATCCAACCGCGAAGTACTGGCACAGGCTGCCGACAAATTAGTGACAAACCTAAAGGGTGGTGCCTTCTTTGAAGGACGCAGAGAACCCTCGCTCCCCGACCTCTCAGCCTATGCGCAGTTTGCCCTGCCCTATCTGGCAGGCTACGACGACGCCGACGCGATAGAGGAGTACCCGGACCTCATGGCCTGGATCACCCGCGTCCGGTCGCATTTACCAGACACGTCTGACATCACAGCCAAGCTCATAGAACGTCGATGGCCTTCACCTTAGAGGCGCTCAACTGCCAACGCCGTTGCCTCACCGCCGCCAATACACAAAGAGGCGACCCCCTTGCTCACGCCTTTGCGTTCCATCGCATTGAGCAACGTCACGATAATGCGCGCCCCCGAAGCACCGATCGGATGCCCCAGCGCACAGGCACCACCAAAGACATTGACCCTCTCAGCATCAAGATCAAGTTCCTGTATCGCGGCCAGGGCAACCACCGCAAAAGCCTCGTTGATCTCATAGAGGTCGACATCTCCCGCCTGCCAGCCCACTTGCTCCAGTAATTTATTGATCGCGCCAACCGGCGCCGTGGTGAACCATGCCGGAGCTTGTGCGTGCCCCGCTTGTCCGCGGATCACCGCCAACATATCCAGGCCGCGTTTTTCCGCCTCCGACCGCCGCATCATGACCAACGCAGCAGCCCCATCTGAAATAGAGGAAGAGTTGGCCGCTGTGACCGTCCCATCGGACGCAAATGCTGGTTTGAGGGTCGGGATTTTCTCAGGTCGTGCTTTCAGCGGCTGCTCGTCCCTATCAACAATCACATCACCCTTGCGCCCCTTAACCGTGAAGGGCGCGATCTCAGAGGCAAAACTCCCGTCTTCGGTTGCCTGCTTGGCGCGCGCCAGCGACGTTAATGCATAGGCATCCTGCATTTCTCGAGAAAACTGATAATGCTTCGCCGTCTCCTCCGCATAAGTGCCCATCAAACGGCCCTCATAGGCGTCCTCTAGCCCATCGAGAAACATGTGGTCCTTGATCTCACCATGACCCAATCGAAATCCACCACGTGCTTTCGGCAACAGATAAGGCGCATTACTCATGCTCTCCATTCCGCCAGCCACCACAACATCAGCCCGGCCCATGGCCAGAGCATCGGCGGCGAGCATGACGGTCTTCATGCCCGACCCGCAGACCTTGTTGATGGTCGTCGCGGGAACAGATTGGTCGAGCCCCCCGCGAAGAGCGGCTTGCCGCGCGGGCGCCTGCCCCGTGCCAGCGGGAAGAACACAGCCCATAAAGACTTCATCCACCGCATCACTCGCCAGACCAGCCCGCTCGACCGCGGCAGACAGAGCATGCGCGCCCAGCACAGGACCCGCAACGGACGACAGGTCTCCTTGAAATCCACCCAGTGGGGTGCGTGCAGCGCTGACAATAACAATCGGGTCTCTCTCTATCTCGCTCACAACCACATTCTCCTCTATCTTGAACTTGCCGACCGCAATCAGATACGCTGAAAAACGTAACCCGACTAATCTACAGCCCCATCTAATCTACAACATTGAGAGAAAAGCCCGAAGATGGAAAATCTACTCCACGATATTAGCTGGGTGGTCCCGTTGCGCACCCCTTTCCTGACGCCGATATTTCAAGGCTTTACATGGTTGGGCTACCTGCCCTTCATTATGATATTTCTCTCTCTGGGGTACTGGCTCTGGGACAAAGAGAAAATCACGCGCCTCGCAGTGCTGATTATCCTGTCAGCCGTAGTGAATTCATTTTTGAAAGATTTTTGGCAAGACGCTAGGCCGCCCATCGACTTGCGTCTGGACGGTGGTGTTGGTGAGAGCTACGGACTTCCAAGCGGACACGCGCAGATCGCTGCAGTCATGTGGTTCTGGCTCGCCTGGGAAATCAAAAAAACATGGGCGTGGATCACGGCAGCCGTGCTGGTAAGTGGTGTCACTTTCAGCCGCATCTATCTTGGCGTTCATGACGTAGAAGACGTCGCCGCCGGGCTTTCCATTGGATTTGCCAGCCTCTTCATATACGGCTGGTTTGTGTCAGACCGGTTCCGCCGATGGCACGACCTGAACCCGATTTTGCAGGTTCTCATCATTCTCGCCGTTCTGCCGGTGCTCACCTATCTATGGCCCAACAATGAAAGCCCGGACCCAGGCATATCCCTCGGGCTGTTTCTGGCTGGTTGGTGGGCAGGCGCAAACCTCGACCGCCTGAGCTTTGGCTTTCAGCGACACCCACAATGGTGGCGGGCGGCCCTGGCTGCTTCGCTCGGCATCGCGGGCTTGTTTGCGCTGCTCAGTGGCATTGGAAGTGCTGCCGACGCCGTCGGTCTGGGCGCATATGCGAGTTACCTCACGACACTATTCCTGGCGCTCTACATGACACTGTTTGCACCGTTCGTTTTCCGGCTCGCGCGGATTGGAAAATAGGCAAAAAAATCACCTCGGAATTTGCTTCGTAACAATCCAAAGCAAATTCCGAGGTGACAGTTTACCAAATTTTAGGACGCGCCCTAGGCCGTTTCGTTGAACAACTCACGACCGATCAACATGCGGCGGATTTCACTTGTCCCCGCCCCAATCTCGTAAAGCTTAGCATCCCGAAGCAGACGCCCCGTAGCATAGTCATTGATGTATCCATTGCCGCCAAGTGCCTGGATCGCTTCAAGCGCCATCCATGTGGCCTTCTCCGCTGCGTACAAAATAGCCCCGGCAGCATCTTTGCGCGCCGTCTCATTTCGATCACACGCCTTCGCAACCGCATAGACGTAAGCCCTGCTCGCATTCATGGTCGTGTACATGTCAGCGATTTTTCCCTGCATGAGCTGAAACATGCCAATCGGCGTATCAAATTGTTTGCGCTCATGTATGTAGGGAAGAACGATGTCCATCGCCGCTTGCATGATGCCGAGCGGCCCGCCTGACAGCACCGTACGTTCATAATCAAGGCCACTCATCAGCACGCGCACACCACTGTTAAGCCCCCCCATAATATTCTCTTCAGGAACTTCACAATCCTCAAACACCAGTTCGCAAGTACTTGAACCACGCATGCCAAGCTTGTCGAGTTTCTGCGCCGTCGAGAACCCTTTAAACCCGCGCTCAATCAGGAATGCCGTAATGCCTTTCGGCCCGGCGTCAGGATCTGTTTTCGCATAAACCACCAGAGTGTCCGCGTCAGGTCCATTGGTGATCCACATTTTTGTGCCGTTCAGCACGTACCGATCACCTTTTTTTTCTGCACGCAGCTTCATGGAAACGACATCGGACCCCGCTCCTGCCTCGCTCATAGCCAATGCGCCCACATGCTCACCGCTTATCAGTTTCGGTAGATAGGTTTGCTTTTGTTCAGGCGTTGCCCAACGTCGGATCTGGTTCACGCAGAGGTTTGAATGCGCACCGTATGAAAGTCCAACCGATGCCGAGCCGCGCGAGATTTCTTCCATCACCACAGTGTGGGCGAGATAGCCGAGCCCTGATCCGCCGTCCTCCTCCTCAACCGTCAGGCCGAGAAGCCCAAGTTCGCCAAGCTGTGGCCAAAGGTCTCTCGGGAATTCATTCGTTGCATCAATTTCGGCAGCGCGCGGGGCAATTTTGTCAGCCGTGAAGGCCCGCACTGTCTCGCGGATCATGTCAACGGTCTCGCCAAGATCAAAGTTGAGTGTGGGATAGGAATTCGAAGTCATCTGAACAATTCTCTTTAAGGCTGATAGATGCTGACAAGATCGGAGACCGTAAACACGGTATAGACACCAGGCCCAGACGCTCCCCCAACGACAAATAGCCGCCCGCCACTGGCCACCACCGCAGAGCCATGCCGAGGCGTAGTCAAGGGCTCCGCTTGGGTCCAGCGCACGCCATCGGCGTCTAACACATAGTGGTCTGAGAACGTCCGTGGTGGTGAAAGCTGTTCGCCCCCAACAACGTGCACTTGGCCATCCAAGACCGTCGCGCCAAGTCCGGCTCGTGGCTCAGGAAGAGCAGGCCCCGAGCGCCACTTCCCCGTTCGCAGATCAAGAATATCAACCCGAGATGTCGCAGCACCATTTGTCAGACGCCCACCGAGCGCGATCACATCACCGCCCTTGACGATTAGAGCCAACGCAGACCGCGCAGCAGGAAACCGCGTGGACAGGGTTTCCCAACTGTCGGTTCCTGGATCAAAAACAAACACACGGTCTGGATGGGATCCGACACCCCCAACGACATAGACCTTACCCTCGACACCGATCATTTGGTGCCAGGCGCGTGGACCTGGCATATCTGGTCCTTGAACCCAAAACCCAATTGACGGATCAAACATCCAGAACGTCGCATTGTCCGGACCACGGCTTTCCGCGTGATATCCGCCAGAGAGATAGAGCCTACCGTTGACTGTCGCCATCGCGGCCTGCTGCACTCCCTTCGGCAAGGCGGGCAAAGACCGCCAGATATCACCGATCATGTCATAGGCTTCAAATGAAGATTGCGGAGTGCTGATCCCTGCACCCCCGGCGATATAAATCTCATCGCCGAAAAGCGCGGAGGCCGAGAAAGCCTGTCTCGTCGTACTGGGCGTTCCCTCACGCCACTCACCCGCCAATCCAGGGAATGCAGACAGAAGCAACGCACCCGCTACCGCACAAAATCTTATCAACATACGCATGGGTTTTTCTCCATGAAAATCACCCCTAAACCAAAATCAAAACCGCAAGCCCGAGAAACGCAAAAAAGCCGACCACATCCGTGACCGTCGTGACAAACACACTTGATGCCACAGCGGGATCAAATCCATATCGATCCAATCCCAGCGGCACCAGAATACCGGCAAGTCCCGCAAAAATCATATTGATCATCATAGCGGCCGCAAGCACCAACCCGAGGGGAACGTTCTGAAACCAGAGCGCCGCAATAGCCCCCATCAGCGCCGCAAACACAATGCCATTGAGAAGCCCGACCAACACCTCACGTGTTACAATGCGACTTGCATTAAGCGGCCCGAGATCACGTGTTGCAAGGGCCCGAACAGCAATGGTCATCGTTTGGGTCCCAGCATTGCCTCCCATCGACGCCACGATGGGCATCAGAATAGCAAGTGCCACCATGGACTCAATCGTTCCATCAAACATCGCAATCACAGCCGATGCCAAAATGGCTGTCAGCAAATTGACAAAGAGCCACGAAAATCTGTTCCGCGTGGTTTCAATGACCGTGTCCGACACACTTTCTTCTGCCACAACACCGCCCAGACGACGGATATCCTCACTCGCTTCCTCAGCAATAACCTCAACGATGTCATCAACTGTGACAACGCCGACCAGTCGTTCATTTTCGTCAATCACAGCAGCGGATATGAGGTCGTATTTTTCAAACAGACGCGCCACATCTTCCTGGTCCATCTGAACAGAAATCAGCGTCTGGTCGCTCTCCATCACATCTTGGATGAGAACCGGTCGTCTGGAACGCATCACCCGCGACAGAGGCACTGTTCCCACAGGACGATAGGACGGATCGGTTACAAAGATTTCATAAAATTCGTCGGGTAAGTCCTTCGCGTCACGCAGATAGTCAATCGTCTGTCCCACATCCCAAAAGGGCGGCACGGCAACGAGTTCTCGCTGCATCATCCGGCCAGCACTATCCTCGGGGTATTCCAGCGAGCGCTCAATGACGGCGCGATCTTCTGCGGGCATCTGCTCGAGAATTTCACGCTGCTCATCTGCGTCCATGTCTTCCAGGACATAGACAGCGTCATCGGAATCCATCTCCTGCACGGCAGCCGCAATGTCCTTCGGCGCCATCAGATCGATGACATCATCCCGGATCGCCTCATCCAGCTCGCTCAGCACATCCGGTTGAAGTTCTGGTCCTAGCGCTTGAACCAGTGCCCGCAAATCATCCGACCGAACCAGCTCTAACAGCTCGGCCTGATCCGCAGCTTTCAGAGGCATCATCAGCGCACGCAGCGTCGTCACATCACCGAGGTCCAGCGAACGCATCACACGGCGAACGAAATCAGGCGTAAGAGGGCTCTCCCACTCATCGCTTTGGCTGCTTGATGGCACAATTTCGGTCACTGCAGCGGGCTCCCTGGCTACGAGGTGAAAGGTCCAGAACCAAACCAACCGGACAAACGGAAAACCAGCCTTTGGGCCGATTCTCAAGGCTGCTCAGTGTGCTTGAAAGCAGGGCATCATGCTACCGCAGGAAGCCATCTAGAGCATCGATTTGGCACAAAAAAACCGGGGCACTGGCCCCGGCATTTCGACTTCCAGTGAATGATGGTGCGGACGAGAAGACTCGAACTTCCACGGGTTTTACCCCACAGCGACCTCAACGCTGCGCGTCTACCAATTCCGCCACGTCCGCAAATCACATGACTGGTATGAAGGCGCTCATGTAACAAATCAACGGCGCTGCGGCAAGCATTCTCTTGATATAGCTACCATTTTGGCTGAAGCAGCCGTGGTCGCTAAGATGGATCAGATGCCATCCCCGTCCATATTGGCTGGTAGGTGGATACCGCACTCATCCTTATCGCTTCCCTTCCAACGGCCTTCCCGGTAATCACCACCCTCCGCCACCTTGTCTGTACAAGGCATGCAGCCAATTGACCTGTAGCCGTCCTTTACAAGAGGGTGCCGCGGTAGACGATGATCCTCAAGATACTTGCTCAATTCCTCTTCGCCCCACAGAGAGAGCGGGTTGAGCTTGAACCGTGTCGCACCTGCTGGGTCTTTCCCGTCGATAGCCCGAACCTTCTCCTCTTCAATCATGTTCATCTGAGAACGGGTCGAGGTCTGAAACCGTTTACGTCCGGTAATTGACGCCCTAAAGGGGGCAAGAGCACGCTCCAGCGGCAACACTTTGCGCACAAAACAGCAGGCGTCATGGTCCTGGTTCCACAGCCCCCCATTGGGGTCCTGCGCTGCCAGATCAGACGGCAAAGGGCCAATGGCGCGCAAATCGGTTAGGCCGAGTTTTTCCTGAAGCCGATCGCGATATCTCAGCGTCTCTCCAAACAATTTGCCTGTGTTGAGAAATATGACCGGTACCGACGGATCAATTTCAGCAACCATATGCAGCAAAACCGCTGATTCAGCGCCAAAAGACGAAACAACGGCAATTTCACCTGGAAATTCCGTTTTTATCATCGCCTCAAGCAAAACAGACCCCGTCAGGCCCGCATACTTGTCCCTCAGGATTTCAAGCCGAGGCGAGGTTATTGTGGGGGTATCCATCGCTGCGGGACGACCTTTTGGCTCCCTTACGTCTGCTATCTTCATGACAACCATCCTTGTTGATCTATGTACGCATCCGTCCGCTGAGCGACCTCCTGGAGATCCAGGCCACCGGCCCGCCACCCCTCACGAAGCTTGGCAACTGTCTCCAGCCGCTCCGCCCATTCATCACCAAACAGCTTCTCCAGATGTCGCCTGAGCCGGCGAGCCAGCCCCGGAGAGCGCCCTGCCGTTGAAACCGTCATCACCAAATCGCCTCGCCGCACCAATGAAGGCACGTGAAAGTCACAAAGCGGCTTGGCATCCTCAATGTTCACCAGCGCCCCAGCGTTCCGGGCCATTTCAGCAAGTTCTCTGGCCGCGCCCTCATTCAAACCTGCTCCAAAGACCAAAGAGACGTCTTTAAAGTCATCCAGGCACGGTTTGCGACGAACAAGCCGCCTCCCTGCACGCTCAACAAGAGCAGTCGACGGTTCGGAGCAGTAGATCAGCACTTGAGACTCTGCAGCATCCAGCAGCTCCAGACGTCGCTCAACAGGTTTCCCATCCCCAACTAGGACTATGGAACCTGCGTTTACATCGAATATGATGGGCAACATGGAGGTGGTCTCCGGACAATCAGCAAATGATCTTGCGGCCTATTGTGCACAGAGATAAGCGGGATTCGGACAAAATTCAATATTTGATCGTAAAATATATTATATCACATATATTTACTGTTTAATAAGGCCGGCCAATTAAAGCATCCTGAGCGCCCAATTAAAGGCGGTTCCCTCAGCGAATAGATGCAGCGTTGCTTATTTTTTGAGTGATCGATACGGCGACCTTCTCTTCTTGAACGACAATCTCGCCGCGCGCGATAGGAACATTATTCACCAATATCCAGACCTCATCGTCCTGATGGGAGTCGAGCTCGATCACCGCACCACGCCCCATTTTGAGCAACTGGTTGATAGGCATTTTAGAGCGTCCGATAACCACGGAAAGCTCGACGTATACTTTCTCTACAGCGTTCACTGATATTGTCCCTGAGACGGTGAATGGCCAACACGTGTTCCGCGCCGCCAATGGATCAAAGCACAGCATTCCATGCTAGGGTTATCACATGGTTAATCCCCTTCCCGCCGCAGGAAAAATCACAACCATTCCAATGGAATGGCGCGTTTCTGACGCTCAGATTCCCTATGCGGAGGCTTTGGCATTCATGGAACAGCGAGCCAACGATATCGCCCAGGGAACTGCGCCAGAATGTGTTTGGCTCCTTGAGCATCCACCGATCTATACCGCTGGAACCAGCGCCAAAACCGAGGACCTGCTAACCCCGGACAGGTTCCCGGTTTTCGATACGGGCCGTGGAGGGCAGTACACCTATCACGGTCCAGGTCAGCGTGTCGGTTATGTCATGCTCAACCTGAAGCAACGGGGACCCGACGTTCGAGCCTTTGTTCATAATCTCGAAGAATGGCTGATCCGAACCCTCGCCGCCTTTGATGTCGTGGGCGAACGGCGCGACGACCGAGTGGGCGTCTGGGTACGACGTCCAAACCTGGGCCTCACACGAGAAGACAAAATTGCGGCCATCGGCGTACGTGTCCGAAAATGGGTGACCTTTCACGGGGTCAGTTTGAACATCAATCCTGATCTGGAGCATTTTTCCGGCATTGTGCCCTGCGGTATCTCAGAACACGGCGTCACCAGTCTGTCTGACCTGGGCCACAATGTGTCCACAGCCGACGTCGACGACGCCTTCAGAAAAACATTCCAGGAAATCTTCTGAAGCACATCGCAAAAATGCTGCTCAACCGTTTTCCAAAAAACTGAGAAGACAAAAGCTAGACGGTTTCATATCGCACGCGACCCGCAATCAAAATAGCCCCAATGCTGATTGAAATCGTCGCGAACCAGAAAAACCCGCCCAGCAAAGGAGCCGCCGCCCCTGCCCACAGGACAAGCGAGCCAATGAGCACCCGTGCCACGCGCTCCCCAGCGCCGCTTCCGAAAGTCTGGTTGAACAGACCTGTCAAAAACCCCCCGATCACCAGAACGGCAACCACCGTGCCCACAAGAAAGACAATGCCGTAGAGAGCAATCAACAGAACCGCAAAAGGAATGCCAATAATCGTGAAGGCCGCAAAAATCGCAACAACAGGCAATCCCAACATCCAAACAAGACCATAAAAGACGGCAAGCGCAGGTGTCTGTTGTGCCGCCATCTGAACACCATCAGACCAGCGCGGCGCAACCAACGAGATCAGCCCCGCAAAAAACGCCAGGACAACCACTCCGGGCAGTGACAATTCAAACGACCGAACATGCCCCTGATAGCTTTCCCATTCTCCGCGCCAATCATTGGGCAGAGCGTCAGGCTGTTTGTCGCCGTCCGAAAAAAAGTGCGCTTCTGTCTCTCCATCAACATGGACATCGACAGCAATGTCGGCAGCTTCATTCGTATAATAGACCAGGTCGCCGCCAATTTCCGCATCAGGGCCTAACGTCAGGTCGACAGCCCAGATAGACACATTCCCCTCGATGGGACCATTGACCAGAACCGATTGTCCCCGAATGTCCAGGTCACCGTCAATCGCGCCGTCAACGACAATTCGGCGCCCCGCCAACCAGGCGTCGCCGTCT
>CAZFHW010000088.1:0-12599 GCA_964518885.1 uncultured Parvibaculum sp. | reverse complement strand
GCACGCCTGTATTACCTCGGCAAGGGCATCGAGAAAGACCTGGTCGCGGCCTATGCATGGCTGAGTATTGCGCGCTCTGGCGGACAAAATGACCCGGAACTGGCGGAGCTTCTGGAGCCTGAAATGACCCCCTCCCTGCTCGCTAAGGCTGAAGAAACCTTGAAAGATTGGGAAGCGGCGACCTCTGCCCCTTAACTACGCCCCCAAACTAAGCCACCAGGCCCTTCGGATTTCTTTTGTTCTAAGGCCCTTCCGGTGCTATCCAATCGCCAGGCCCTCCCCGACCGGCTACCGCGTCGGGGAAGGCACTCATTTCGCTATTTCTGGACACTTTTCGTGAAGATCACCCCATGAAGATAAACGGCAACGAAATTCGCCCCGGCAACATCATTGAGCACAAGGGTGGCCTGTGGTCAGCCGTCAAGGTGCAGCACGTGAAACCCGGCAAAGGCGGCGCATTCGCACAGGTCGAGTTGAAAAACCTGGTCGACAATTCAAAGCTCAATGAGCGCTTCCGTTCTGCCGAAACCGTTGAGAAGATCCGGCTAGAGCAAAAAGACTACCAGTATCTCTACGAGAATGACGGCATGCTGACCTTCATGGACACCACCGATTACGAACAGATCGAACTGGAACGGGATTTCGTTGGCGACCGCGCATCCTTCTTGCAAGACGGCATGAAAGTCACGATTGAAAGCCACGAGGGCCGCCCCCTCGCCATCAACCTTCCCGGCCAGGTGACGCTCGAGATCACGGAGACCGAGCCTGTGGTCAAAGGCCAGACGGCAACGTCTTCCTACAAGCCCGCCATCATGGACAATGGTGTGCGTGTGATGGTGCCACCCTTTGTTGGTGTTGGAGACAGGATTGTCGTCGATACAAATGAAATCACTTATCTGCGCCGCGCCGACTAATTCGCACGAACCGTTCTAAGTGACGGTCTTGCCTCTCAACAAAGACGAACAGTTATGACCCCCACTTCTCCCACCCTCACCGTCATGGTGCAGGCCGCCCGCAAAGCCGCCCGCGCGCTTACTCGTGATTTTGGCGAGGTAGAGAACCTTCAGGTCTCTGTCAAAGGCCCTGGCGATTTTGTCTCCTCAGCCGACCTGCGCGCAGAAGAGACCATTCGCGAGGAACTGACCCGCGCACGCCCCGGATATGGCTTTCTGCTGGAAGAAGGCGGCGAGGTTAAAGGGTCAGATCCTACCCACCGCTGGATCGTTGACCCGCTGGACGGCACCACCAATTTCCTGCACGGCATTCCAATGTTTGCGATCAACATCGCCCTGGAACGCAATGGCGAGATCGTCGCCGGTCTCACCTACAATCCCATCACCGACGAGCTCTTTCTTGCTGAAAAAGGCAAAGGGGCCTTCCTGAACGATCGCCGCCTGCGGGTTGCCGCCCGAAGCGATCTCACCCAGGCCGTCGTCTGCACCGGCATTCCCCATATCGGCGGAAAAAACCATGACCGGTTTTCAAAAGAAATCGCCGCTGTCATGCCACGGGTCGCAGGCGTACGCCGCACCGGATCATGCGCCCTCGATATGGCATTTGTGGCAGCGGGTCGTTTCGATGCCTATTGGGAATGGGAACTGAACGCTTGGGATCTTGCCGCAGGCCTGATCCTGATTCGCGAAGCTGGCGGTTTTGTGACCGACATGACCAACGGGTCCGATATTCTCGGCAAGGGAAGCGTGCTGGCTTCAAATGAGCGGCTTCATCGACCTCTCTACGACGTGCTGAAGAAATCAGCAACGGCCTGACCTTCGGCATCATGCCGCAATTCTGCCCTCTTCCGCAGCAACGCTGGGAATGGTAAAGCTAGTACATGGGCAAGCCAGCAATAGGACGTTGAGTGACATGGGTAGAAGTTCCTTCTTGCGTCCGTCTTTTCAAGCGACGGACGCGCGGCCCCCAGCGAAGAAATTTTTGGCTCATTTGTCTTTTGCAATCGGGCTATCTGTCCTGACGACGCTGACTCTCGCATCCAGCAACGCCCGGGCGGACCCAGCGCCCGTCGTCAGCGTTGACGTGGACCTCTCGGCCATTGGCCTGCGCACCGGCACCGATGATCGTATCGCACCAGGCCGCGCCCCGGTGGTGCTGCGTTACCCGGGATCAGTGCCCAAAGCCCTCATCCTGCTGACACCTCCCCCCTCTGCACAACCAGCTGCGGCAAGCTCGGTAACACCGCCAGCTCCCGCCATTCTGGCACCTGTGGAAAGCGCCGTTGCAACACCCGCAGCAACACCGCGCCTCGTTCCGGTCCCAAACACAGTGTCAGCGCCCACCGCTGCCGCACCCCAAAGCATCGCCTTTCCCAATCCGGAAAATATCGCGCCAGCGCCTCTCTTGCCTGTCATCCGTGCACCTATAGAGCCAGTACCCGTTGCAACGCCGCCTGCGCCGTCCCCCGCTGCTGCCCAAGAGGCCAGCCTTGGGGAACCTGTGACACCGAATCTGCCGTCGCCCGAACCCGCATCCCATCGATTGCGCTTCGAAGCCGGGGCCTCCGTGTTTCCTGCGGAAACACGCGCGGAATTGGAACTCATCGCTGCGGATCTCATGCGCCACTCCTCCCGCATCGAAATCCGGGCATACGCAGGGGCTCCTAATGATCTGAGTTCTCCCGTGCGGCGCCTTTCCTTAAAGCGCGGCCTTGCCGTGCGGCAATATCTTGTTGATCAAGGTGTCCTGCAAAGCCGCATTGACGTGCATGCGCTGGGTGGCGTGCGCGACAATGGCCCCGGTGAACGGGTTGATATTGTCTTAAGCCGCCGCTGAAGTAATCTAGCTTTCGTCGCATATTCAAACCCGCGAAGGATACTTTCATGGACAGTTCAGACGGCATAACCCTTTCGCGCCCTCGTCCCTACCTGATCCGCATGTTCCTGTTTCTGACCTTGGTCGGATTTCTGGCCCTGATCCTGTCCCCACAGCTGGCAGAAGCCTTTCTGGCAAACCCGGGATTGAACGGCCTCATTGTCGGCGTTCTGGTCGTGGGCACACTCTACGCATTCCGGCAGATTTTCGTCCTATGGCCGGAAATACGGTGGGTCAACACCTACCGTCGCGCTGACCCCGGCCTCGCTCTGGCCAAACCACCCAAATTGCTGGCACCGATGGCGACCATGTTCGGCAACCGTTCGTCTCATGTCGTCCTCGGTGCCCTGTCCATGCGCTCTCTGCTCGACAGCCTCGCCTCACGTCTGGAAGAACAGCGTGAAATCTCCCGCTACATGATCGGTCTTTTGATCTTCTTAGGCCTGCTCGGCACCTTCTGGGGACTTCTCGCCACGGTTTCTTCGATTGCGGGAACACTGGACGCGCTGGATATCGAATCCTCCGACAGCCTCGCCGTCTTCGGCACCCTGCGCGAAGGCCTGCAAGCACCTCTGCGGGGCATGGGAACAGCTTTTTCCTCATCCCTGTTCGGGCTCGCAGGCTCACTTGTTTTGGGTTTTCTTGATCTGCAGGCCGGTCAGGCCCAGAACCGGTTCTACAATGAACTGGAAGAATGGCTTTCCACTGTCACCGACATCGTGGGCAGCAATGGCGACACCACAGCGCCTGCGGGCGATGCCAATCATGCCATCATGGCGCTCGCCAATCAGATCACCGCGCTGACGGAACAGATGCGGGCAGAACAACATGTCATTCACAACCTGGCTCGCAACCAGGAGGCCTTGCAGCCGGTGCTGGAGCGTCTGACCCGAGCTTTGGAGCAGGAGGGGAAATAGCGTATGGCGATTTCCCACCGCATCCGCAGCCGAACGCCAAACACCGACTATTGGCCCGGTTTTGTGGACGCCATGGCCACCTTGCTGCTGGTGCTGGTGTTCCTGCTCTCCCTCTTCATGATGATGCAGTTCCTCCTTGCCCAGTCATTGACCGGCAAGGACAGCGCGCTTGATCGCCTGCGATCACAGGTGTCTGAGCTTGCCGATCTGCTGGCCCTGGAGAGCCGCGGAAAGACCGACCTGCAATCCACCATCGCTTCCCTGACACAGGCGCTGGCGACCGCTGAAAACCAGAAAGCGAGCCTCTCCGCCTTGCTCGCCGAAGGGGCCGGTGCCGGTGACCGCGAGGCCATCCTCCTGTCAGACCTGGATGATGCACAACGCATTTCCGCTGAAGCCCTTGCCCAGGTCGAACTGGTGAACCAGCAGCTGGCAGCCCTCCGTCGCCAGCTTGGCGCCTTGGAACAGGCCCTGGAAGCCTCCGAAGCCAAGGACAGGGAATCCGACACCCAGATTGCAGACCTTGGTCGCCGTCTCAATTCAGCTCTTGCCCAAAAGGTGCAGGAACTTGCCCGCTATCGATCTGAGTTCTTCGCGCGCTTGAAAGAGGCACTGGGCAATCGCGAAGACATCGAAGTAGTCGGCGACCGCTTCGTCTTCCAGTCTGAAATTTTCTTCGCCTCCGGCTCGGCCGACATCAGCCCGGCAGGAAAACGTGAACTGCGAAAAATCGCCGTCGCCATCCGCGAGATCGCAGCTGAAATTCCCGAGGACATTCACTGGATATTGCGTGTTGATGGGCACACCGATGCGGTCCCCATCAACACAGCCGAGTTTCCCAGTAACTGGCATCTGGCAAACGCACGCGCGCTCTCCGTCGTGCAAAACCTGATTGAGGCAGGCATTGACGAAAAGCGGATAGCGGCCGCCAGTTTTGCAGAGTTTCATCCCCTGGTGCCGGGCACCAGCGAGGCTGCCAACCGCCGCAACCGGCGGATCGAGTTCAAGCTAACCGAGCGCTAACCGGACTGTATCTGGCTGTTTCCTCTTGATTAAAGTAAAATTTAAAACAAACGTTTGATTCAAACAATCGTTTGAATTAGCTTGTGCCCATGAGCAAAACCACACAAGAGCGGATACTGGACGCTGCAGAACTTCTTTGCGCTGAACGAGGCATCAAGGGCACGTCAATCCGCGCCATTACGCAAGCGGCCAGTGCAAACATTGCGGCCGTGAACTTTCATTTCGGCGGGAAAGCCGGCCTGATCGAAGCCATGTTCAAAAGGCGGTTGGAGCCCTTGGCTGATAAACGGCTCAAACGTCTGGAAGCAGCACAGACGGCAGCAGCGGGCAAACCTGTGCCAGCCGCCGCAGTCCTGGACGCATTCATGGAACCACTACTGGAACTGGTCGCGCAGCCAGATCGCAATGCACGTGCTTTCGCGAGCTTGTTTGCCCGCACCGTGGTGGAGCCCACCGATGCCATCAGAAAAATATTTGGCACCGATCTGACCATCTATTCCGAAACGTTTCTGACCGCCTTCCAGACAGCACTCCCCCATCTGGATCGCATGGAGGCTGTGCTGCGACTGGACTTTGCCATCGGCGCCATCGCCCACGCGCTTTCTGACCCCACCCGGCGCGCCGCCTTTGGTGTCGCCCCAGATCCACAAGAGCTGCAAGCCAGCCTCAGAACATTCTTACTCGCCGGACTGGAAGCTCCCTCAAATAGAAAGCCCAAAGCCTCATGAGTTACCAGGACCCAATACGTAACCAGGCCCCCATGAGTTACAGTGCCGCGTTTCCGCATGGCTATCGGCAATTCCACGCAAACACCAACTTCAACTTCCAGCTCAACCGGTGGCTCCCTCAATGGGACGAGAACGAAGTCTTCGCAGCAGCTGCAAAGATCACAGACATGGCAAGCTGGAAGTCCGTCATGCTCGACTTTGCACAGCGGGCCGAGCAGGAAAACCGCATTCTCAATGCCGCCTTCTTTTACCGCGCTGCCGAGTTCTTCATCGCCCCGGATGATCCCGACAAGCTGACGTCCTACGCGCGCTTTATCGAATTATTCTACCAACAATTGGGCGACCTGCCGATGCAGCGCGTCGAGGTTCCCTTTGGCGACCACACGCTGCCCGCCCTTGTCTTCCCCGCCATCGGTCCAAAACGCGACACGCTTGTTGCACATGGTGGTTTCGATTCCTTCAAAGAAGAATTTATCGAAATGGCTGAAACCTTTACGCAGAAGGGATTTGAATTCATCCTGTTTGAAGGTCCGGGGCAAGGAGAGCCTCTGCTCAAAAATCACATCCCAATGGGCCACGATTGGGAAATACCTGTCGGCGCAATTCTCGATCATTTCAACCTAACAAGCTGCAGCCTGCTCGGTATTTCTCTAGGTGGCTATCTGGCCCCTCGCGCCGCCGCCTTTGACAAGCGCATAGAGCGCGTGATTGCATTCGATGTGATGGAGGATTTTTTTAGCTGTCTGTCCTCAAAGCTTGAGCCAGCGCCAAGAGCCCTTCTCTCATTCCTGATGCAGGTAAAAGCAAAGCGCACCATCAACACGCTCATGACCCGCGTCATGGCCAAGGACGATTTCGTACATTGGGCTTTTGGGCATGGTATGCATGTCAGCGGCACACATACGCCCTACGATTATCTGAACTGGGTCAAGAAGTTCACAACCCGCAACATCGCCGATCTGATCGATCAGGATTTCCTCCTGCTCGGTGGCGCAGAAGACCATCTCGTGCCGGTCTCCCAATTCTTTGAGCAGGCGGCACGCCTGCCGAACGCACGTTCCCTCACGACCCGGCTTTTCACGCGCCACGAACAGGCCAGCAACCACTGTCAGGTAGGTAATTTGCAACTCGCCCTGGATTACATCGCCAACTGGCTGGTATTTCAAACACGCAGCGTAAACGATACCAGCCTCACACCCACCGCAGGGGTCTAACGCGAGCGGCTTTGCGGAAGCGTACAGATGAGAATCTTAGGTTCAAAGACGCCCCCAATGAGCATCTTGTCACCATAGGAAACAGCAACACTGGAACCAGACAATTCCTCGCCCAGGTTGAGATAGACAGTGTCACCGACACCGCCGCCACCCTCACGCGGAACCAGCCGCACTACCTGGCTTGGCGAAAGTTCAGCCGCATTACCAGCATGGGCCACAAAATCCAGCAACTTGGGATGCGCGCCGATCAAAAGCATCCCGTTCGGGCCTACATCAATATTGTCGACACCCGTCCCCAGAGCAATGTAATCGAGCGGCGTGAGATCACCCGAGGCAGCGTCTCGACCAAGAATGCGCAGCACCATGTCCCCTGTTTCCGCAACATAGACCTGTGATCCATCGGGGCTCACATTCACGCCGTTCGCATACCGCAAGCCATCCACCACAACGCGGACGCTCGTGCCGTCGAAGTACACAAGATTGGCCTGCGCCATGCCCAACAGATCGTGCACCGCCGCCCAGAAGGAAGACGCCGTGCCGTGATCGTTGGTCGCATAAAAGCTAGTCGGTCCAACCGGCTGAACATCATTCAGACTGACAAAGAGGGGGTCTTGAACGCTGGCCCGGTGAGAAAGCACACCATCCTGGTCCACGCTGAAAAGTTCGACCTTCTCAACACCACCGGCGTGATTGACAACACTAAGCGTACGTTCACCCGAAGCGCTCACATGCAGGCCAAGTCCATGGGGCTGAAACGCGGCGGGGACATGAGACGTCACTGGCCGCAAAGACCAGTCTGCGGGATCACCTTGAAGGTCAATGGCATAGATGCCGCCGCGAACCTCCGGCACACCGGCAAGAATGGCTCTCCGGTCAACCGCCGCGACAAAAGCAATGCCCCGCTCATGATCGATCACAATATCTTCCGGGCCCGGCACCGAGGCGAGGGCGCGACAATCGGCTGAGACCTGCATCACTGCGGTCAATGTTGTAAATTGACCCGCAGCCGCATAGAAGCGGACCAATATGAAGCTGACAGCAACGACTAGAATGACGAAGACAACGGTAAGATTTCGATAGAGCGGTCTCATAAAATTCCCCAATTATTTTTTTCGAGCGTTAGCTTCACTACAAATTTCAGTCTTGTGCAAAAACCCGCGGTGCAGCTGGCCCATCAACGCCGGTCATCATCTCACTTGAGATTTCCGCCCCAAACTGAAGCGACGCGAGACGCGCATACAACCCACCTTGAGCCACAAGCTCATCGTGCGCACCTTCCGCAACGATTTGCCCCTTATCCATAACAATAATCCGGTCAGCTTTTCGAACCGTCGCCAACCTGTGCGCGATGATGATGGTGGTCCGGCCCTTCATCAGGCCTTCTAGAGCCTGCTGCACAAATTTTTCACTCTCTGCGTCCAGCGCACTTGTGGCTTCGTCGAGCAACAATACCGGCGCATCACGTAAGATCGCACGGGCAATTGCAATACGTTGCCGTTGTCCACCAGACAGCGTCATGCCGCGTTCTCCAAAGACGGTTTCATAGCCTTGCGGCAGAGAAGACAGAAACTCATCTATGTAAGCGGCTTTCGCTGCCTCCCGAACGTCGGCATCACTGGCTTCAGGCCGACCATAACGAATATTGTCCAGCGCGCTCATGCCAAAGACCACGGTCTCTTGAGGAACAAGCGCAAACCGCTGACGAACCTCTGTGGGATCAGCATCTCGCAGGTCAATACCATCGAGCAGGATCTCGCCACTTTGCGGATCAAAGAACCGCAGCAACATCTGAAAAATAGTGCTCTTGCCAGCCCCCGACGGCCCAACAATCGCTATTGTCTCTCCGGGCTTTACGCTAAGCGAAAGCCCCTCCAGGGCGGAGACATCCGGCCTTGTCGGATAGGAAAAAGAGACCTTCTCGAAGGACAAGACACCTTTTGCCGGATGGGGCAGAGCAACCGGATTGGCAGGCGCTTTGATCTGCGGTTCGATCTCCAGAAGTTCGATCAGGCGCTCGGTCGCCCCCGCAGCCATCTGGACGTCTCCCCAGACCTCAGAAAGCGCGCCCATGGCAGCTGAAGCAAACAACGCATAGAGCGTAAACTGAAACAGTTCCCCACCCGTCATGCTTCCTGAAATGACCGATTGCGCCCCCACCCACAACACGCCGAAGACACTGGCAAAACCCAGGAACATGACCAGGGCCGTCAGCACAGCACGGGCGGAAATGCGCGCGCGCGCTGCATCGAAAGAACCTTCAACAGTCGCTGTGAAAAGCCTGCGATCAATCTCCTCGTGCGTAAATGCTTGCACCGTCTGCATGGCGTTCAATGTTTCACCGCCAAGCGCACTGGTATCCGCAATCCGGTCCTGACTGAGCCGCGACAGACGCCGCACCCAACGACCAAAGATGATCAGAGGCAACATGATGACCGGAATGGCAAGCAGCACCAGCCCCGACAGCGACGGGCTCGTGTATGTCATCATGGTGGCCGAACCGATGAGGAGAAAAAGATTGCGCAGCGCGATTGATGCGCTTGACCCAACCACCGTTTTAATAAGTGTGGTGTCGGCAGTCAGACGCGAGAGAACCTCGCCCGTTCGCATGGTCTCATAAAAGGCAGGCGAAAGCCGCGTCACGTGCGCATAAACAGCTGAACGCAGATCGGCAACGACCCGCTCTCCGATCCAGCTCACAAAATAGAAGCGCGCCGCGCTCGACACACCCAGCACCGCTGCAACCACAATCAACATCAAAAAATACTGATCGATGAATTCGACATTCTCACTGGCAAACCCATCCATCATCCGCCGTCCGGCCATCGGAAAAGCGAGTGTTGCCAAGGTGGCGACAATGAGCGTCACAAAGGCGGCCAGAAGCATCGGCTTATAAGCGAGCACAAAGGGGGCCAGACCAAGGATCGGACCTGCCCCACTGGCGCGTTCGCGTCGAAGGGCTTCATTTTCAATCGCTTCGGCGATCAGATTTGCAGCGTCGCTCATGGAAATCCAGTGTTTGATGGTCGTTGGCAGGAGATATAACAACCCGACCCCGTCCTCGCTAGGGTCCCCGCCCGAATATTCAAGCGACCAAAGGCCACGGGCAACAAGACATCTGGTCCCTGCTCACCGCTTGCAAAGAAGGGCTGGCTCAGCTATACAGCCGCTTTCGGGGGGAAATACCCCTCTCCCAAAGGCTGCCTCCGGGTGCCTGACACTGTTTTTGAGCGAGCAAAGCGATGAAAAAGGACACCCATCCCGACTATCACGAAATCACTGTCGTGATGACCGATGGCACCACCTTCCAGACCAAATCCACATATGGCGCTGAAGGCGACAAGCTGACGCTCGATATTGACCCCAGAACCCACCCAGCATGGACGGGGGGCTCTCAAACACTGCTCGACCGTGGTGGCCGCGTCAGCCGGTTCAAGAAGAAGTACGACGGCCTTATGGGCTAAGACGGCGTCATACCGTCGCTACCAGAAACAAAAGCCCAGGCAGTGCCTGGGCTTTTTCTGTTTCCAAACCTTGTCAGAGAGTTCAGTGTCTGGTCGTTCCGGGATTAAGGGTATCGCGGAAGAAAGCCTCAACACGGTCCAGCTGGCTGGAAAGCGGTGATTGTTCCTGCATTTCCCCAGCCCTGATCTGGCTGTCCAACCGGTCCACCCGCGCAAAAATACTCTCAGAGCGGATAACCAGGTCTTTCAACGTATCGGGAAGGAGGACCGCCGCTTTCAAAGTCGTTGCTCGGGAGACATCTTTGCCCCCAAGAGCATATTTCTTGGAAAGCGCCTCTTCCTCACTCATTTCACCCTCATGAACCGCTTTTTGCACGAGCAGCCAGGCCGCAACCTGCATCAGCCGTGTGGTGAGCCGCATGCTTTCAGTCGCATAGGCCAACGCCGTTGAACGAGGCAAATCCTTGGCTTGTTCCCGCCCCGGACCATCGAGATAGCGCGCGGCCTCTTCCACCAAGCCCATCCCCTCTTTGTAGATGGCCTGGAAAAGTTTTGAGCCGCCAAACTGCGTAAATCCGCACCGACCGCTTGAACCATCATCAGAACTGCTACCGAAACTCATATACCCACTCACTCTTGCCGATAATCACACTATCGTGCCAACACGCCGCCGCCCACAACGGGCAGACAGCGTACCAATGCCGGACACGATGCACCTGAACAATCAACATTCGTGCCAGCTGCCAGTGTGCCAAAACAGAACAAAAAGGAACCCGGGAGAGAAAGCGCAAGCCTCAACACAAAAAATGAGCCGCAAAGCATGCGGCTCAAGTTATAACAGGGAGGCGTCAAACAGAGTGGATAGGAGCCACTCAAATCCAGATGACTGGATTACGCATCTAAACAATACATAAGGAAGGGTTAACGAATAGTTAAAACAGCGAGATGAGACCGGACGAACAGTCAATCTCACTGATCTTTACTTGAGAAATTTAGAAAGAGTCTAATCGTTACAAGGACTTAACAATCCAGCCTCTTCGCTCAACGTTTCTGGAAAATAGCCTCGGCATCGCTCAAACTACCTTCTTTGGAAGCAATTTGAGCCTCGCAACGTGCAATTTCCTGGCGAATCAAAATGATTCGATCCTCAAGTTCCTCAACGCTGAGAAGCGAGAGATCCTCCCGCCCCAGCGTAATTACCACTTCCGCCACCCGCTTGGGTTGAAGGTCCTCGGGCTCCATATCTTCCTCCAAAACAAATGAAGCAGCTCAGCATTGCGCTCCCCGGTTCTCTTACCAGATGATGGAACAGTCTCTCACGCAAGCATGATCCTCAAAACGACAAAAAGATAATGTAGAGATTGCCAACGTCGGACCTCACAGATAACGGCGACACCAACCAAGGATTTGTTTTCCCATGGCTTCCAATGCCTCAAGCCCTCTCCCCAGCAGCATGACCGCTATCAAAATCCGTGAGCCCGGCGGTGCCGATGTTCTGGAGCCCAAGTCCATACCTCTCCCCAAGCCGGGGCAGGGCGAAATCCTGGTTAAGGTAGCGGCAGCGGGTGTTAATCGGGGCGATCTGATCCAACGCATGGGACTTTATCCCCCACCCAAGGGGGTAACGGATACACCGGGGCTTGAGTTCGCCGGAGAAGTAGTGGCGCTTGGAGTCGGCGCAACCGACTGGTCGGTTGGAGACAGTGTCTGTGCCCTGGTCGCCGGTGGCGGGTATGCAGAATATGCCATCGTGCACCAGACCCATGCTCTGCCGGTGCCTGACGGCTATTCGATGGTGGAAGCGGCAGCCCTGCCTGAAACCATTATGACCGTATGGACCAACGTTTTTGACCGCGGACGGCTGAAACCCGGCGAAACCCTGCTGATCCACGGCGGCACGAGTGGCATTGGAACCACCGCCATTCAAATGGCAGTCGCTTATGGCGCCAAGGTCTTTGCCACAGCCGGGTCAGATAAAAAAGCGCGCAAATGCGAAGAACTGGGCGCCCGGCGCGGCATCAATTACCGGGAAGAAGATTTCGTCATGGTGATGGACGAAATGACCAGCGGCCAGGGAGCTGATGTCATTTTCGACATGGTGGGCGGGGACTATATCCAGCGCAATATTACCTGCGCAGCCCGCGGAGGCCGGATCGTGAACATCGCCTATCAGCTGGGATCGGTTGCAGAGGTGAATTTCCTGCCCCTCATGCTGAAACAGGTCACCCTGACGGGCTCCACGCTGCGCGCGCGTCCCCTGGAGGAAAAGACGGAGCTGACCGAAACCGTGCTCCGGGAGGTCTGGCCATGGCTCGCGTCCGGCCGCCTAAAGCCGATCATCGACAGTACTTTTGACCTGAAAGACGCAAAATCCGCCCATGAGCGCATGGAAACCAGCGCCCATATCGGAAAAATCATCCTCACCAC
>CAZFHW010000087.1:0-12630 GCA_964518885.1 uncultured Parvibaculum sp. | reverse complement strand
GTTATGGCCATGTGGCGTTTCATGGTGCGGCGCAGGGTTTCGGCGGTGCCAAAACCTGTAGCGACGGCGACGGCCTCGACCTTGTCATCATCTTCTTCGAGCCTGCGTCTTGCCGCATCAAGGCGGGCGCGTTCCACATATTTTGCGGGTGTCTCACCCACCTGTTCCCGAAAAATCCTGGCAAAATTGCGCGGGCTCATGGCAACCCGGCTGGATAGAGCGGTGACACTCAAGTCGGTCTCGGGATGCTCGATCACGTAGGTGAGAAGGCTTTCGAACTTGTCGGTCTTCACACTTTGGGCCGCGAGTTGTGCGCTGAACTGTGACTGGCCTCCTGGTCGCCGCAAAAACAGAACCAGCTGTCTTGCGATCTGCATGGCGATCTCGCGACCAAAGTCTTCCTCCACCAGGGCCAGGGCGAGGTCGATGCCCGCCGATACGCCTGCGGAGGTGTAGAGGCTGCCACTCTTCACATAGATGGCATCTTCCACCACCGACACTTGGGGGTGTTCTGCCGCCAATCGATCGCACGACATCCAGTGTGTGGTGGCACGGTGACCGTCAAGCAATCCGGCGCGGGCCAGAAGGAAGGAGCCGGTGCAAACGCTTGCCAGGCGCGTCACAGTATTCGCTTTGCGCTTCAGCCAGGCCGGGAAGCCCGGGTCGTGTGCGATGGCATGCATGCCACCCTCGCTTCCGCCCGCCAAAATCAATGTGTCTACCGGCCCCTTCACATCGCGGTAGCTCCGGTTTGCAATCATCTCAATGCCGTTGGAGAGCCTGATGGGGCCTGCCTCAAGGGCCACCAGTTCCACCTTGTAGGCGTCATGCTTGAGAGCACGCCCGTCGCAGGTCGCGGCGATGTATTGCGATGCAGCGGCAAAAACGTCTGCTGGACCCACAACGTCGAGCATCATGCCGCCCGCGTAGGTGAGGATGACGATATTGCGTTGTTTAGAGGGGGCGCGGTTTGTTTTGGCTTTCTGTGGCATCGGACACTCGTCTGGCAGTTGGCAGGAACTGCTCGCATAGTGCCATTACTGACAGGCCGGTGCAATGTACCCAGGGGGAGGGTTAGAGGCGTTTGTGCTGCCAATAGGGCAGCAGTTGCACCAGCAGGACGGCGCCCAGGATGGCGGCGCAGCCGATCAGGCCCCAGGTGTCGAGCTGTTCACCCAGCAGGAACATGCCGAAAAGGGCTGCGAACAGCGCTTCTGAGGACATGATGATGGCAGCGTCTGACGCGGGTGTGTGGCGCTGGGCAATGGCCTGCAGAGTGAAACCGAGCCCGCCGGAGATGAGGCCTGTAAAAATCAATTCGCGCCACGCCAGGGTGATGCCTTCCAGCGACGGGGTTTCCAGGGCGAACCCTATGGCGAGCCCCAGAGCGGCAGTCACCGCAAACTGGATCGTGGCGAGGGTAACCGGGCGATTGGAGCGCGTTGCGATGGCGCCGATCAAGATGACCTGAAGCGCCCAAAACAGGGCACTCACGACCATGATGCCGTCACCCCAGGTCAGCCCGGATATGCCGCCCGCAAGCAGCCAGGTGCCAGTGAAAGACAGGGCAGCGGCTGGCCATACAATAAGCGGGAGCTTTTGCCTGAGAGCGATGAAGGCAACGGCGGGAACAAAAACCACGTAAAGGGCTGTCAGAAACCCCGCATTGGTGACGGATGTTGAAAGCAGACCCACCTGCTGGGTCGTGCTGGCAATAAAAAAGATCAATCCGACGCCCGCCATGTGCAGGCCGTGCTTGCGCTGGATCGCAGGGCTTTTGCGACGTTCGGCCAAGGCGAAGGGGAGGACGACAAGGGCGGCAAGCAAAAACCGGATCCCGGTAAAGCTAAAGGGACCTAGATGCTCCATCGCCGTTGCTTGTCCAACAAAGGCGGCGCCCCAGACGAGCGCGGTCAGGCCCAAAAGAATATCTGCGCGTAGCCTTGTCATGGCGTCGGTGTATCTCAACAGGACTTAACAAGTCGAGGAGGTTCTGAGACAATCAGAAACGAGTGGTTTGATTTTTTTATGAGGTCTGTATGAGGTCCGAGCGACATTGGTCGATCTACTTGCCCGCGCTAACAATTTCGGTGCTCTGGGCGGGGGTGCTTTTCTGGGCGGATAGGCGTGAGCCTCCGCTGGAGACGCTCCGGCTGCTCGCTCTCATTGTTGAGGGGATCGGCGTGCCTCTGCTTTTTGTGTGGGCCTTCTTTCGGGGCCGTGGTGCCGAGATTATGGTCGGGGCAGACACTGTGACCGTTTCAACGGGTGGGCGACATTCTCGCCAAGTCGCGTTGCCGTTGCGCGCGATCATTGATGTAAGGGTGGCTCATTCTTTTCTGCAAGGTCTGGTCGGGGCGGGGCGCATTGAGATATTGACGGCTGATGGAGAAAATTTTCTGTTGGACGATATGGGCGCGCCGGAACAGATCGCTGAGGTGATTACGTCCGCGAAATCTGCGGTAAAACAGTGATGCAAAGGCAGCGGATATACTGATGAATGCAAAGATTGATTTTGACGCCCGCACGGCAAAAATGGTGGAAGCCATGTACCTCACTCCCGATGTTGTGGGGCAACGGGTCGCAATTCTCGCAGCCCTTAGATTGATGCCCGGCGAACATTTGGTTGATGTCGGTGTTGGCCCTGGCCTGCTTGCGGAAGATGCTTCCAAGATGGTGGGTGAAGAGGGGCGTGTTGTTGGCATCGATGTCAGTGAAGCGATGATCACGATGGCGCGGACACGGTGTGCAGCGTTGCCTCAGGCTGAGTTCCACATCGCGGACGCTGCTGACCTGAAGTTTCCCAGCGCGTGTTTTGATGCGGCCGTTTCGACGCAGGTCTATGAGTATGTCGAGGAAATAGCCGCCGCACTAAAAGAGCTTCACCGGGTGATCAAGCCAGGTGGGCGGGCAATTATCCTTGATACAGATTGGGATTCCATTGTCTGGCACGCCAGTGACCCGGCGCTTATGCGCCGTGTTCTTGGCTGTTGGGATGCCCATCTTGCGGACCCTCATCTGCCTGCCACTCTTTCGTCGAAGCTTCGACGTGCCGGGTTCCAGGTACAACGTGTCGAGATCGTGCCGATGATGAGCATTGGGTTCCAGCCTCATTCCTATGCGGCGGGAATTATGCGAGGTATTTTATCGTTCGTGAGGAATAATGGGGCCGACCATGGCCTGAGTTCTGACGAGATACAAAGCTGGTACGATGATCAGCTTAGACTGGCGGAGAAAGGGGATTTTTTCTTCAGCCTTAATCGATACTTGTTTGTGGCAAACAAATAGATCGTCAGTCCTCACGCGCGCAGGGTTTGTTTGCGCGCGTGAGGCAGAAATTATGCGCCGTAGCGCGCCAAGAAAGTGTCTAGTGCTTCGGAGATGATCTTGTCCTTGTTCGCTGGAATTTTAAAATCCGGGTCGAACATGGCTGGCCAGATGAAATTTTCTTTGATCATACCAGACACCTGCATCGCGGAAATTTCTGTGTCGTGCTTCTTCAGCAATTTCCGTGCGACAAGTCGGTCGATGAAGGTTTTCAAATCTTCCATTCTGCGTCCGACACCGCGCGCAAGATATGCGCGGCCTACCTCTGGGTCGCCAGATGTTTCGGAAATGATTGCCCGCATCAAAGCGTTCAATCCCGTCCCGAACTGGGAATTGAGGTAGTCGTTTGTTGCAGCCTTCAGAGCTTCCTTGGCTGTTTTTGATTTGTCGGCGGCGTCGAGGTCAATTCCGATTAGCGCGTATGACTCTTCAATGACCGCGCCAAACAATTCTTCCTTTGAGCCAAAATGCTTGTAAAGCGTTGCTGTTGAAACATCTGCCTTACGCGCAATTTCAGCCATGGCCGCATGGGTAAAGCCGCAATCCTGAAACTCTGCGCGGGCGGCTTCCATGATTGAACGGCGTTTTTGTTCGCTGACCCTTCTGCGATAACTTTCCAATCCCACGTTCAAATCTCCTACCTAAAAGTCAATACATCGAAACGGTGGTTTTCCGTTTGCCCCATTTTTATACCATCTATTTGCCATGACAAACGGGCAGAGTGCAAGCGTAATTGTCCAGAATGACATGTAAATACTCTCTCTATTGCCACTAGTCTTTTTATTGACATTATGATTTCAAAATAAAATGACCAAGTAATGGTGCAATTCTTCATTTTGACTTTGGCTATTTATTTTTTATTTAATTAAGAAAATATTTAATTACAATGAGGTGAATAGGCCGCAGGTGACTGCCCATATCGATGTCATTGAGAAAGCGCTTGAGGGCAAGACGAGTTTGACCGGCGATCAGGTGACGATTGCGGACCTCTTTCTCCTGCTTGTCTTCTTCTATGTCGGCAATGTGCCTGAGGCATGCGCTTCTTTGAAGGGAAGAAAAATATCGGGCGCTGGTGGCAGACAATGAGGGTGCGGGAGAGCTTTGAAAGCACGATGCCTGGACCACCCGCCTGCTCAAGGGCAACAAAGGAAAGCGTCGTAACGCTCGTCTAGATCAAATCTTCCTCTGCGGAAGCGAACACGACATACCGCAGAGGACCCTGCTCGGTGGCACCAAAGGGGAAACAGGTGACAAGGGCAAGCCGCTTGCCCCCTTGGTGCGGGTCGATACCTGATGCGTCGGCGCGCACGATTTTCAGGTCATCCACGATGTAGGTGTGACGGGTGCCATCTACGGCTTCAAGGTAGACAGCATCTCCGACTTCAACATCTTTCAGAAATTCAAAGTGTGTATCGCGGTGCGCGGCAATGACCGATGTTCCCATTGACCCCGGCGCTGGCGTGTTGGTGAGATGGCCTGGCCCGAAAGCCAGGGCTTCACCACTGGCACCTGCCAGCACGATGACGTCGCCATGGACGCGAGGGGCGGTAATGCGGGCCACTGGCCACGTGTCTGCCCAGCCCCATGCTTTGACATGGGTGCCAGTGCGCTTTGTATCTTCCCAGGCATCTTCAAGCAGTACCTGGGCAAGCTCTGCCTTGGCGGTCATGTAGAGCCCTTGGCCAGCCTGCCAACCGCCAAGGACCAGAAGGCCCATGGCGGCGGCAAGCAGGAGGTGGGGTGTGATACGCATCACCGCCTCCGCTCGATGGTAAGGCCCGCTGCGCCACTGTGCCGCCACAACAACCACACCAGGAAGAGCGAGAGAGCCAGGGCCAAGGAGATGATTCCCTGGGCGATGAGGGTGGGGGCATCCGTTGCCGTCTGTGGCAGGGCGATGCCGCCTGCTGCCCGGGCATTGGCGTCCATCATGGGAGCCGGGGCCATTGCCAACATGGTGCGATAGGCACCAGCGTTTGCACGCTGCATCGGAGGGGCGCTTACAGGCTCGCCAAACACTTTGTCGAATTCCCATCCGGCAGGAAGGTTCAACGGAATGTCCGTGCGGGTCAGGTCTTCGCCGCCGGGACGTGCCGGGGTTTTGTCAACGGCGACAAGACTGGTCAAACGGCTCACCAGATGGTGGGCAAGGGCAACCTGCGTGATTTCCTTGTCGAAGGCCTCCCAGTCTCCGCCCATTGTGCGGGCTGCCTCCAGCGAGGCGATTTTGCGTCGTGCCCAAAGCTGGGAGACCCCCACGCGGTTGGGTGCATTGGCGCTGATCTGCATGTCGATTGCCCAGACTTCATCCCCAGACCTGCCGGTCAGGCGAAGCCTGCCTTCGGCGCCTTCTGCAATTTTTGCTGAGAGCACAATGGGCTCGCCGCGATACAGGTCAGGCAGAGGTGTCGGCCAGGCTTCGACTTCCACATCGTCGGGCCATACCAGGGCCAGGTCGGTCATGGCGGGATTTTCAAGTTTCAAGAATAGTTCTTTCATGCGTTCTGCAACCTGGGCTTCCGACCCAATGTGGGTGAAGCTGCCCCGGCCCATCTCGGCGGCGCGGGTCATGAAATAGGAGTTGGGAGCAGAGCCAATGCCGACGGTGAAGAGCCGTGAACGCCCGGCATTGTTCACAATGGCGTCGAACAATTGTTGCTCATTTCCAATCGCTCCGTCGGTCAGGAAAATCACCTGACGCAGCCGCGATGTGTCGTTGAGGGGATCATGTAGTGCTGCTTTGAGAGCGGGCAGCATTTCCGTGCCGCCATCTGCTTCCAGCGCGCGGACAAATCGCCGGGCGATGCTCAGGTTTTCCCGGTCGGCCCGCACCGACGTGTCAAACAGCACTTCATGGGTGTTGTCAAAACGGATCACGTTGAACGTGTCGCTGGGCTTCAGGCGTCCGAGGGCTTTGAGCAGGCTCTCTTTTGCCTGCGGCATGCTTTCGCCAGCCATGGAACCTGAATTGTCGATCACGAAAATGACTTCGCGGGTTGGCGGTGTTGCGACTTCCTCGCCGTAAGGTGGTGTGACCATCAGCAGGAGATAGTCTTCACCGTTCCAGGTTTCGCGGAAGAGGGCGGCCGTGGGTTCTGCGCCAGCAACCGGTGTCCAGGTGAGTTCAAAGTCCCGGTCTGCGGGCACGTCGCCTTCCTTCAGGGTGAGGGTCGCGTTCCGCTCGCCTCGCTCAATGCGCACGTCATGGTGGTGGCTGATGATCCGGTCAATCTCAAAACCCGCGTCGAGAGAGAGCGTGAGTGTGACGGGGTTTGTTGGTCCCTCATCAGGGTGCTGAACAGGTGGTTCGATACGGTCGCGATCGGGAACCGGGTCTACAACCCCCCACCCATTGCTCTTGTCGAACTCAACGGTATGCGCAATGACAGGCTGGGGATTGTAGCGCGGGGCGACGACCATGGGAAAGCGCAAGGAGAAAGTGCCGTTCGATTGGCGAACCGTTTCCTGATACTCGATCTGGATGATGATGGTTTCGCCGGGGCCGATATTGGCGACCGAATTTGTAAAGAGGTTGGGGCGTTCCTGTTCAATCAGGCTCGCGCGCTGACCTGCGTCGCGGGCGCGTTCGTAGATGGCCCGTGCTTCTTCCTTTGGCTTGATTTCGCCTTCAATCACCCGGTCGCCGATCACCATTTTCAGGGTATCGACGGCTGCATTGTCAGGCAGAGGGAAGACATAAACGCCCTCTACCCAGGCATCGCTTGGATTTTCGAAGCGCTGTGTGACCCGGGTGCGGGCAATGGGTCCGGTGATCTGAATGTCCACATCAGTGGCGAGTGCCGGGGCTTCGACATATTTTCCTGGCTCGCTGCCTTTCAGAAGCAGGCCGCCGTGGCTCATGTCATTTGGTTTTATAAATGAAATGTCAGCGCGCGCGCCTATGAGGCTCAAGATCAGACAGACTAAAACGAGAGGGAGAAGGGCGGCAAAACGGAAGAAGCGGTGATCAGTGGTGTGGGAAAGAGCGGCCATGTTTATCCCCTGTTGGCAGCATTGATTTGGAGACTGCTCTTTTAGGGAAGCAATGAGGCGAGAACTGACAGGCTTTGTGCCGGAGCCGGGGTGATTTTAAGGCAAGAATGTGTTTTCGGTTACGCTAGGGCGGCGGATATGCGCGGACCACAGTCGTGGTCTTAAGTGGACGCGGTTTTGCGGAGTGCCTGTCAGGACCTGTCAGCCAATTGATAAAGTCGCATGCTCGCCCCTCTTATTGGTCTTATTGGTATCCCGCTTCGCGCAGCGCGGTGCCTAGTTTTTTTGCGGCGCGGTCAATGTCGTGCTCCGGCACGCCGGCATACCCCAGATAAAGGCCGCGTTTTTCTGGCTCTCCCAAATAATAACCCGACAAGGGTGTTGTCAGAACCCGTGCGGCGTGGACGGCCTCTGCGGCACGCACATCATCGGCACCATCTGGCAGGTAGGCCGCGAGCTGCATGCCGCCTTCAAGTTTGGGGACGTGGAACATGTCGCCGGTCTCGCGTGCCAGTGCGTTGATCAGGTGCTCCTGCCTTGAGGCATAGAGCGTGCGCATGCGCCGGATGTGGGCGGTGAAGTGGCCATCGTCCATAAAATCGGCAAGGGCGGCCTGAATAGCAGGGGGGGGACTTTGCCCGGTCATGCGGATGGCGGCGGTGAAGGCGTCGATCAGACTGTCGGGCACGACGAGATAGCCCACGCGCAACGCCGGGAAGAGAGTTTTTGCAAACGTACCCATATAGATGACGCTGCCGGTGCCATCGAGCCCCTGCAGCGCGGCCAGGGGGCGACCGGTATATCGGTACTCGCTGTCATAATCGTCTTCCAGGATCCAGGCACCGGTTTCTTTGGCGCGCTCAAGCAGTGCCAATCGACGGTTGAGGCTCATGGTCACCCCAAGCGGGAATTGATAGGAGGGCGATACGTAGATGAGCCGGGGGGCTTTGTCTGAGCTGGTGAGAGCGTCCGGGTTTATGCCCTCTTCATCCACGGGGACGGGAATGAGATCGGCACCGGCGCTGAGCAGGGCCCCTCTGGCTCCCAAATAGCCGGGGTCTTCAATCCATACAGGGTCGCCCGGATCAATTGTCATGCGGGCGGCAAGATCAAGAGCGGCTTGGGCTCCCGCTGTGACGATGACATTTTCAGGGCCGCAGACCACGCCTCGCGCTGCGCCCAGATAGGCCGCTATCGCCTCGCGAAGCGCTGGGAAGCCGGGGCCGAACTGGTAGTCATACAGTCTGGATTGCGGCTGCCGGGCACGTCTGGCCAATAGTCGCGCCCAGGTGTCCCGCGGGAATGAATCCATTGCCGGCAGGCCGTGCTGGAAGGGAAGGGCGGCGAGTTTTTCGTATCTGGGGCTTGCCCGTTTGATGCTGATCGTCGCGTTGCCGCGCGCGGACAATTTACGACGGGGGTCAGGTCGGCGGTTTTTGGCGTCAGTGCGGCCCACCTCCAAAACCGTTTCGGGAGGCAAGGCAGCCACTTCGGTACCGGCACCTGTGCGTGACAGCACATATCCCTCGGCGGCCAATTGTTCGTAGGCTGCGACCACCGTATTCCGGCCAAGCGACAAGTCGTTCGCAAGAGCACGGCTTGAGGGCAGTCTCTGGCCTGCGATCAGTCTCCCGTCCAGAATGGCCAGGCGGAGGCTCTCATAGAGCTGCCACTGCAACGGACGGTCTGAGTTTCTGTCTAGATCAAGCGGTTCAACCAACGCAATGGACTGGGCCATGACGATGCCTCCGGGTGCCAATTCAACAATGGTTCCTAATCTAATCACAAAATGGAACTTATCTAGGGACCACTTATCTCAGATGGTGGAGCCAATTAGATAGGACCATTTAGCGGAGACCGATTTCATGCTGGAAATGAAAGAAGCGTGTGAGAAATGCTCAACTCCCACTGTGAAGGACGGGGAGGCCCGTATTTGCGCCTTTGAATGCACTTTCTGCGCGCCCTGCGCAGACGATATGGACGGGACCTGCCCCAATTGTGGGGGCGAATTGGTGCCGCGGCCGAAAAGAGCCCTTGATGTCTGAGGCCTATCAAACAAAGAAGCCATACAAAGCCCGGCGGCTGCCTGAGCGGGCCCAGTATGACCGGGAAACCGTTCACGCGATCCTGGACGAGGGGCTGGTGGCGCATGTCGGCTATTCAGGACCCGTTGGCCCCGATGCGGTGCCCCATGTGATCCCCATCTTTTATGCGCGACGGGGAGAGGAATTTCTCTTCCACGCGTCCTCCAAAAGTGGGCTGGGGCTTGCTGCGGCTGCAGGAGTTGAGATGTGCGCCACGGTGACGTTGATCGACAGCATCGTTCTTGCCCGGTCCGGTTTCCATCATTCGATGAAATATCGCTCGGTCGCGGTGCATGGGCCGTCGGTCTTGTTGACCGGCGATGACAAAATCGCCGCTCTCGACTTCATGATTGATCGGTTGGAGCCCGGTCGTGCGGCGCATTTGCGACCGATGTACGACAAGGAAATCAAGGCTACCCACGTTGTGCGCCTGTCTCTCGATCAGGTCACCGCAAAGGTGAGTGCGGGCGATACGCCCAATGAAGAACCAGAAGACATGGATTGGCCAGTGTGGGCGGGGATCGTCAAGGTCCACACGATGTTTGGTGTGCCACAACAACACGCGCCAGCGCACAGTGACGCCGGTTATCCGCAGCTCAAAGGCCCGATGTACAAAACCGAAAGCTAGGACAGGAACATGCACTACATCATCATCGGAGGATTTCTTGTTGCCGCCCTCATCAATCTGTTGCCTGTGGCTGGCATCATGAGCGCGCCTCAGTTGGAGAAAACCTATGGGGTTCATCTTTCCGGCGCGGACCTTGCAATCTTGATGCGGCACCGGGCCGTGCTGTTTGGGGTTGTGGGTGGCCTGCTTGCGGCCGCCGCGTTCATGCCTTCTCTCAGGATTGTGGCGTTTTCTGCAGGCATGTTGAGCATGGTGAGCTTCCTCATATTTCAGGCGCTGGAAGGGGGCGGCAACGGGGCTCTCGCGCGTGTGGCATATGTGGATTATGTAGGAATTGCCGCTCTGGCCATTGCTGGTGTGGCAGCATTCGTCCAATCCAGCTGAGACGAGAGAAAGAACTCTCCTAATATGAAAATTCTCCCGAAAAACTAGGTGGGTCGTGGTTGCGTAGGGTCACGCACAGGCCTAGAACGCTCCATGTGAAATCTGTTTTGTGTGAGACTTCCTCTTCCTGGAGATTTTCGATGGGCTTTATTTCCGACGCTTTGGACCGTATCCAACCCTCAGCAACGATTGCTGCCACCCAGAAAGCACGCGACCTGAAAGCTCAGGGGCGCGATGTGATTGGTCTGGGTGCGGGCGAGCCTGATTTTGACACGCCAGACAACATCAAACAGGCCGCAATTGAGGCGATCCAGCGGGGCGAGACGAAATACACCGCCGTTGCCGGGATCCCGGAGCTTCGCCAAGCAATCTGCGACAAGTTCAAACGCGAAAACGGCCTGGACTATGAGCCGGAGCAGGCATTCGTGTCGCCGGGTGGCAAGCCGATCTTGTACAACGCCATGGTTGCGACGCTGAACCCGGGCGATGAAGTGCTCATTCCCACACCTTACTGGGTGAGCTATCCCGACATTGTGTTGCTGGCAGGCGGCACGCCGGTGATGGTGCCGACGACGCTTGCGAATAATTTCAAACTTAGCCCTGCCGATCTGGAAGCGGCGATCACGCCGAAGACGAAATGGTTGATCTTCAACTCACCGTCAAATCCGAGTGGCGCGGCCTATTCGCGCGCTGAGCTGAAAGCGCTCACAGATGTTTTGTTGCGTCACGAGCAGGTCTGGGTGCTGACCGACGATATGTATGAGCATCTCGTCTATGACGATTTTGAGTTCACCACGCCTGCCCAGGTGGAGCCCAAGCTCTATGAGCGCACGCTCACCATGAACGGCGTGTCGAAGGCCTATGCCATGACAGGCTGGCGGATCGGCTATTGCGCCGGGCCGGTGGAACTGATCAAGGCAATGACCAAGGTTCAGAGCCAGTCGACTTCCAATGCCACGAGCATCAGCCAGTGGGCGGCGGTGGAAGCGCTGAACGGTCCGCAGGACTTTATCTCTGAGCGCGCTGCCGTGTTCAAAGGACGGCGGGACCTTGTTGTGTCCATGCTGAACCAGGCGACGGGGCTCAAATGCCCCACGCCTGAAGGGGCCTTTTATGTCTATCCGTCGTGCGAAGGCTGTATCGGCAAGAAAACGCCGGAAGGCAAGCTGATCGAAAGCGATGAGGATTTCGCTATTGCGCTCATCGAGGCGGAAGGCGTGTCGGTGGTGCACGGGGCGGCCTTTGGCCTGTCTCCGTTCTTCCGGATTTCCTATGCGACCTCGACGGAAGCGTTGACGGAAGCGTGCGAACGCATCCAGCGGTTCTGCGCCAGTCTTTCTTAGGGCTCACGGACCAAAGGGAAAAGCGCATGGTGACGTCGGAGAAATTCTGGGACAAGACGGCGCGGAAATATGCGGCGTCGCCCATTGGTGACATGGCATCTTATGAAAAGACCATGGCGCAGACCCGTGTGCATCTTTCAGTTGAAGACCGTGTGCTGGAAGTCGGCTGCGGGACGGGATCGACGGCGCTGCTCCTTGCCGAAAGCGTTGCACACATTACAGCCACAGACAGTTCTGGCGGCATGATCGAGATCGCCAACGAAAAGGCGGCGGACGCCCAGGCCGAGAATGTCCGCTTTCTCCAGGCGGTGCTGGAAGGCGAGGCGCTGGAAGACGCGGCCTATGACGCTGTTCTGGCTTTCAACTTTCTTCATCTGCATGGAGATCTAACAAGCGCAGTCCGCGATATTCACCGGCGGTTGAAGCCCGGCGGAACATTCATCTCCAAAACCGTGTGCCTGGGTGACGGGTTCCCGCTCTGGCGTCTCGTCATTCCCCTTATGCGCCTGATTGGCTTGGCTCCTCACGTCAGTTTTCTGAGCCAAGCCAGATTGGAAGGCACGATCACGGCAGGCGGCTTTGAAATTGTCGAGACACACAGCTATCCCGGTTCCTTCACCACCCGCTTTATCGTCGCCCGGAAGGTTTAAGGCAGCTCTCGACGGGGGAGCGTCAACCGCTCTCAGCGCATCAGTAGTTCGGTGGCGCTGAGGCCCAGCGCCTTGGCGATCCGGTCCAGCTCTCCCAATGACACGTCGTGGCCGCCGATTTCGTAATAATCGAGCCGGTGGGCGGAAATGCCCGTGCGTTCCGACAGGCTCCTCAGTGTCATGTGCTTTCGGGTGCGTGCGGCATGCATGCGTGCACCCAC
>CAZFHW010000086.1:0-12681 GCA_964518885.1 uncultured Parvibaculum sp. | reverse complement strand
GGAGCGTCATCAAGCGCTTCGTTCACCGCAATAATTTCACCGGTCAGGGGAGCGTAAACTTCGCTTGCCGCTTTTACGGATTCGATGACGGCCGCTTCATCACCCTTGGCCAGTTCCCGTCCAACCTCTGGCAGTTCGACAAAAACCACATCACCCAACTGGCCTTGCGCGTAATCGGAAATGCCGATGGTAGCGACATCGCCCTCAACCGACACCCATTCATGGTCTTGTGTAAATTTAACTGTGCTCATTTTCTTAATCCCCGTTTTGGACGCGCGGTGGGCGTTCTATTTGCGATAGCGTTTTTCGATAAAGGGCATGGCGACAATGGAGGCAGGACGTGGCTTGCCACGAACCATCAATGTCACCGGTGTTCCTATTTTTGTGTGTCCGGCATTCAGATACCCCATAGCAACGGGGGTTCCTGTCGTTGGCCCAAACCCGCCACTGGTCACGTGGCCGATCTCGTTTCCTTCAGCGTCGACAATCTGCGTGCCTTCGCGCGCTGGCCCCTTGCCTTCCGGTTGGATACCGACGCGCTTGCGGGGGGGGCCATCTGCAATCTGTTTCAATATTTTGTCGGCGCCCGGAAAATTAGCTTCTTCACGGCGCCGCTTGGCAATAGACCAGGTAAGCGCTGCCTCAACCGGTGTTGTTGTTTCGTCAATGTCGTGGCCATAGAGGCAAAGCCCCGCTTCGAGCCGCAGCGAATCCCGCGCGCCAAGGCCAATGGCTTCCACTTCTTCCTCGCCGAGCAATTTGCGGGCAAAACTTTCCGCCACGTCGTTCATCACGGATATCTCGTACCCGTCTTCCCCGGTATATCCCGACCGGCTGATCAGTCCGCGCTGGCCTTCAATTTCCACGCGGCGCAGTTCCATGAACCCCAGGTCCCGTGCTTCCGGGATAAACCGAGACAGCACCTCAGCAGCTGCGGGTCCTTGCAAAGCCAGCAAGGAGCGTTCGTGGTCAATGCGGGTCAGTCTGGTCCGGTCGGCCAGGTTTTCCGTGATGTACTTGAAATCATTGTCCTTGGTCCCGGCATTGACCACCAGATAGAGCATGCCCTGCCCCCGCGGCAGGAAGGGCCGGGTCACCATCAGATCATCGATGATACCGCCCTCGGCGTTCAACAGCTGCGTGTAGCGCATCTGGCCGGGCTTCAGGCCTTTGAGGTCGCCTGGCACCAGCGTCTCTAACGCAGCGGCAACCGCTTCGTGGGCGGCGTCGCCTGACAGGCTCTCGTCGGTCGCCTGCAAAAAGGCAGGGCCCATGTGAGAGACATCAAAAAGCCCCGCTTTGGCGCGCGTGTGATTGTGCTCGCCCAGAACACCCAACTTATACTGGACGGGCATGTCATACCCGGCAAAAGGCACCATCTTGGCGCCAAGCTCCAGATGCAACGCGTGCAGCGCCGTCTTCTTCAGGTCGGTTTCGGACTGGGTCCCCATAGCAACATCCACTCAAACGCGATTCGCAGGCCGCCAGCCGGTGCACATGCTCCGCTGGCGCCCCCTCTGTCGGTTGGACCTGAGAGATTTAACCGACCGGCAAAATGGTGCCGCTCAGCTTATCCCCTTGGGTGAGACCAGCATCGCTGCCAGCCTGCTTTCCAGAGTGTCCTCGTCTCGCGGTCCGGTTGCCTGAGAGTTTCCGGGGCGGTTGCTCCTTCGGCGCCGAAGTCGCATCTGCATGCGCTCCGATCTCTCCCGCGAGGGTCGTTGGTGGATCGGATAATAGGTAGGAGAGGTGAAGAGTCAATCGTCGTTAGGTCGATCGGGTGCAGGCAGCAGCCCGACAAAAAGACCTCGAAAAATCAAGGAGATAAGAGAGACTTCTTCGCTCTACGTCAGTTTTGTCGGCGATTGAATGCCAACTGTTCCGGGGTCAGCTGAAATCCGACGAGAATCTCGTATGACGATCCATCGATCCGGGCGACGAAGGGTACTTTCACCTCTTCAATCGTGTGGATAAAGGAGGTTGAGCGCTGGTTGCCGGGAAAGGCAAGGGTGAGAAAAAAAACATCCTTGCGCAAAACGCGGGCGTTCACCTCGGTCAGTGCAATGAAAAATGGCACGGTGATTTCACGTGTCGTCGCGGCGGGCCCAATTTCCGCAGTTCCACGGAAGGCCAGATTAACCAGAATAAGACCGTCATCAATGTCATATGTGCATTCGCTCAACACGCGTTCGATTTCGCTGGTTAACACGATATCGGTGATATCGCTGCCACCTGTAGAAAGGGTCAGCTCTTCACTACCACCCAGAATGCCAACGGAGGGACAAGGCAATGCCTGTTCCAACTCGACCTGTTGCTGGGACGTACAGGCTGACAGTAGCCCCGCCGTCATGATGGCCACGAAGAGAGATTTTGCCCAACGGCCCTGTTCCACTATCACCCGCATTCCCTCTTTTATCTCACCTAGTCTGGCCAATCCTTGACTTTGAAGGGCTCGCCCCTTCTATTATCGCCAGATCGGCTGGTGCTTATCCTGTCTTGTAGAACCCCTTAAAATCAAAGGGTTGCGCGAGACTGCGGGCACTCTACCCAACCGCCCGCGTGGCCACAAGCGCCCGGGTACAAGAAAGCGAACAGACCCCAGGTGAGCGCGCGCAGTGACATGACCCGACCGCCTTTGACGGTATTGCTGGCAGAGCCGCGTGGCTTCTGCGCCGGGGTTGATCGTGCCATTCAGATTGTCGAACAAGCCATCAAGAAGTTTGGCGCGCCGGTCTATGTCCGCCATGAAATTGTTCACAACCGCTTTGTTGTTGAAAATCTTGAGGCGAAAGGCGCCATCTTTGTGGAAGAGCTGGATGAAGTGCCGGCTGATGCCAAGGTGATTTTCTCCGCCCATGGTGTCCCAAAATCCGTGCCGGAGGACGCCCAGAGCCGGTCTCTCGCCTATTTTGATGCCACTTGTCCCCTTGTCTCCAAAGTTCACATTGAGGCCGAGCGCCATTTCGAGGCCGGCCGGGATATTCTATTGATCGGGCACAAAGGCCACCCAGAAGTGATCGGGACTATGGGCCAACTGCCTGAAGGCGCGGTGCGACTGATAGAGACCGCGGAAGATGCTGAGGCGCTTGTTGTCAGCCAACCAGATAATCTCGCCTTTATTACACAGACGACGCTTTCAGTGGACGACACCGCAGCAATTGTCGCAATCCTCAATCGTCGGTTCCCAACCATTACCGGGCCGCACAGGGAAGATATTTGCTACGCCACGACCAATCGACAGGCGGCGGTCAAAGCGATTGCCCCCACAAGTGATGCCCTGATCGTGATCGGCGCCCCCAATTCGTCAAACTCCATGCGCCTGGTGGAAGTCGCGGAGCGCGCTGGCTGCCCCAACGCCTTTCTTGTCAGGCGGGCCGATGATATTGACTGGTCGGCTCTTGAAGGGGTCGCCCGGATTGGCCTTACAGCGGGTGCTTCAGCACCAGAGGTTTTGGTGGAAGAAGTCCTTGCAGCATTTCGTGCGCGGTTTGAGGTCACAGTGGAAACTGTGACCGTGAGCAAAGAGCGGGTTGAGTTTAAACTGCCTCGCGCTTTGATGGATTGAGGGGACGCCAGTGGCCGTTTATACGCAAGTTGATAATGATGCGCTTGAGGCGTTTCTCTCTCTGTACAACATCGGCTCTCTGCTCTCTTTCAAAGGCATTGCCGAAGGGGTGGAGAACTCGAACTACCTGCTCCACACCGATGCGGGTACTTACATCCTGACGCTCTACGAAAAACGTGTTGACGCGGATGACCTGCCTTTCTTCTTGGGTCTTATGAACCATCTGGCCGCCAAGGGGTTTGCATGCCCCACACCTGTTCGCCAATTATCGGGCACGATGCTTGGCACACTCGCCGGGCGCCCCGCCGCTATCGTCTCCTTTCTGGAAGGTGTGTGGCTGCGCAAGCCCCTCCCGCGGCACTGCGCCGAGCTTGGTGCGGGCCTTGCCGCCATGCATATCGCCGGCTCTGACTTTGAGATCACGCGGCCCAATGCCCTTTCTATCACCGGATGGCGTCCGCTCTATGACGCCTGCAACGGTCGTGCAGACGAGGCAATCCCCGGCCTTTCGCAAGAGATTGAACAGGAGCTTTCGTTCTTCGAACAGAACTGGCCCACCAACCTTCCCTCTGGCGTCATTCACGGTGACCTTTTCCCGGACAATGTGTTTTTTATTCACAACAAGCTGTCTGGCTTTATCGATTTCTATTTCGCCTGCAATGACACATTCGTCTATGACATTGCGATCTGTCTGAATGCCTGGTGTTTCGAGAGAGACGGTGCCTTCAACATCTCAAAAGCCCGCTCGTTGCTGCAGGCCTACACACAAGTCCGCCCATTGAGTGCTGATGAGCTCACCGCCCTGCCTCTGTTTGCGCGAGGCAGTGCTCTGCGGTTCTTGCTGACCCGTACCTATGACTGGATCAACCACCCGGAAGGCGCGCTTGTGCGCCCCAAAGACCCCAGAGAGTGCCTTAAACAAATGCGGTTCCACAAAGACGTTACTTCACCTGCTGCCTACGGGCTGGACTACTAATGGCATCTATCGTTGATATTTATACGGATGGTGCGTGTTCTGGAAATCCCGGCCCAGGTGGCTGGGGTGTCTTGATGCTTTGCAATGGGACTGAAAAAGAACTGTGTGGTGGCGAAGAAGAGACGACCAATAATCGCATGGAAATGCTGGCGGCCATCAATGCGTTTGAGGCCCTAAAGCCCGCAACCCAGGTGCGTCTTCATACAGATTCAACTTACGTGAAAGATGGCATTACAAAATGGATTACCAACTGGAAGCGTAACGGTTGGCGCACAGCTGCCAAGAAGCCGGTTAAGAACGCCGACCTTTGGCAATTGCTGGAAAAGGTGATGGTGGGACATCAGGTGGAATGGCATTGGGTGAAAGGCCATTCCGGACATGCCGAGAATGACCGTGCTGACGCGCTCGCCCGGGCGGGTATGGAACCCTATAAGCCATAAAAAATCCGCCAGCGATGACACGCTGGCGGACGCATTGTTACGTTCTCCCTCAGACCTGAGAGAGCATGTGATCGGCGCCTGACAATTTGGCTTCACCTGGATTTGCTTCCTGGTTCAATTCTTTCACCACGCCATCATCAATCAACATGGAATAGCGCAGGCTGCGTGTACCCATGCCGAAACCTGATCCGTCAAAACCCAGACCGACTGCTTGTGTAAAATCACCGTTGCCATCGCCGAGCATCAGGACCGCATCGCCTACGCCTTGGGCTTTGCCCCATGCGTCCATTACGAAAGCATCGTTGACCGACAGACAGGCGATCAGATCCACACCCTTGGACTGCAGATCACCGGCTTTTTGAATGAAGCCCGGCAGATGCTGGTTTGAGCAGGTTGGTGTGAAGGCGCCCGGGAGAGCAAAGAGAACAACTTTTTTGCCCGCAAAAAGTTCAGATGTTTTGACCGGCGTCGGACCTTTGTCGGTCATGTGCATCAGCGTTACGTCTGGTAGTTTTTCGCCTACTTTGATTGTCATTATTGCCTCCAGAGATTTGAATTGATTGGACGGTGCAAATCCGCCGCCTCGTTGAGGGCATTAAAGCGCGCGGCGAGGAAAAGTGCCAGCGCGACCATGCGGTTTCCGCTCACTGAATGTAAAAGAGGCCCGTTGCTGCCCAAGACCCGCTCTCATGGGAGCCATCATGCCCAAGGAAAGTTGCTTCGACCTGTTGGCCACGCAAAAATTCTGGCGCCTCGGTTTCCAATGACACTCGAAAACCCCTTTCTTCAAAAGGGTGTGAGGCCCCCAGATAGACACGCGGCAGGCCTGTCAGAATAACGAAATCTGGGGCAGGTCCTGTGTCATCCATTTCAATGATCAGCTGCGCCCGGTGCCCCTGGACTTCCCGAAGACGTATGGTCGCTCCCAAATTTGCGGACTGGAGGGTCTGGGGGACCAAATGGGTTGCGGCCTCAATTTGCAGGGCTGCCGATGTGCGGTCGGGTGTCCCTACAGGCACGACAAGATCCGTCGTAATGCTCACCGGGATACAAACATCCGCACACACACCATAATCCAGTGTAAGGGACAGGGTCAGAGGCTTGCTTACGTCCTGGACTGTGACCCGTAGCGGCCATATCACAGTCCCCTTGTATCCATAGTACCGTTCGCCCAATTCGTCGAAAGCCAGGGGTGCTGGCCAACGCAAGTCAATGCTCTTCAGGTTGGTCGAGCCGGACCAGTCAAAGCGAGGGGCGAAACCGCTATCGCCGGGATAGCGCCAGTAGGTTTTCCAACCCTCATCCAGTTGCATCTCAAGTCCGATCAATACGTAACCGTCCCCCACCGCGCTCTGCGTGCTTTCAAGGCGAACTTTCGAAGCCATCGCCGTCTGCCAGGGGCTTTCTTGTTCCACCACCGGGCGGGACGACACAGGCGCTCCATCGTCCCGGGTCGCGATATGGGTCGCGAGCCCGGCCAGCAGGCCAACCGCCGTCGCAAAAGCAATTATTCGTGCAATCCCGAATCGCATCTACTATTCCTCGCGCGAAAATCCAGGAAATACCCTGTTCCATGGAGTTCCAAAAAAACACCCGACCGCACGTCCGCCGCTCAAAACCAGGGGTACAGCCATCTCTAGTCTAATCCATGAAAGCCAATAGAAGGATAAATGCGCGTGCGCCTGCGGACAAAAACTTGTTACCATTTTTGACCAGCCCTTTTAGGGGAAGCCACCTCCCACTTGAGCAACAGACCAAAGAACTAGTACCATTCTGCCATGACCCAGAACACAGACAGCTCCTTTAGCGATATTCCGCATGATCGCTACCTTGAAGGAAAAATGCTCATTGCCATGCCGACAATGGGTGATGACCGCTTTTCCCGCACACTGATCTATATGTGCGCGCACAGCGACGAAGGTGCGATGGGACTTGTCGTGAATAAGCTGGAGGAGTCGATCAACTTCCCAGATTTATTGGCACAGCTTGATATTCCAAAATCAAGTGGCTCTCTGGGCGAAGGGGGCACGACTCCCGCGATGCAAATCCTGCATGGGGGGCCAGTTGAAACAGGTCGGGGTTTTGTCCTGCATTCACCTGACTACCGTCAGGATGAGACGACGCTTCCCATTTCCAAAAACATTGCGATGACAGCGAGTGTGGAAATCCTGCGCGATATTGCACGCGGTGAAGGGCCAGACCGCGCCATGCTGGCGCTTGGATATGCCGGGTGGGCTCCCGGACAGTTGGAACAGGAAATTCAGTCAAACGGCTGGCTTCATTGCGAAGCCGACAATGATCTGGTTTTTGGATCCAATATTGACGGCAAGTATGATCAGGCACTCGCGAAGCTTGGGATAGATGTATCGTTTCTCTCTGGAGAGGCTGGTCATGCCTGAGGGACCTGTTGGAAGGACCCGTTAGTCCTGCCAGTGACGGGCAATAAATTCGAGCGTCTCTTCTGCCGTTTTGGCTCGGCCAAACAGATAGCCCTGACCATAATCGCAGCCCATTTTCTTCAACTCATCCGCTTGCTGCTGGGTTTCGATTCCTTCCGCAACAACCCATTTTCCCAGATCTTGAGCCATGGTCACGATTGAGCGAACAATCACGGGCGGGACTTCCCCTTTGCCCATTTCTGCAACAAAACTTCTGTCGATCTTGATCGTATCGACGGGAAATTGTTGCAGGTAGGAAAGCGATGAATGGCCGGTACCAAAATCATCCAGAGAGATGCCAGCTCCGAGGTTTCGAATGCGCAGCAGAATGCGCGAGGCAAGTTCGGGGTTTTCCATAACGAGCGACTCGGTTACTTCCAACCGCAACGACCCTTCCGCAAGATCCGCTTCCGCCAGGACCTGTTCTACATCGTCAATCAGGTCCGCTCGCAACAATTGTCGGCTTGAGACATTGACGCTGGCAAACAATGGCTTGCGCAGGGGAAAAAGTTTCTGCCAGACCGCCAGATCCTCTGCTGCGGTTGCTAGTGCAAACCGGCCAAGTGTCACGATCAATTCGGACTCTTCAGCGAGCGGAATAAACTCATCCGGGGTCAGGAAGCCGTGTTTTGGATGTTCCCATCGTAGTAGCGCCTCAAACCCTGCCACCCGTCCATCCTTCAACGACATGATCGGCTGATAGAACAGCTTCAGTTCATCACGCTCAATGGCACGGCGCAGGTCCGACTCAATCGGCAGCCGGTTGTCGGCATCCTGACGCATTGCTGGTTCAAAAAACTCAACGCGCGCCTTGCCGGATTTCTTCGCCCGGTACATGGCAATCTCGGCCTCGCGCAGCAAGTCCATCGGACGCTCATGGTTATCCTCGCAAATGGCAACACCGGTACTCGCCGAAGGAAAAACTTCCTGCCCACCAATGTCGGCTGGCTGAGAGAGAATGTCATTGATGGCGGCTGCCAATGCCCTCACCTCGTCTCGTCCGGTTCGTTCTGTCAGCAGCACAGAAAATTCGTCCCCGCCCAGACGGGCCACTGTTTCTTCCTGAGGGACAACCTGCTCGAGCCGACGGGCGAGAGTTGTCAACAAGGTGTCACCGGCTGCATGACCAAGGCTGTCATTCACAGCCTTGAAACGATCCATATCGATAATCATCAGAGCTGCGCGGGCGCGCCCCGCAGGTGCGGGCCGGGTGATGGCCCGGTTAAGACGGTCAAGAAGAAGCGCCCGACTTGGCAGGCCGGTCAGGCTGTCATGCACCGTATCGTGCAGCAGCCGTTCTTCTGATCGTTTGCGATCGGTAATATCCCTCACCACGCCAACGCATCGCACGGCGAACCCGTCTGCTCCTCCCAGACAACTCGCCCTCAGATTAAACCAACGATAGCTGTCGTCTTCGTGCTGCAAACGGAATTCAAGCCCAAACGATACGGTTCCTCTGCCGATATAGGCGTTCATGGCCGTGCGATAGGTTTCCCTGTCCGATGCATGCATACGTTCGCGCCAGACCACCTCTTCACCGCAGATGGCTCCAACTGGAAGGCCAAGGGATGCTTCCAGCAAGGGAGAGACATAGAGCTGATCCCTCAAAATATCCCAATCCCAAACCGCCTGCTGGGCGCCTGCGAGAGCAAAAGCGTGACGCTGCTCTCCCCGGAGCGCGTCAATATCGGTTGCAATTGCGCCGGTCTGCACCTGCCTTGTCACGACAATTGCGACCATGACCAGCGCCATAAGGAAGATTGTCGAAATGGCGGGTATCGCGCCTGGAGAAGACAAGCCGACCCCGGTCAAGGTCGTGAAGAACACCAGCGCGGCAAGTGCAATCATTCCCACAGATGCGAGGTGACGGCGAGCGAGACGCCCCCCCTTGACCGCCAGAACGAGTGTCACCCCCACTCCTCCAACGATCGCGACCGTCCCCGCCAGATTGAGCACAAGCCCGGCGAAGGAGTGGTTCACGACCGCAAACACCCCTCCAGCGATCCCCAAGTAACCCAGCATTGACGCGGCAATGACGACCTGAGGTGCGTGCCTTTCGGGTTCGATCGCGCGCACCCAATACCGCAACCCAGCAGCCAGCAAGAGACCCTGTAGCAGCAGCAGGAGTGCCCCGTTCCAATGGGCGTTCAGGCCAAGACTGTTTCCAGCAAAACCAAAGAGCGCGAGCAGATTGAAAAATGCGGCGGTCGAAAAAATAGCAGCCCATTTGCTCAGATCGGACCGTCCCAGCGTATAGAGCCCGACAAGGTAAATACTGAGCAGCGCTGCAACACCCAGGAGAATGCCACTCAGCAATGCCGATTGCTCCACACTACGTGCATAGACCTGCGGTTCCCACAGGATCACTTGGCGCGACACACCACCGGGCAGGCGCATGGCAATCGTGACTTCGGCCTTGACCGGCAGGCCGAGTGAAAATACATCGCGACCATCTGCATAGAGCCTCAGAGGGGTTGCCCCACCGGTCGCAAGCACCCTGCCTATGGGGCTGGGTTCCGCATTGGGCCAGAAGAAACCTCTTCCCTCCAACCCCACTGCCATCGTCAATATCCGTTGAACCGGAATATCGCCCGTGTTTTTGAGGACAAAAACCGCCCAGACTGCGTGGGAGTTTACGTCCCCCTCAGACAGCACCATTTCGTGGACTTCAGTTTCCTCGCTCCCAACGATCTCTAGAGCAAGACGCCCGCTGCTTTCTTCGAGCGACTGCACAAATGTTGTGAGATCAATCCGGTCTGCCGCCACATCGATCAAGACCGCCTCAAGAGCCGGCGCGGGGGCACTTCCCAGAAACAGCGCAAACAGAAGCGCAAAGCTTCCAATGCTCCGTGACTTAGCTTGCCTTGAAATTCCCCTCAACGACCAATCCCCTGTTGCATCATCCCTTAGCCACATTTTATCGCCGTTTGTCATCCGCCATAAGGGCGAACACAATATGATCACGCCAGGCCCCATCAATACGTAAGTACCCCCGCGCAATCCCTTCGTGAGTGAAACCGCATTTGCGCAGCACGACTTGCGAGCTCTCGTTTTCCGGCAGACAGGCTGCCTGGATCCGGTGCATATGCAGTTCATCGAAGATAAAGGGAATGAGAGCTTCTACCGCTGATGTTATATAACCGTTTCCGGCGTAAACTTCCCCTGCCCAATAACCCAACGTACACGATTGTTGAACGCCACGGTGTATATTGGAAACTGTCACACCCCCGACGAGTGCGTCGTCCTCGTCCCGAAAGACCAGGAAAGGGTAGGCAAGGTCCTCGCGTACATCGCGCATGTAGCGGCGCAGTCGACGGCGGAAGGCCGCGCGCGTGAGATCATCTGGCGGCCAGGTTGGTTCCCACGGCGTCAGAAACGCCCTGCTGCGGGTGCGCAGCTCTGCCCACTCGGCATAGTCGCCCATTGTCGGCCCGCGCAGATACACACCCTGGCCTATCACCAGAGGGGCCACTTCCGACCGTGTTATGGAACGTAAAAATGCCATTGAAGCCTATCACCCTCATTGCGGGCCCTTGTGGACCGCCAAAACCATGCGCTGATCTGGCACGCAAATCACTTAGGTGAATCTTGCCGCTATCTTGTCATATGTTTCAAGGCCGGAGAGGGGTCCAACTGCCGCTAGAGCGGGGGCGTTGGCTGTTATTCGTGCCGCAAAGCGGCGCAGAGCGGCTGCGTCAACGGCATCCACCCTGGCCTTTATCTCATCAACAGGCAGAACACGGTCGAAAACCATCTGCTGGCGCGCGATCTGCTCAACCCGGGAGGCTGAGGATTCCATCCCCATCAGCAGACCCGCTTTTAGCTGTGTGCGGGCACGTGCGGCCTCTTCATCTGACGCGTCCTCGGCTAAACGGCAGATTTCTTCCGCAACCACAGGCACCAGATCACCCAAATCTTCCTCCGCCGTACCCGCATAAACGCCAAAGAGACCGGTATCTTCAAACGACCAGTTGAACGAATAAACCGAATAACAAAGTCCGCGTTTTTCTCTGACTTCCTGAAAAAGCCGCGATGACATGCCGCCACCCAATACCGCCGAAAAAACCTGGGCCGTGTAATAGTCCGGGTCGTCGTAGGGCACGCCTTCAAAAGCAAGCGTGAGATGGACCTGTTCAAGATCCTTTTCTTCCCGGCGTTCCTTCGCCTGGAATGTTGCAGGTGACATATCGTTGTCGGCAGCATCCGGCAGCGCTTTGAACAGTGCTTCGCCCAGGTCCACCAGGGCCGCGTGCTCAACCGCGCCAGCGCCAGCGAAAACAATGCCAGGCGCGCTGTAATGCTCGCTCATATAGGTCTTCAGTTTGGACCCATCAAATGAGCGCACGGTGTCGGGCGTTCCCAATATCGGGCGGCCAAGGGCCTGGCCCTGATATGCGGCCGATAACAGATGGTCGAACACGAGATCGTCTGGCGTGTCCGCCGCCTGCCCAATTTCTTGAACAATAACGCCTTGTTCGCGCGCCACCTCGTCCGCCTCAAACGTTGAATGCTGGAGAATGTCTGCCAGAATGTCTGCGACAAGTGGCACATCATCCTTCAAAAGCCGTGCGTAATAGGCGGTTGCTTCGTGGGTGGTGTGGGCATTCAAGTGCCCACCGACAGCCTCAATTTCTTCCACAATGGCCAGCGCGGAGCGTCGCTCGGTCCCTTTGAAGGCCATATGTTCGAGCATATGAGAGATGCCGTGTGCTTTCTCGCCCTCGTGGCGCGATCCAGCCCCCACCCAGACCCCCACGGTGGCGCTTTGCAAATGAGGCATGGCGTCCGACACCACAGTCATGCCGTTCGATAGGCGCGAGATTTCAACGGCCATTACTCAAGCCCCCATTTCGTCGGTGCACACGCGGCTACGGGCACGGATAAAGTCTTTAATTACCATCAGGTCGTTCGGCAGGTCCTCAAGACGCTCCTCACGATCAAGAATATCAGCAATGCGCTCAGGCAATTGGGGTGCGACGCCGGTTGCAGCCTCGACGGGTGCTGCGAACTTAGCCGGATGGGCAGTGCCAAGCGTGATCATCGGGATGGCCACATCGCCGCGCAGCTTCTGGGCCACCGCGAGACCGACAGCCGTGTGCGGATCGATCAGCGTGCCTGTATCTGCAAAGGATGATTGCAGAGTTGCTTTTGTCTCGGCTTCGTCAGCGCTGGCTGCAAGGAAACAGGCTCGCGCCTTGGCAAGTTCCGCCTCGCCTATGCCAAAACCGCCGGACTGCTGTAATTGCTGCATCAACCGCATCA
>CAZFHW010000085.1:0-12902 GCA_964518885.1 uncultured Parvibaculum sp. | reverse complement strand
ACTGGCAGGCGAGGCATTCGTCGTAATCGTTCATTTCCGCCGGATTGACCTTGGCCGGGGTGGGCTGTCTGGTCTCCGTCGCAACTTCGCTCAAGGTTTTGAGCGGAATTTCTGCCGCGCCACTTGCCTTCTCGACCAGTACCGCCTGTTTGGCCAGATGGGACTGATCGCTTTCCGCCCGCTGGATCGAGAGCGACCGGCAGTAGTAAAGCGACTTCACGCCCTTCTTCCAGGCCTGGAAGTGCAGCTGATGCAGCTCGCGCTTGTGCACATCGGCGGGCACGAACAGGTTGACCGACTGGGCCTGATCAATCATCGGCGCGCGGTCGGCTGCATGTTCCACAATCCAGCGCTGGTCGATTTCGAAAGCCGTTTTGAAAACGTCTTTCTCCTCATCGCTCAGGAAATCCAGATGAGTAATGGAGCCGCCATTGGTCACGATGGAGGACCAGGTGTCCTCATTATTGAGGCCTTTTTCTTCCAGCAGCTTGGTGAGGTGCCGGTTGCGCACATTGTGCGAGCCTGACAGGGTCTTGTGGGTGAAACTGTTGGCGGCAATCGGCTCGATGCCCGCACTGGTGCCCCCGCAAATGATGGAGATGGACGCGGTGGGCGCCACGGCTGACTTGTTGGAAAAGCGTTCCATGATGCCGTAGTCGGCAGCGTCCGGGCAGGCCCCGCGTTCTTCCGCCAGAAGCCTGGAGGCTGCGGATGCCTGATCGTCAATGTGCTTGAACATTTTCATGTTCCAGACCTTTGCCATCACCCCTTCGAACGGGATCATGTTGGCCTGCAGGAACGAGTGGAAGCCCATGACGCCAAGACCGACAGAACGCTCACGCGTGGCGGAATATTTCGCCTGTGCCATTTCGTCGGGTGCGCGATCAATGAAGTCCTGAATAACATTGTCGAGGAAGCGCATCACGTCTTCGATCAGCTGCGGGTGATTTTCCCACTCATGATATTTTTCAAGATTGAGCGAGGACAGACAACACACGGCCGTGCGCTTGTTGCCCAGATGGTCGATGCCGGTGGGCAGGGTAATTTCGGCACACAGGTTTGAGGTTTTGACTTCCAGCCCTGCCAGTTTGTGCTGCTCAGGACGGGCATTGTTCACCGTGTCCTTGAAGATCATGTAAGGCTCGCCGGTCTCGACCCGGGCGGTGAGCATGCGGATCCACAGGCTGCGCGCCGGAACAGTTTTCTGCACCGTCCGGTCTTTTGGAGACAGCAGTGCCCAATCCTCATCGGCCTCAACCGCGCGCATGAAGGCGTCGGAAATCAGAATGCCATGGTGCAGGTTGGGCGCCTTGCGGTTTGGATCCCCCCCCGTTGGCCTGCGCATTTCAATGAACTCTTCGACTTCCGGGTGATCGATTGGCAGATAGCATGCTGCCGAGCCACGACGCAGTGAGCCCTGGCTGATCGCCAGAGTGAGGCTGTCCATCACGTGGATGAAAGGGATAATGCCGCTGGTCTTGCCGTTGCCGCCGACTTTCTCACCGATGGAGCGCAGATTGCCCCAGTAAGAGCCAATGCCGCCACCCTTGGCCGCAAGCCAGACATTTTCCGTCCACAGGTCAACAATGCCCGCGAGGGTGTCGTTGGCTTCGTTCAGAAAGCAGGAGATCGGCAGACCGCGGTCGGTGCCTCCGTTGGAGAGTATGGGCGTTGCCGGCATGAACCAGAGCTTGGAGATGTAGTCATAAAGCCGCTGGGCGTGGGCTGCATCGTCCCCATAGAAGGACGCGACACGGGCGAACAGGTCCTGGAACCCTTCGCCTTCCAGCAGATAGCGGTCTTTCAATGTGGCCTTGCCAAAATCGGTCAACAGCGCGTCGCGGGAGCGGTCCACTTTGACAGATCCACGTCCTTCAAACTGCACCACCTGGTCGGCAGCTTCGAAAGGCATTTCAGGCTCAGCCGTATCGGCGCCCTTTACCCGACGCACAGCCGCGCGCTCACCCGTAATGATCGCTGAAACCACCGCTGCAACCTCAGACGGCGCCTCGATTTCAGATGGATCGACCAATTTGGACGTGTCGTTGAACATGTAAAACCTGCCCCCAAAATACCCGTTCCCACCGCTGAACCCACGGCTGAAAACGGACAAAGATCCCTCGACATGCGCGACGATGTGCGCATCCGCTAACTGCCCCATATACTCAGGCAGTACTCATAAAAGTCATTGATTTCGCCGCTACCCCAGCGGAACGCGGCGCGTCCAGATATAGTATCCGCTCCGTTAACGCCGTCAACAGGTAGTATGCCAAGATTGAAAATTATTTGGTTAACCGGACGTTAACAGCCTGTTTTCACAGTATATTTTTTTCCGTTACCCGAGAACATTCTCGAGCTATCCGCTCGTCCCTCATGCCTCAAGGACCCGTCGTTTATGTCTCAATCTGTCGCCGCCAATGCTGAAGAGCGCCGCACTTTGTACCCGGAAATTGAGCCCTACAATACCGGCTTCCTCGCTGTATCTCCCGTCCATACACTGTTCTATGAAGAGTGTGGGAACCCCAAGGGCAAGCCGGTGGTGATCCTCCATGGCGGTCCGGGTGGCGGCTGCAACCCAAGCATGCGCCGAACCCACAACCCTGAGGACTACCGAATCATTCTGTTCGACCAGCGCGGGTGTGGTCGGTCCACGCCTTATGCGGAGCTTGAGGCGAATACAACTTGGGATCTAGTGGCCGACATTGAGCAGCTGCGGACGCATTTGGGCATTGATCGCTGGCAGGTCTGCGGTGGGTCGTGGGGCTCCTGCCTCGCCATCGCCTATGCCGAAACCCACCCGGGCCAAGTCACCGAACTGGTGATGCGGGGCATCTTCACACTGCGGCCGCGGGAACTGCACTGGTTCTACCAAGAAGGGACCGATGCGCTCTACCCGGATGCCTGGGAAAAATTCATCGCGCCGATCCCCGAAGCGGAACGGGGCGATCTGATGGCCGCGTTCTACAAGCGCCTGACCGGCGCCAATGAAGAGGAGAAGCTCGCCTGCGCCCGCGCCTGGTCAGTCTGGGAAGGGACAACACTCTCTCTGTATCCTGATCCCACCCGGGTGGAACGGTTTGATGATGCGCGCTTTGCCTTGGCCTTCGCGCGGATCGAGTGCCATTACTTTGTGAACAAGGGGTATTTCGAACCGCAGGATCAGTTGATCCGAAACGCTCACCTGCTCAACGGCATTCCCGGCGTCATCGCCCAGGGCCGGTATGATGTGGTGACGCCGATGTTTACCGCCTGGGAACTCTCTAAAGCGTGGGAGACGGGCGAACTGCATATCGTTCCCGACGCAGGCCACACCGCCACGGAGCCTGGCATTGTGGATGTCATGGTGCGGGCAACTGACCGATTTGCAGGGCGCTCATGACCGCCATCAAAATCTGTTGCATTGGCTCGGTTCTCGAAGCAGAGGTCGCCATTGCCGCTGGTGCCGAGGCGCTGGGACTGGTGGCCGACATGCCCAGCGGCCCAGGCCCGATCTCCGACACCCTTATTGCCGAGATAACCGCCAGTATTGCCGGTCGGGCGGAAAGCTTTCTTCTCACCCAGCGAACAGAGGCGGACGCGATCATCGCCCATGTGACCGCCTGCCATCCCTCCGTCGTTCAACTGGTGAAAGAAACCAGCGCTGACACCCGCGCGACCGTCAAAGCGGCCCTTCCCCATATCGAACTGGTGCAGGTGGTTCACGTCGCAAGCGCAGATACCATTCCCCAGGCCCATGCCCTGGCGGAACATGCCGACGCCCTGTTGCTGGACAGTGGGCGGCCAGACGCCGCAACGCCTGAACTTGGCGGCACGGGAAGAACCCATGACTGGGAGATCAGCCGACGCATTGTCGACAGTGTCGACCTGCCCGTATGGCTCGCCGGGGGCCTCAATGTCGGCAACGTCCGCGAGGCTATTTCCGTCGTTCAGCCTCATGGGGTCGATCTGTGCACCGGCGTTCGGACCTCAGGCGCCCTCGACCTTGAGAAACTGGCGGGCTATATCGCCGTTGTCCGCGCGATATAGCCGTAACGAGGTGTCGCGTTCTGCCGCCAAATGAGTAAACTGCCGCTCACGGAGCAGCCTATAAAGGATACGCAAAAGGCCATGAGTGACATCAAAACACTGCTTGAGCGGAACAAGCGCTGGGCGGACCGGATCAAGGAGGCTGATCCGGACTATTTCACCAAGCTGTCAGAACAACAGCAACCAGAATTTCTGTGGATCGGCTGTGCGGACAGTCGGGTACCGGCAAATCAGATTGTCGACCTACCGCCGGGGGAAGTGTTTGTTCACCGCAACATCGCCAATGTCGTGGTGCCCTCAGACCTCAATTGTCTGTCGGTTATTCAATTTGCCGTCGATGTGCTTGGCGTGAAACACATTATCGTTTGTGGGCATTACGGCTGCGGTGGCGTCGCTGCGGCGATGGAAGATGCAGATCATGGCCTGATTGACAATTGGCTACATCATATCCGCGACGTGCATCGACTGCATGCCAGTGAACTGGACGCCATTACCGATCCCCAGGCCAAAATGGACCGCTTGTGCGAACTCAATGTGATCGAACAGACGCGTAATGTGTGCAACACCACTATTGTCCAAAATGCCTGGCGCAAGGGTGCAAAGCTTTCAGTTCACGGGATCGTCTATAGTCTCAAGAATGGTATCTTGAAGGAGATGATGGTGCGCACCGCACCAGAGAGCTAAACCTTCCTGGCTTTTCATTATCAAGGGCCTTCCATGCGCATTCTCTTTCTGATGAATGATGAAGGGTCACCGCCGGGTGTATTGCTCGAGGAGACGGAGAGGCTTGGGCATAGCGCAAGTATTCTTGTTCCCTATAAAGGCATCAGCCACGACCCCTCCCTTGCTGGCAAGGTTCCAACATCGGCAGACGGTTTTGACGGGCTGGTGGTTCTGGGCGGTGCGATGAGCATTCTGGACGAGGCTTCCTACCCGTTCATTGAACAAACCCGGCAATTGTTCCGCGTCTTCGATCAGGCGAAGACGCCCGTCATGGGCGTGTGCTTTGGCGCCCAGCTTATGGCAGACGCGCATGGTGGTCGGGTGCGACGCCTTGGTCATACAGAATGGGGCTTTCTTCCCCAAACCTGGCTCCCTGCTGCGGCAGAGGACGCGCTGCTTGCCGGGAGCCCGCCCGCCCTTCCCCTCATGCAATGGCATGGGGACACGTTCGATCTTCCAGATGGTGCCGTGGCCCTGTCATCCCGTGACGATTGTCCTGCTCAGGCATTTCGGATTGGGCAACGCAATTGGGGGTTTCAATTCCATTTGGAGCTTGACCGCCCAACCCTGATGCGGTGGGCAGACTTGCGGGCGCAGGAGTTGAAATGCACCCCAGAAGTCATCCGCGAAGAGATGACACAGGCGATCAAGCAGCACTATCGTGCTCAAGCCGACTTCGCCCGGCGGGTGATGCGCCGGTGGCTTCAGGTCTGCCGTTCGGCGTAACAAATGGCTATTTTTTGCCAATTTTTGCTAGGTGAAAACATTCTTTTGCCACTCGCGATTTAAGACTTGTTTAAGGCACGGGGCGCACACTCACGACTGAATGCGGGAGTACGGGATGCCGAAGAAACAGTCGACAGAAGCCGATAGTACAGAAAATCTACATCTAGCTGCGGGTCACTCCACGGATGACCGTGTCGCGGCTGCCAAGGCCATTGGTGCGTTGACCACCGATGGCAAGATGTCGGAAAACGACCGCGAAAGAGCACACTCTCTCCTAGAGGTGTTGGGCAAGGATTCCGAACTTCGTGTTAGAACTGCCCTCTCCCATGTGATTGCGGAGTACCCCTTCCTTCCACCCTCTCTCGCCCAATCCCTTGCGCAAGATGTGCTTGAGGTGGCGGGACCCATTCTTGAGAAATCTCCCGCGCTCAGCGAACAGTTCCTCACGGAACTAGTCCAGTCGGGGAATGCCAGTGAGGAAGCACAAACGACAATCGCCACGCGTGACGCCCTTCCCAACACCGTTACTGAAGCCTTGTTCGCGTCGGGCAGCTCTCAAGTGGCCAAAACTGTCTTGTCCAACCCGACTGCCAAGATTGATGAGCACGGGTTTACGTCGCTCTTCGCTCGTGAGGACCTTGACGGTCAAATGCTAACATTGGTTGCTGAACGCTCAGACCTTTCCGAGCCGATCATCGCCCAATGCCACAAAATTATCCTAGCCGATCATTTCGACAGAGAGATCGGTCGGAAGATCAGGGATCAACTTATTCAGGAATACACGCTTCCTCCCGCAATGGCGGAGACGATTGTTCAAGCCGCGTTGGAAAGCGCCCTTGCGCAAGCCTCAAGTGATACCAACGCAGCACAAGCCGGGTTTGACCTTCTTGCCCAACGTTTGCATCAACACGGCGACCTGACCCCTTCGCTGCTGTTGCGCATGGTGTGCGGTGGATCGCTTGATTTCGCAGTTTCTGCTTTTCAGGTTCTGACAGGCGAGCCTGCAAACAAAATTGAAACCATTTTTTTTGGTGCCGGCACCACCGCCTTGGCTGATCTCTACATAGAGAGTGGCCTTGATCCCTATTTTCGGTTTGCCCTCACAACCGCAATCAAGCGCATTGCCTCAGAGAGAGGCAAGCTGCACAAAACCGATCCCGACAAACCGGTAGCCGATATTATCAGTCAAATAGTCAGCTTCTATCGCGGGATTTCCCCCTCTTCCATTGACCATGTGATTGCCAGCTTGTGCCACGAGTCGGATCGATGGAGCAAAGACGACAATGATCCATCATCCGACCCGGTGGCAAAATCCAACGCGTTCTAGAAATTCACGCGTGATGTGTAGGCACCATCCACAACCATATTGATGCCCGTCGTAAAGCTTGAGCAAGGACTTGCAAGAAATACACTCGCATTCGCGATGTCCTGCGGCGTTGCCATACGTCCGGTTGGATTGTTGGACATGGCGTCCTTGTACACATCAGGCATGTTTTCTTCGATCATGTTCCAGACGCCACCTTTGAAATAGACTGTGCCTGGTGACACGATGTTGCACCGGACATGCTTGCCCGCCAACTGCTTGGCGTACCCCTTGCCCATGTGAATGAGCGCTGCCTTCATTGCTCCATACGCATTGGGGTGGCTCGTTTCTGCTGCTGACACGGACGAGATGATGATAATTGAGGCGTCGCCATTTTCCTCTGCCGCTTTTTCGAGATAGGGCCTCGCTGTCTTGATCGAGCGCTGCGCGCCCATGACATCCACATTGAAGCCAGCCTGCCAGTTCTCTTCCTCATTGCCTACCGAAAGGGCACTGGCGTTTGACACCAGGATGTCGATCCCCCCCAATGACTTGGCTGCTTCATCAACCCAAGCAGTCAACGCAGCCCCATCGGCGATATCAACCGAACCGCCATAGGCTGAGATGCCTTTAGCCTTGAGTGCCGCAACCGCGTCGTCAATCTGATCCTGGTTGCGCGCGCAAATCGCAACATCAGCGCCTTCATCCGCAAGCAGGTCCGCGATTGCCCGGCCAATGCCGCGCGTTCCGCCGAGCACTACCGCACGTTTTCCTTTTAAGCCCAAGTCCATCTATCCAACTCCCTCAATGGTTTCTAAACCCAGCACTGCTGGTCTCAGTCTGTCGTGTGTATTTTTATGGCGGCACTCTATCTGCTTGACGCAGCGGTAAAAAGGCCAAAGCGCTCCTCTCGGCGGTCCCTTTTGCGATTGCTCGCCGCTGCGCTATTGTCAGCGTCAAATACTGACAGTCAAACGTCAGACCTCACGCGCAACAGTTGGGAGAGCGATCCATGGATTTGGAGATGAAACCAGAAGAAGCGGCTTTTCGCGACGAAGTGCGCGCCTTTCTTGATGAAAAACTCACCGACGATCTCAAAGCCCACGCCCGACTTACCAGCGGCATTCTGACGGACCATCCTCTGCGGGTGGAATGGCTCAGAATTTTGAATGCGCGCGGCTGGGCGGCACCCAGCTGGCCCAAAGAATTTGGCGGCACCGGCTGGTCGGTCATGCAGAAGTTTATCTATGCGTCGGAATGCGCTGCAGCAGGGACACCGGGGCTCAGCTCTATGGGTCTTTCAATGGTTGGCCCCACCTTGATGGGTCACGGCACCGACGAACAACGCGCCTATTACCTGCCCAAAATCCTTGATGGCAGTCATTGGTGGTGCCAGGGCTATTCCGAACCGGGGTCCGGCTCCGACCTTGCCTCCCTTCAAACACGTGCCGTGTCAGATGGTGACGACTATATTCTCAACGGCACCAAGATCTGGACCACGGGAGCCCATGTGGCCAACCATATGTTCTGTCTTGTTCGCACAAGCACCGAGGGAAAGAGACAGGAAGGCATTTCGTTCATTCTGTTTCCGATGGACCTGCCTGGCATCAGCGTTGAACCGATCATCACAATGTCGGGGGACCATGAGGTCAATCAGGTGTTTTTTGACGATGTGCGGGTGCCGAAGGCCAATCGCGTGGGCGCAGAGAATAATGGCTGGACCGTTGCCAAGTACCTGCTCGAATTTGAGCGTGGCGGGTCTGCGCACGGTGCAAACTTGCGCAATGCTCTCAACCGCCTGAAAAACATTGCTCAGACGGAAGTTTCCGACGGCGACGGCTCGCTCATTGATGACCCGACTTTCCGGCGGAAAGTTGACGCCGCAGATATTGAGGTCACAGCGGTCGAATTTACCGAACACCGGATCATGTCCGCCTTATCTACGGGGCAGAACCCGGGTGCTGCCGCCTCGATGATCAAGCTGCGTGGATCGACCATGACACAGACCATCACGGAGCTCGGGGTGGAAGCGATCTCACATTATTTCGGCCCACAAGTGTTGGAGGCCCGCACTTGGGGCGCCAATGTCGCGCCTGTCGGCCCCGCCCACACATTGATGGTGGCGCCAAAATACCTCAACGGTCGTGCGAATACGATCTTTGGCGGTTCCAATGAAGTTCAACGCAACATTATGGCCAAAGCTGTTTTGGGCCTTTAGGCCGTTGCATCAATCTGTCTGGGAGTTTTGATATGGACCTCGCGTTCGCGCCCGAGGACGTCGTCTTTCGTGACGAAGTCCGCTCGTTCCTCAACGAAAAACTGACTGAACCGATGGCCGAAGCGGGACGTCTCGCGACCAGCGTCTTCACTGAATATCACGACAATATCGTCTGGCATAAAGCCCTGCATGCCAAAGGCTGGATCGCCCCCAGCTGGCCCCGCGAGTATGGCGGTACCGGCTGGAACGAGATGCAGAAGTATATTTTTTCCTCTGAATGCGCTCGCGCGGGTACGCCCCATCTTTCACCCATGGGTCTGCGTATGTGTGGCCCGGTGCTGATGAAGTTCGGTACACCAGAGCAAAAGGCTTTTTACCTGCCCCGCATTCTTTCGGGCGAAGACTATTGGTGTCAGGGCTATTCCGAACCAGGCTCAGGCTCTGATCTCGCTTCACTGCAATGCAAAGCCGAGCGCGATGGGGATACCTATGTCATCAACGGCACCAAAATCTGGACAACCCAGGCACACTACGCCAACCGCATGTTCTGTCTGGTGCGCACCGATACATCCGGCAAACCGCAACAGGGCATTACCTTTGTCCTGATCGATATGGATACGCCCGGCATCACGGTCGAGCCGATCATCACGATGGCTGGCGACCATGAGGTCAATCAGGTGTTTTTCGACGATGTGCGCGTCCCCGTCGGGAACCGGGTGGGCGAAGAAAATGACGGCTGGACGGTTGCCAAATATCTGCTTGAGTTTGAGCGTGGTGGTAGTGCCGCTCCTGGCCTTGAAGCCGGTTCGAAACAAATTCGTGCTCTTGCCTCCCAACAGGCGGACGGAGACGGAGGCGCGCTGATCGATACCCCTTCGTTTGCCGCCAAGCTGGCGGAGGCTGAGATCTCCATCAAGGCAATGGAGATCACCGAACAGCGCATACTCTCTGCTTTGTCGTCGGGCCAGAACCCTGGGCCGGCGTCTTCCATGCTCAAGGTCTGTGCTACGGAAATGCGCCAGCGGCTGGATGAGCTTGCTGTCGAGGCGGTTCAGTATTACGCCACACCCGACCAGTTGGACGCGCGCCAGACCGGCTCCAACGTTGCCCCTATCGGCCCGGCGGACGCCATCACCGCTGTGCCTTCCTATCTCAACAACCGCGCAGGCTCGATCTATGGCGGGTCAAACGAGGTTCAACGCAACATTATGGCGAAGCTGGTGCTGGGGCTTTAATCCCCAGCACGCCTGTGTTGCAGATCATCCCGCTGAGGGAACATCCCATAACTTCTTCCTGTCGCCGAACGTATAGCGCACCACGTCCAGTGTATCGATGATGAGGGACAGGATTGCAGTAGTAAGAGCTGCATAAACCCAATAATCGAATATCGTTTCCGGTGTCTGCCAAACGCCGTTCACATGGGCCTGCTGATAGAGCACCCAGGCTGCGAGGTACCAAGGCGCATGTATGAGGCCCATCAAACGGCTCATGCCTGTCACGGGATAAAGCACCGCACCGATGATGGGGCCAAGCCAGAAAACGGTCAGCATGAACGGGGCGGCAACGCCGGTTATGCCCGTTGCGCCCGGCGAAACGGCTTCCCAAACCAGGAGTGCTGCAGGGGCCACCATGTTCGACAGCATTAACACCGACACCCAAGCATAGACGTAGGAATAGGTCGCCAGGACACCCTTATTGAGGTTCATAAACTGGGTTCGAAAGACACCCTTTTCGTTGCGCGCCGAGAGCATCATCACTGCGGCCATCGTCGCGAACAGGAGTGTTTCCACGTATAGAAGCGGTCCGACAGTAGCTGCTACTTCCGGGCTATAGGCTGCGGCAAGCAAGCGCGCCAACGCCCAGAGTGCAAAGCCTGTCCCGATGGGAACAGCGACCGCTTGCGCTGCGCTGAGGTTGTGCCGCACGGTGCGGAGCAGATACCCCACCGCGAAAACCATCGCCGCGCCGGTCGCCACGAAATAAGAACCGGTTTCGCCAATCTCCAAAACCCCCGGCATGCCCCTGAGGAGGGATAATATGTAGCTGCCAAACAATGCTCCACCGGTCAACATCAAGGCCAGACCAACAAGTCCGTACAGGCGAAAAGCGGCAAATTGCGTATCGTTCATCTTTTGTCTCCCATTCTCCATTTTTGATTAAGCCATAAGGGACGCAAGTGTGTCCCGCACGGCCACTTTTGCGACACGTCGCCCAAACGGTACTTTGCCGAGCGCAAGCACGCCCTGCAAAAGCGTCATCAGAGTTTGCGCCTTCTCTTTTGTGTTGATGTGGGGTGGCAGCTCACCTTGAGCCTGCGCTGCCGCAAGCGTATTTGCAAACTGGGTTTCGACCCATTTGAAATGATCCCGCACGACCTTGTCGATCTCCGCATCCCGACCACTGAGCTCGACCAGAGAATTCATCATCAGGCAACCACCTGCCTTCATGTCATTCGGCATTTTCTCAATCCTCTGGAAGAATTGACTGAGACCGGCGAGACCCGCACCTGTGCTCAGACAGTCAAACTGGCCGACGACTGACGTCCGCCGGTAATGTGCGAGAGCCTGCAGAAAGAGGCTGTGCTTATCTCCAAACGTGTCATAGAGGCTGAATTTGTTGATCCCCATCGCGTTTGTGAGATCTGTTACCGACGTCGCGTCATATCCCTTTGCCCAAAAGACATTCGTCGCCCGGGCAAGCACTTCTTCTGGATCAAAGGATTTAGGGCGTGCCATTTATCTCGTTTCCAACCGTTCGGTTAGAAACTAGGTTAAACAGGACGCAATGCCAAACATTTTCTCAATTTTAGATTTTTCGAGAGATCAGCAGTGTTGTTTGGGTAAAGACCGTCTCACCCTCTTGATTTTTGAGGGTATGGCGGTTTTTCACGATGCCCCGATCAGGCTTCGAGGAACTTGCACGGGTATCAATGCATTCGATGGTAAGCCGGAGCTTGTCCCCCAACATCGCTGCTTTGTGGAAGCGCACCTCATCATATCCCAACGCACCTAGCACGGCGGTTTCGTGCGGCAGGCTCTGGGCGAGCCGCAGCACCACACTTTGGATATGCGACCCGCAGGCGGTCAGCGTTCCGTAGATCGACGCGGCGGCGGCTTGTTTATCAACGTGAAAAGGCTGCGGGTCCCACTTCTCGGCAAAGGAGACAATCTCCTCTTCCGTCATCTCGTAGACCGCTTCTAGGGGCCACTCTTCCCCCACCTCAAAATCATCAAAATACCGCATCCACGCTCTCCGCTCGTACCAGTTCAGAAAACCCAGACTAACTCTTAACCGGGTTTGCCGCGATGAAATCATTCACGACCCTGGCAAGTTCCTCGCCTTTGTCTTCCTGCAGGAAATGGCCACCATCCTTGATCGTCACATGGGGCTGCCCCTTTGTGCCGGGTATCCTCTCCTGAAACAATTTGTCGCCACCTGCAGAAACCGGGTCTTTGTCGCTGAAGCTGGTGAGAAAAGGCTTCTTCCAATTCCCCAACACCTTCCACGCTGCCAGATTGGCATCGCGCGCCGGATCGTCCGGGTTGGTGGGCACAAGCAGCGGGAATTGGCGGGCACCTTCCTTGTAGCTCTCATCCGGATAGGGCGCATCATAAGCCGCTATCACCTCAGCACTGAGGTCAGACACTGTCGCTCCTTGAATGATCGTGCCGGTCGGGAACTCGGGCACTGCCTGCGAGAAGGCCTGCCAGTCCAGAAATGCCTTACCCGGTGCCTGATCCCCGGTCGGCAAAAACGTGTTTCCTGCAACCACCCGGTCGAACCTGTCGGGATTTTCTGCCACCAGACGCAAGCCGATGAGCCCGCCCCAGTCCTGGCAGAACAGGGTGGTGTTTTTCAGATCAAGCTGGTCAAGCACCTGCTGCATCCACTGAACGTGGCGCAGGT
>CAZFHW010000084.1:10507-12912 GCA_964518885.1 uncultured Parvibaculum sp. | reverse complement strand
CTGGTCGCGGGTGCCGCCCGAATGCGGTCGCAGGACCGTCGATAGGTCAGAAGGGCCGCGCCCAGGTCGTCGGACTCCCTACCCTCAATAGCGCCAAAGGAAACCGGGCTAAAAACCGAGATGGGATCAGCGTTTTGAGAGGAGGTCACGGCGTCGTTTGCCGCATCACGCTCGAGACACCCACCCAGGAGACCCGTGCCGCCCAGGAGAGCTGAGACGAGGAGACCTCGAAATGCCTTGTTGATCTGTATCGAAATCCGGGGCTGGAAGAGCTTGCAGGCATCGCGGATCACCCTTCGGCCCTCGCTCTTGTTTTTCTCACGCCCAACCGGGTCAGACACCGCCGGTTGCAACAAGCTGCCAATTGGGATCGCGGTCCGCAATGTCACGCTCAAACGTCCAGACATCGGTGATCTCACGCACGGTGATGGGGTCGCCTTCAATCACCACACCTTCATTGTTTTTGGTGGAGGAGGTGAGTTCGCTGACAAACCGGACCGTGACGCGGGCGCGGTGCTCTTCTAGCGAGGTTTCGACAAATTCAGCCGACCGCAGGCCGACAAAGGTCATGTCCACAACGTCGCCGCGTTCTTCGCGCGCCTTGATGACCCCGTTGAAGCTTTCAAAGACTTCCGGCCCCAACAAAGGCTGCAGGGTGGCGCTGTCTCCGCCTGCAAAAGCGGTGACGATCATTTCGTAGGCGAGCTTTGCCCCGCCCAGAAATTCGTTCGCCTCAAAGTGCCGGTCTTCCTGGGTGAGCTGGGAAAGCGCCTGAGCCAGAGGTGAACCCGCTGTAACGCCTGGAATTTTGGCCGGTGCAGCCTCGTGCGGCGCCTCTTGATCGTTGGCCGGACTACGGGTGCCGGGCAGATTAATGACATTTCCCTGCTCATTATCCGCTTTGGGGTCTTGCGCAGAATAGGGGTCAAACGGCGGACGTTCATGCCCGGTGCGCCGCCCCAGAACACTGCGCAGTTTTATAAACACCACAACGGCGATCACCAGAAGAATCAGGTTGAGAACGTCACTACCGCTATTCATGAATAGGCCAATACCTTTTTTGTACCGCTGGTTTTGCACCGCTAGCCGTCATGCCTCGCAGGTCCAGGTCACTCCCGGGCAAAGGCGGGCAGGGCATCGTGCATTGCATGGCGCCGCGAAGCGCATATCTGTTAGATAACAATCTAGGGCATAAATGCCCCCATTGCCACAAGCTTGACCGGAACCCCCTATCCATGCCCCTCATTTTCCTCCTCTTTGTCCTTGTGCCGATTGCGGAAATTGCCCTGTTTATCGAGGTTGGGGACGTTATCGGCCTCTGGCCTACTCTTGGCATCGTCGTTGCGACAGCTTTTTTGGGCACCGGCCTGTTGCGGGCCCAGGGGGTTGCCGCTTTTGCCCGCGCCCAGGCGACAATGGCCGAAGGTCGGGTTCCTGTGGAAGAAGTGGTGCACGGGTTTTGTCTGGTGATCGCAGGTGCGCTGTTGTTGACGCCGGGATTTCTCACTGACGCTATCGGCTTTGCGCTCTTTCTGCCTCCGGTTCGGCTGGCGCTGGGCAGGGCAGCACTGAAATGGTTCTCCAAACACGGAACCGTCCGTGTCCACACCCAATCGCAGAGTGGCGCGGGGTTTCCCCACCAATCGCCGGAACGCGGTCCCCGGCGGGGCGCGCCTGAAATTTTGGAAGGTGTGGCGGAGGAGATTGACCCTTACGATACCGATCATCCAGATCCAAATTCTCCCTGGCGCCAACCACCTCCAGACAGCAAAGGCCAAGATTGAACGGCCCGGTGGGGCGCCTGCTTGTGGCGCTGATTTATCCGTGATAGCCACGGAGCGCATTTTGAGTAAGCCACGGACAGGAAAATGATCCGGGCAGAGAAGTAATGGGAGACGGCATGGCCGATACAGATCAGGCGACAGCGACAAACAATGCAGACGGGCAGGCGGGACCGCAGCTTCGTGTGATGACGCAATATGTGCGTGACCTGTCCTTTGAGAGCCCTCATGTGCCGCAAAGCCTGGCACCTCAGGAAGAGGCCCCCACGATCAGCGTAAATGTGGACGTGCGCGTGAAGCCTCTGGCCGAGAATGACTTTGAAGTTGTTCTGAAACTAAACGTCGATGCCAAGTCTGGCGGCAAGCAATTGTTTCTTGCGGAACTTGAATATGCCGGCGTGTTTCAGGTGATGAATATTCCCCAGGAAAGCATGCAGGCGGTTCTGCTGATCGAATGTCCGCGCCTGATTTTCCCGTTTGCCCGTCGGATCATTGCCGACGTTACCCGTGACGGGGGCTTTCCGCCGCTGATGATCGACCCGATCGATTTTGCCAATCTGTTCCGCCAACAGGTGCAGGCACAGCAGGAATCCGCTGCCAAAGATCATCCCGACGCTTAATTAC
>CAZFHW010000084.1:0-10407 GCA_964518885.1 uncultured Parvibaculum sp. | reverse complement strand
GCTTAATTACCGTCGCCCCTTCGCGGCAGAAAAATGGTGTGGTGATTGAGATCACATCAGCCCGACAGAGTATGCCGCCGGGGGCTTGATCTCAGTTAGCTACCCAGAGTGTGTCGTCGCCCAATGTTGCGATGAAAGCAGCATGGGCTTTGCGCTCTTCCTCCGTTAGCAGCGGCGGGAGAGGTTTGTCACGGGGTGCGCGACGCACTTGTCCGGCTCGGCTTTTGCCACCTGCGTCCGCCGCTAATCCCAATCCCGGTTCCCGGCCGCCGATCAGTTCCAGATAAACTTCCGCAAGCAATTCACTGTCGAGCAGGGCGCCATGCTTCACCCGATTTGAATTGTCGACATTGAAACGTCTACACAACGCATCAAGACTGTTCTGGGCGCCGGGAAATTTGCGCCGCGCGATGGCCAATGTGTCAATCGCCTGGGAGGACGGTAGATTCTTTTTGCCCGTTCGTTTGAGCTCCGCATTCAAGAAGCCCAGATCAAAGCTGGCATTGTGAATGATCAGCGGAGTGTCGGTGATGAACTCGAGGAAGCCATCGACGATCTCCGCAAATTTCGGCTTGTCGCGCAGAAACTCTTCCGACAGGCCGTGCACCCGGAAGGCCCCTTCCGGCATATCGCGTTCCGGATTGACGTAGACATGAAAGGTGCGCCCGGTGGGCATGTGATTGTCCAGCTCCACACATCCGATCTCGCACAATCTGTGTCCCTCGGCTGGGCTGATGCCGGTCGTTTCTGTATCGAGTACAATCTCGCGCATCTCGTCCCCCTTTGTATTCGCTTACACAATTGTTGCGCATTTCCGGACGTAAAACCGCTTAACACTTTTACTGGAAATGCTTTGGTGCGCATTCCCGGACGTAAAACCGCTTAACACTTTTACTGGAAATGCTTGCTGTTTACCCCAGCAGTTTTTTCAGCACCGTGCCCTCGCGCCCCTTCAGATCTTCAACAATCGCTTTTACCTGAGCGGCTGCGTGCTCAAGCCCCTTATCGCTTTCCACAATATAGTCAGCACCAGCCCGCTTGTCGGCGTCGCTTACCTGTTTTGCAAAAATGGCTGCAAATTTTTCTTCCGTCATATCGGCGCGCGCCAGGACCCGTTCACGCTGCAGTTCGTAGGGCGCACTGACAACAACAATGACATCAACCCGGTCCCGGCCGCCGGTTTCATACAGCAGGGGGATGTCGAGCAGGACCATTTCCGCCCCGTCTTTCATTGCGTCTGCAAGAAAAGCGCGGTTGGCCTGACCAACAAGAGGATGAACGATGGCTTCCAGTTTTTTGAGCGCGTCCGGCTTGCCGATCACCTGTTTTGACAACAGAGCCCGATCAACCGCCCCCTTTTGCACGACGCCCGGAAAGGCTTCATCGAGAGGCGCAACCGCAGCGCCCCCCTTTTCATACAATTTATGAACTTGTGCATCGGCGTCATAGACCGGCACGCCAAGCGCGCCAAACATTTTGGCGGTTTCTGATTTTCCCATGCCGATGGAACCGGTAAGCCCGATCAAGAGCATTTTAGTTTTTCCCCATATCTTTCAGGACCAGCGCGCGCAGTTCCGGTGTCACCTCCGGGCGCACACCAAACCACGCTTCAAAACCGGGCACGGCCTGATGCAACAACATCCCAAGTCCATCAACGGTTCGATTGCCCTGTGCGCGTGCGCGCGCCAACAGGTCAGTTTCCAGCGGGGCGTAAACAATGTCAGTTACCAGGGCGGAAATTGGCAGCCGATCAAGGTTCAACGTCAGCGGCGCCATATTCTTCATGCCCAACGACGACGTGTTGACGAGAAGGGCGACACCTTCCAATGCCGCCTCGGCTTGCTCCCATGACAACGCCTTGCCTTTGATGTTGAGTTCTGCAAGCAGGTCTTGCGCTTTGGAGAGGGTCCGGTTGACCAGACGAATTTCCGGCACGCCGGCATCTGACAGGGCGGCCAGGATCGCGCGGGCCGCGCCGCCTGCGCCCAATACCATTGCGGGTCCGGCTGAAAAATCGAGGTCAGGCACAGCCGATCTCAGGTTCGCCATAAACCCATACCCATCTGTATTGCGCCCCTCCAGATGAGACCCGCAATCCACAATTGTGTTCACGGCCTTCAGGCGTTTGGCGGCCGCGTCATGATGGGTCAGCAACGCATAGACGGCCTGCTTGTGGGGCACGGTCACGTTTGCGCCGATCACCCCTTCTGATTTGAACGACGCGAGCGTTGCCTCGAGAGCTTCGGGGGGAACCCCATGTTTTTCGTAGATGGCTTGTGCGATCCCCAAGGTCTTGATCCAGTGATTGTGGATCAGAGGGGAGCGGGAATGATCAACGGGCCACCCCAGAACCCAGACATGACGGGTGGGATCGCTCATGTTTCCAGTGCACCCTGTTTACGCAGATAGTCAAACAACGGCGTTAGGGGCAGGCCCAGTATGGTGAAATAGTCACCCTCGATGCGCTCAAACAACTGCACACCGGGTCCTTCGAGCTGATAACAGCCAACACTCTTGAGCACTTTTTCACCAACGCGGCGCAAATAGTGATCAACAAATTCATCGGAAAAATCCCGCATGGTGAGATGCGCCTGCGCAACATGGGACCATTCCATCTTGCCGCCACGGGATACCGTCACCGCGCTGTGCAATGTATGGGTGCAGCCTCGGAAGGAACACAAGTTGGCGCGGGCCTCTTTGAGATGTCTGGGCTTGTCATACAGTCTGCCTTCACAAGTGAGAACTTGATCGGCACCGATGACAAATTGCTCTCCGGCTTCCGCACTGACACTCTCTGACTTCATCTGCGCCAGATGTATGGCAAGCGCGTCTCCATCCCCTTCGAAACCCTGTTTGGCTTTTTCTTCATCAACGGGGGAGACCTCCACGCGAAAATGCACACCGGCATTTTCCAGCAACATGGCGCGAACGCCGCTTCGGGAGGCAAGGATCAATGTGGGTGTGTCTGACATCTGAAACCTGTTGGGGGCGGTAAGGTACGTGTTCTATTTGCGCTTATAGAGATTGAGAATGGCAGCCGAGGTTTCTTCGATGGACCGTCGCGTGACATCGATAACCTGCCAGCCATGCTTGTGACACAGACGGCGTGCGTCGGCCAGTTCCGTGGTGATCCGGGTTTTATCTATATAGTCGGTTTCAGCGTTTTCGTTTAACGACAGCAGCCTGTTTTTGCGGATCTGAGCCAATCGATCCGGACTTGCCACCAGTCCCACAATAAGCGGGTTGGTGGCGGTCAGCAGATCTGGCGGCAGGGGAATACCCGGTACCAGTGGCACGTTGGCGGCTTTGATGCCCCGGTTGGCGAGGTAAATGCAGGTCGGTGTTTTGGAGGTCCGACTAATCCCAACCAGAATAATATCTGCTTCATCGAGGTCACCCGCACTTTGACCATCGTCATGAGCCAGGGTGAAATTCAAGGCGGCAATGCGCTCAAAATATTCTGCGTTCATTTCATGCTGAACGCCCGGCTTATGAGAAATCTCACGGCCAAGATAAGTGCCCAGGGCATTGATGATGGGATCCAGCACTGAGATGCAGGGCACCTCGAGTTCTGTACAGCGCGCGATGAGCTGATCGCGCAACTTGTCGTTGACCATCGTAAACATGACCAGACCTGGCTCGCGCTCTATTTCTGTGAGCGCCCGATCAAGCTGTTTGGGCCCGCGCACCAGCGCATAGATATGTTCTACCGCGCTGACATCTTCGTACTGCGCACAGGCGGCGCGCGCGACAGCGTTCAACGTTTCCCCCGTCGCATCGGAGACAAGATGAAGATGGAAAAGACGACGGCTTGTCATGAGGAAAAATGTCCGGTGAGCGATGATGGTGGCAGCAAGGTAATGGTTGGCTCCAGATCGGTGGGCCAGCAGCACCGGAAAACTAGCGGGATGGACTTGCCAGCACCAGCCTTTCCTATCACTCACAGCCAAGGGGTCTGGAGACCTTGCAGTGGCTCCCTGAGCCCTACGAAGTGACCTGAACAGCCTGTGGATTGCTGTGGACAACGGGGAGAAGTCCCCGGTTTTATCAAGGCCCTACTTAGTCATACCCGTGTTTCTTTTTTAACTAACGATTCAGTTCCCCCTTAACAGACCGCATTCCAGGGTCTGAGGAAAACGGGGAAAAGTCTGACCGACGTAGGGCCGCCTGAGTTATCCCCACCACTTATTTTGTCCACAGCAGAGTTTCTCACAGGCTAAGTCTCTGGACTCCAACCAAGGTTCTGGTGTGTGTATCAAACAATTCACAAATCAGGGTGGGTGGGCGTTTTGGTTGATGCAAACTGTAAACGGGAGAAGATTGTGGGTAAAATTTAATCCCCGATTTCCACAGGCATCCACTATCCACTACATCCTTTTTAAAGATTCTATATAAGTGGGAAGAAAGCGGGATAAGTGTGTTTTGGCTTATCTTTTTTCCCTTCCTGGCCTTTTTCCCAGCAACAGAATGTTCCCCCATCTCTATGTCTGATCCAGTCTCCAATCCCAATATTTCTTCCTCTTCTTCGAAGCTCTTTCTTCGGGCACTTGCGGGAGAAAAACTCACTAGACCTCCAATCTGGTTGATGCGTCAGGCGGGTCGCTATCTGCCGGAATACAGGGAGACACGAAAGAAGGCGGGTGGTTTTTTGGATCTTTGCTATTCGCCAGAGCTTGCGGTGGAGGTCACGCTGCAACCCATCCGACGGTATGGGTTTGATGCAGCGATCATGTTTTCAGATATTCTGGTGATCCCCCATGCGCTGGGTCAGAACGTCTGGTTTGAAGAAGGTGTGGGGCCCCGGTTAGATCCAATTTCGGACAGAGAAGCTTTGAAAGCGCTGGACCGATCACGGGTGCTGGAACATCTGGCACCGGTTTTTGAAACGCTGAAGGGGTTGAGGTCTGAATTGCCCTCAGAGACAGCAGTGATAGGCTTTGCAGGGGCGCCGTGGACAGTCGCGACTTACATGGTGGGGGGGAAGGGTTCTCCTGATCAGGGCGCTGCTAAGGCGTGGGCGTACAGCGATCCTGAAGGTTTTCAGGTCTTGATTGATTTGCTGGTGGAAGTGACTGGTGACTATCTGGAAGCACAGGTAAAGGCCGGGGCGGAAGTCCTGCAGATTTTTGATACCTGGGCAGGCAGTTTGCCCGCGGTGCAGTTCCGGCGGTTCTGTCTAGAGCCTTTGGTGCGATTGCGCTCCCGGCTCAAAAAATCCTGCCCACAAGTACCGGTGATTGCTTTTCCTCGGGGGGCGGGAGCTGCTTATGAGGATTACTTTCGTGAAACGGATGTGACAGCAGTCAGTATTGATACCTCGGTGGATCCGGTGTGGGCGGCGCGTCATCTGCAAAAAATTGGCGCGGTGCAGGGCAATCTAGATCCGCTTTTGCTGGTTGCGGGAGGGTATGAGATGGACCAGGCGATCGATCATCTACTGGAGGTTCTGGGCGGGGGACCGTTTATTTTTAATCTGGGACACGGGATTGTTCCCCACACGCCTCCTGAGCATGTTGAACGGCTGGTGGCGCGGGTTCGAGGCGCTCAATGAAGGAGCCCCGCAAAATTGCGGTCGTGCTTCTCAATCTGGGGGGGCCGGATGGGCCGGAGGCGGTAAAGCCGTTCTTGTTCAATCTGTTCTCAGACCCTGCCATTATTCAGATGCCTCATCCTTTCCGGTGGTTGATGGCGAAAATTATCTCCTCACGCAGAGCGCCGGTTGCTCGGGAGATTTATGCAAAAATCGGAGGCAGATCACCGATTGTTTTGGAAACGCAACGACAGGCAGATGCCTTAGAACAGGTGCTCCAGGATCTGGGTGAGGTGAAGTGTTTCCTGACGATGCGATACTGGCATCCGTTCAGTTCGGAGACTGCGGCTTCTGTGGCGACCTTCGCACCGGATATGATCGTGCTGTTGCCGCTTTATCCGCAGTTTTCAACGACCACCACTGGCTCAAGTCTTAAAGACTGGTTCAAGGCCTGGGGAAAACAGGTAGGGCCTGGCCATACCACCTTAAAAACCCCGGAATACCGCGAGATATTTGGTTACCCGACAGCTGCTGGATGGGTGGAGGCACAGGTAAAATTGATCCGCCAAAGTCTTCTGTTGGCTGGTGATCGAGCGGGTTTCCGATTGTTGTTTTCGGCGCATGGGCTGCCTAAAAAAATCATCGATGGGGGCGATCCCTATCAGACGCAGATTGAGCAGAGCTGTGCTGCAGTTGTCGAGCAGCTTGGGATCGCGGATCTCGACTGGGTTACCTGTTATCAAAGTCGGGTGGGCCCACTGGAGTGGATCGGACCTTCTACGGACCAGGAGATCGTACGTGCCGGCCAGGACGGGAAAAAAGTTGTTATTGTCCCCATCGCTTTTGTTTCAGATCATTCCGAAACGCTGGTCGAACTTGATATTGAGTATAAGGAACTGAGTGAGAAGGTGGGTGTTCCAGCCTATATTCGGGTTCCCACGGTGGGTACGCATCCAGCCTTTATCGGGGCCTTGTCGCAGCTTGTGCGTGATGTTCTGTGAAAAATGATCGGTGGGGTGCGTTTTGAAACCCGATCCAAATTAGTTTTGAGGCCGAAATGACTGAGTGGTTAAGCCAAAATCACGATTGGATTGAAGCGTTTCACGTTATCAGTGTGATTTTCTGGATGGCGGGCATGTTCTATTTGCCCAGGCTTTACGTCTACCATGCTGAAGTGCCCGTGGGCTCGGATCTCTCGGAAAACTACAAAAAGATGGAAGTGCTGCTGCTTCGCCGGATCATCAACCCAGCGATGATAGCCGCCTTTTTGTTTGGGGGTCTGTTGCTCTGGGCGTTCTGGGACGCGTATTCCTCTGACACCTGGTTGCATATCAAGCTGACTGCAGTTCTGGCGATGTCGGCTTATCACGGGTTTTTGTCCCGCTGGCGCAAGGAATTCGACCGGGACGAGCGACCTCTCACCTCCCGGCAATTGCGTTTGTTGAACGAGGTCCCTCCAGTTCTCACCATCATTATCGTCATTATGGTTGTGGTGAAGCCGTTTTAGTTTTTTTGCGCTTGTAGGTCTGCGTCGATGGGTCTATACGAAAAATCACACCCGCCGGATTTCTTCCGGAGTGCAACCACCAGTGTTTTCGTATCGATGGATTTGTGTCGAGGAAAATGTGGCTGGGCGCCGAGGCTGCCGCTTCTCCTATTGATCTTCCCAAGCTGATCTTTCCAAGACAAGTTTGCTTGAACATGATCGAGATTATCGGTGCGTCATTGGGATACTCACATTTGTTTTTCGCTCTGGTTTTCCACCAAGACAACATAAGAGATTTTTATGCAGCAAGTTAGGCTGAAGGATCTGAAAGCTAAATCACCCACTGAACTGTCGGAGCTTGCAGAAGAGCTTGAAGTGGAAAACGCGAGCACCCTGCGTATGCAGGAACTGATGTTTGCGATCCTGAAACAGTTCGCCGAGCAGGAAACCGATATTATCGGTGAGGGTGTGGTGGAAGTGCTGCAGGATGGATTTGGTTTTTTGCGGTCGCCGCAAGCGAACTATCTTCCCGGGCCGGACGATATTTACGTATCGCCTTCGCAGATCCGACGTTTCTCGCTTCGCACCGGGGATACGGTGGAAGGTGAAATTCGCAGCCCGAAAGATGGTGAGCGGTATTTTGCGCTGATCAAAGTCGACACGATCAATTTCGAAGATCCGGAAGAAGCGCGCCACACGGTACATTTCGACAATCTGACACCGCTCTATCCAGACGACAGACTGGTGATGGAAATTGTCGATCCCACGCTGAAAGACTCCTCGGGACGGATTATTGATATTGTCGCACCCCTTGGTAAGGGCCAGCGTGGCTTGATTGTGGCACCACCACGGACCGGCAAGACAGTGTTGCTGCAAAATATTGCGCACTCCGTCGCGGCCAATCATCCTGACGCTTATCTGATTGTTCTGTTGATCGATGAGCGGCCGGAAGAAGTGACCGACATGAAACGCTCGGTGAAGGGCGAAGTTGTGTCCTCAACTTTTGATGAGCCTGCCGTGCGTCACGTCCAGGTTGCTGAAATGGTGATCGAAAAAGCCAAACGGCTCGTCGAACGTGGACGCGATGTGGTGATCCTGCTCGACAGCATCACGCGCCTTGGGCGCGCCTATAATACGGTTGTGCCAAGTTCCGGCAAAGTGCTGACCGGTGGTGTTGATGCCAACGCCTTGCAGCGGCCCAAACGTTTTTTCGGGGCAGCCCGGAATATCGAAGAGGGTGGATCGCTCACCATCATTGCAACAGCGCTGATCGATACGGGCAGCCGGATGGATGAAGTGATCTTTGAAGAATTCAAGGGCACGGGCAACTCGGAAATTGTGCTTGATCGCAAGGTCTCTGACAAACGTATCTTCCCTGCGATGGATATTCTGAAATCCGGTACACGGAAAGAAGAGCTGCTTGTCGACAAAGCATCATTGCAGAAAATGTACGTGCTGCGTCGTATTCTCAACCCGATGGGAACCGTGGATGCGGTCGAATTTCTGCTCGATAAGCTCAAGCAGACCAAGGACAATGATGAGTTCTTCGACAGCATGAATACCTAGGATTGGCTGTTTTCCTGGTGCGTTGATTTCTCTGCACCCTGTTAAGGGTTTTGCATGTGTTTTCGGTCAGACTTTTTCCTTCTGGGGAAAGTTTGTGGCGCAATGCCTGGAACGCTATGGGTGGAATTTGCCGGAAGACACATCATCATCTGATCGGGACGTGTCGGGCTGGGTGTCCGGGTATCTGGAACCAGCACATGTGGCTCGCGTACGGGTACGGCTCGACAGTCAGGAACCGCGCGAAGCTGAATTTCTAAATGGCTATATGCCTACTAATGCAGGTTCTGAACTACTTGCATGGTGGAAGTCTGCGCGCGGTGGGAAAGACATTCCCAATGCTGCGGATGTTCGCATGGAAGCGTTGGTCGAGCTGGCCCCTTATCTGCGCTATCTCAGTTGGGATGGTCCGGAACGATTGACTGTTCGGCTGTTTGGGACTGCGCTGTGTGAAGGACTGAAGGTCGATATCACCGGTCAGGACCTTTTTGGGTTTGGCAATTATCCTCACCGGGATCGCGATATAGCGCGGTTGAAACTGCTGCATTCCTTCCCCTGTGGCGTGGTCTTGTTCTGGGAAATGACGGATACGGCGGGTGGAGTGCATCAATTGGAATTGCTTACCCTGCCAATCGGCGCTGGTGCGGATGGAGCCAACCGGTTGATCGGGACGGTGATGCCAATACAACAGGAAAGCCGCTGGGATGCAGTTCTCACCTGTGCAGAAACACCAAAACTGCGAGATGCCCTGTTTATTGATCTGGGCTTTGGTGTGCCCGGCGTTTGATCGCTGGTAGGCGGAACCCCTGCGATTGGCTATAATCTTCTGGATTGCATTTGAAAAGCGCTTGGATGTTTCTGAGGAGAGCAAACATGACTGTCGCAGATAAAGACCGGACCGACACTGTTGTTGACGGACGGGCCACGTTCAAAACGATGGCGGAGAGCACAGCTGAAGAATGGGCTGTCATCGCCAAAAACAATATGGAATTTACAAAGGGGCTTCCCGACCGTGTGCTTGCCCATCTGAAGTTGCTGGATGGTGATTTTGGTGGCTTTGCTGTGGATCGGCTGGAGCACTCTTTGCAATCAGCGACACTTGCTCATCGTGCGGGCAAGGATGAGGAATATGTGGTTTGCGCCCTCATTCACGATATTGGTGACACGCTTGGGTCCTTCAACCATGCGGAGATCGGGGCGGCGATCATGAAGCCGTTTATCTCAGAAGATAATTTCTGGATGATGGACCATCACGGGATTTTCCAGGGCTATTATTTCTTCCACCATATTGGTCTGGATCGCGATCAGCGAGAGCAGTTCCGTGGCCATCAGGCCTTTGAACACACAGCGCAATTCTGTCATCTGTTCGACCAGAATGCTTTCGAACCTGATTATGACACGATGCCCCTGGAAGCCTTTGTGCCGATGGTGCAGCGTGTGATGGAGCGGCCCCGGACCAGCATTTACAAAGGCTCGCCCGCGGTCGCTGCTGAGTAGACCATCACGGTTCGATGATGGTGGCGCCTGTGGTTTTTCGGGCTTCCAGGTCGCGGTGGGCCTGGGCCACATCGCCAAGCGCGTAACGCTGGTTGATGTCGACCTTCAGCGCGCCCCGGGCCACCACGTCGAACAGGTCGCTGGTTGCGGTAGCGACTTCCTCAGGGGTCATCATGTAGTGGATCATGGTGGGGCGGGTGACGTAGAGCGAGCCTTTGGCCGCCAGGATAGAGAGATCAACGCCGCTCACGGGGCCAGACGCATTGCCAAAACTGGCAAGCAGGCCACGCGGTTGCAGACAATCCAGCGACATTTCGAATGTGTCTTTGCC
>CAZFHW010000083.1:10047-13007 GCA_964518885.1 uncultured Parvibaculum sp. | reverse complement strand
TTGAGGAAAAGTTTGGCCTCAAGGGGGGGCACTGGCATCAGGGGAATATGAGTTTTGATCAATTGCTGGCGTTCCGACCCGCACCGGGAATGGCCAACTATGCGACGCCTGTTGAAGGATTGTATCTGTGTGGTGCAGGGACACACCCGGGCGGTGGTCTGACGGGCCTGCCAGGAAAATACGCTGCCGCCACGGCGCTCGCGAGGGAGAAAGTCTCATGACTGGGATAAACCTCAACAATAACACCGAGAAAGAGGCTGACCGTCCGTCGCCCTTCGATGGGATGGGGACGGCTCCAGAACGGGTTTGGTTCGAACAGCCCGCAAACGAGCTCCCCTTTGAGCACCATGTTCTGACAACCCCTCTGCATCTGGTTGCTGCAACAGAAAGCCGCACCAATCAGTGGGTTGAGTGGAATGGATACACGCTCGCCAATGTCTACACGACCCTGGAGCAGGAGTATGACGCGTTGCGAACGAGGGCATCACTCTCTGACATTTCACCGCTTGTGAAATACCGGATATCGGGCAAAGACGCAGCTCCCTATCTCGACCGGCTATTGACCCAGTCAGTGGCGGGGCTGGAGGTGAACCAGGTCGACCGTGCAGTGCTATGCGCAGGCGATGGCTGCATCGTGACCGAGGGCTTGCTTTTTCGGATGGGAGAGACGGATTTCCGACTGGTGGTACGCACCTCTCATCTGGACTGGATGCTGGGCTCCACTGAGGGGTTTGAAGTCAGTGTGGAGGATGTGAGCGGCACAATCGCTGCGATCTCTCTTTGCGGACCTTTGGCCGAGGCGGTGCTAGAAGCCGCAGGCATTGGGCAGGTGACCTCTCTTGAGAAGGCGCGGGCGGTTTGGTGCGAGCTGGGCGGTATGCCTGTGTATGTGAGCCGAACGGGCATGATGGGCGGCCCTGAGTTTGAGCTTTGGGCTGACCCTGATGATGCACCCATTGTATGGCGCCGCTTGTTGGATGCTGGGCGCGCCTTTGGTCTCTTGCCGGTCGGCATGGCTGTGCGAAATATTGCGCGCCTGGAAAACGGTATCGCGTTGGAAGGAATTGATTATCAAAGTGCCTTCAATGCGCCAAGCCACTCAACCGCTTGCTCGCCGTTTGATCTGGGACAGGGTGAAAGAGTGGATACGGATCGGCCCGTGTTCAATGGCCAGAAAGCTCTCAAAGAAATCGGCAAACGCGGCAGCCATCACGCCATAATCGGCATTGAAGTGGATGTGGCACCGAGCGCGCATCTCGATGGGTTTTTTGTTGGTGACAGAAAAGTCGGTCGAGTGACATCGCACGCCTGGTCCCCGAGGCTCCAATGTCACATCGCACTCGCGTTAATTGATGCAAAGGCTCTGGGGGCCTCAGATGGTTTTACCGTCGAGGCGAACGTGGAGGGCGAAAGCCGCAACCGGCTCGCCGTGACGTTGAAAAGGCGTCCTTTTCTGGAATTTTCCTGAAAAACCAATTTTTTTGAATAAAACGCATTTCAGTGCGACCGGATTCTTGCGCCCGCCCGTTTAACTCCATGACACGGGCGGCAACCTCCTCTGTTGACACAGATTATTCTGAGTCAGCAATCATCAGGCCTCCCGCGTTTGCGACAGGCATGTTCCCTCTCCCCATAAAACATGTCTGTCGCCCTCGGCTTTACCGTTACACCAACCAGGAGACTGAACGATGCGAAAAAACAAAATAATTCTTGTGTCCACGATTGCGGGAATTGCTTTGGCAGCCACCGTAGGTGTCGCCACAGCCGAGCGGGGTCCAGGCGGGCACCATGGAATGCGTGGTGGTCACGGCCAAAACATGTTTGAGATGTTCGACCTCAACAAGGATGGCGAGATCACAAGACAGGAAGTCGAAGACGCGCGAGACGTCCGGTTCGGCGAAACCGACACAAATGGCGATGGGCAAATTTCTGCAGAAGAAATGCAGGCCAAAATGATGGCTCGTATTGAAAAGCATCAGCAGAGCATGTTTGAGCGCCTTGACGCTGACAAAGACGGCTCGTTGAGCGCAGAGGAAATGCAAGGTGGTCACCGCGGTGAACGGTTTTCCCGGATGTTTGACCGCGTCGATGTCAATGATGACGGCAAGATAACGAAGGAAGAAGCGGACGCAGCGCGCGAGAAAATGGAAGAGAGACACGGTCAGCGGCATAACGCGGACCAGTAAGCAATGGGCACCGCGTCAAATCTCATGACTTTGGCGCGGTGCCACGGTATGGATGCAAGGGGGCGTGTGCCCCCACGTGAAAGGGGGGCCGTCATTACGCCCACATTTGACAGGCAGGCGGGAGAGGACGATAGGCTCATGGTCTCGCTTGCTGCGGGCGATGAAGCCGCCGGGCGCGTCATTGTCGAACGCCATCTGTCGCAAGTTCTGGCTGTGGCACGGCGAATGCTGGGAGACCAGACGGAGGCCGAGGATGTTGCCCAGGACACCTTTATGCGGGCCTGGGCGGCGGCAGGTCGGTGGGAACCGGGACGTGCAAAATTATCGACGTGGCTTCACCGGATAGCGATGAACCAATGTCTGGATCGATTGCGCAAGAAAAAACCGGAACCCTTGCACCCGGATTATGATGCGGCCAGTGATGACCCCGATCCGGAAGCCCAGTTGCAAGACCGCCAGTTGGCAGAACATATTGACGGTGCCATTCAGTCACTCCCGGAGCGCCAGCGCGCCGCCATTGTCTTATCCCACTACCAGCAGCTTGGAAATTCAGAAGCGGCGGACATATTGGCCATTAGTGTTGAAGCATTGGAGTCGCTTTTGTCGCGTGGACGTAAAGCGTTGAGGCAGGAATTGAAATCAGAATGGTCAGAGCTGACCGGGGTACCGGATAGGGCGCCCACCATGACCCCCGAAAGGGCAGAACGATGAGCGACAGGCAGGAACGAGAAAACCGCAGAGACCGGGCACTGGGCGTGCTTGAGACTTATGGCG
>CAZFHW010000083.1:0-9947 GCA_964518885.1 uncultured Parvibaculum sp. | reverse complement strand
CAGGAACGAGAAAACCGCAGAGACCGGGCACTGGGCGTGCTTGAGACTTATGGCGCCGACATGGCCCGGTGGCCGGACGCGGACCGGCGTGATCTCGCCGCATTGATTGAACAGGACCCTGCACTGTCTGAACGGATGCGCGAAGAGCGGGCATTGGATCTTGTTTTGGCATCAGCACCCGTTGAACCCGCGACCTATGCATTGCAGAGCCGTATTTTGGGCCAACTTCAAGGCAGGCTGGCTGGCGATGAAGCGTTGAGCCCCGTGAATTTCTGGCGCCAGCTTATGTCCGTGCTTTGGCCTTATGGGTCGGCGACGGTGCCCGTCGGGGCTCTGGTAATCTCCCTTGTGCTGGGAAGTGCGGTGGGGGCAGTGACCACGACAGCGGCAAACGAGTGGAGTGAAGAGCAATCTTATGAGGTGGTGGCCCTGGCTCTCGGAGACACCGTTTTGACGGAGGAATGGCAATGAGTGAACAAAATACACCTCAGACAGGGCCCGTGAACAGACGCTGGGTCGGTCCCCTTCTGCTCGTTTCCCTGGTCGTCAATTTCTTTCTTCTAGCGCATGTTGGTGTGGGTGCTTTTCATCATTTCAACCGGGGAGAGCATCGGGGCTCAATGATGTTCGGCATGCCCCATGGGGCGGTGATGCGGGCGTTGAGCGATGAAGAACGTCAAACATTCCGTCAGAGCATGCGGTCCCAACGCGCGGGCATTGTTGAGCATTTTGGAGATATTCGAGCAGCAAGGCTCGCGTTGAGTGAGGCGGTTGCAGCCGACCCTTATGATAAGCAAGCCGCCAAACAGGCGTTCGCAAGAGTGCGCGCCGCAATGAATGGCATCGCGTCCGCCTCGCAAGACATATTGATCGAGGCGTTTGCTGACCTGTCTCCGGAAACACGTGACAGAATAGCTGAGGAATTGAAGCGCCCGCCCCGTCACCGATGGAACCGGTCGAGAGTAAACGAAACACCAGCAGCGAATTGAAACTTGGGTCTACTTCGTTGAGACTGTCACCCACATGATCAAATGTGAGTCTCCATGCCTCTCTACCATCCCTCCGTCTACGATTTTTCGTCTCCCGTTCCCAGCTACTGGGAAGACACAGCCCCTCCATTCGAGCGTGATGTCCCTCTGAAGGACGGCGAGAGCTGTGACGTTGCGATCATTGGTGGGGGATATACGGGCCTGTCCGCTGCTTATCATCTGGCACGCGACGCTGATATGGATGTGCGCGTTCTGGAGGCAGGCGAAATCGCCTGGGGCGCTTCGGGTCGTAATGGCGGGTTTTGTGGCCTGCACCCCTCAAGCATGGGATATGCCGACCATATTCGCACCTATGGGATAGAAGAGGCCAAGCGCTATATCAAATCACAAGTTGAGGCGATTGAGCTGGTCAAGGACCTGATCACGCAAGGCGGCATTGATGCTGATCTGCAAGGTGACGGTATGTTCGAAGTTGCGCACAACGCCCGCCGCCTCAAAGGCCTGAAGGAAGAAGCAGACCTGCTGTCAGGCACTTTTGATGTGCCGACCCGCCTTCTGAGCGCAGAGGCTTTTGCAGAGGAGGGATACAATTCAACCGAACAGTTTGGCGCCCTTTGGATAGGGGCTGGTTTCGGCCTTCATCCACTGAAGTTTGCGCGCGGCCTGGGTCGCCTGGCGGCGGATGCCGGGGCGGTCCTTCATGCCCATACCCGTGTCACCGACTGGACGAAAGCAGGCGGCACGCATGTTCTGTCGACGGCGCGAGGGACACTGCGGGCAAAGAAAGTCATCGTGGCGACGAATGGGTTCACGCAAGAAGCATTACATCCAGCATTTGCGGGCCGTCTTCTGCCCGTCATGTCCAATATATTCACCACCCGACCGCTGAGTGAGGTGGAACTTTCAGCCCATCAATGGCAGACGGAGTGCCCCTGTTCGAACACTCGAAATCTCCTGTTCTATTTCCGGGTTCTGCCCGACAGACGGGTTCTTTTCGGCTCACGGGGCGATTTGACCGGGCACCCAGACGCCTCCCAAAAGATGTTTCAATGGCTCAAGAGGCGATTCGGAGAAGTCTTCCTAGAGTGGCAAGGCATTGAAATCACACACTTTTGGCGAGGGCTGGTCTGCATGACCAGCAATGCGACTCCGGCCATTGGGGCGCTGGTGGAGGATCCCTCGGTCTTTTATGGCATGGCGTATCACGGTGATGGCGTGGCCGCGGCCCCTTGGGTGGGAAGAGAACTGGCAGCGCTGGTAACAGGCCGCAAGACCCAGAAGGACATGCCCCTGGCCTTGCAAGGACCGCCGCCCCGCATTCCTTTTCCTGGGTTGCGCCGCTGGTATCTGAGGGCCGCCCTCGCGTATTATCGCCTGAAAGATTTATAAGGCAGACGAGAATGAGCAAGAGAAAAAGTCCGGCATCCACAGGGCGTGCGCCCCTGGCGGAGTGGGAAGCATTTTGTGCGGCCAACCCGGGAGTAGATTATCTGAACGCCGTGTTCACCGACCAGTGCGGAACCGTGCGCGGTAAGCGCGTGCCAGTGTCGGAAGCGTCAAAAATTTTCACCAATGGGCTGCAACTTCCCATGTCTGTCTACTTTCTGGATGCGACCGGGGTGAATGAGGATATTTGTGGTCGCGGGTTCTCGGATGGAGACCCTGATGGCACAGCCTTCCCCATTGCAGGGTCGATTGCTCGTGTGCCCTGGGCCGAGGATCAGGCGCAAGTGTTGATGACCATGGACACGCCCGACGGCGTGCCGTGTGATTTCGAGCCCCGAAATGTGTTGGCCGGTGTTGCCGATAGGCTAACCAAGCTTGGCCTGACGCCGGTCACCGCGGTTGAGCTGGAATTTTATCTGCTCGACCCCAAGGCGGATGCAAAAGGACGGCCGCAACCCCCCATCAATCCAAGTTCAGGGGAGAGGGAATCGTCGAACCAGGTGTATGGCCTGTCAGAACTGGATGGTTTCACAGAACTCCTGCGCGACGTCGGAAATTTTGCGAAATGTCTGGCTGTTCCAGCCTCCGCGGCAGTGGCGGAGTTTGCCCCCGGCCAGTACGAGGTCAACCTGGCGCATGGGCCTGATGTATTGCGCTCTGGTGACCACGGCGTTCTGTTGCGTTATCTGATTGGCGCGGCGGCCCGACAACACGGGCTTCGCGCAAGCTTTATGGCCAAGCCCTTCCTCAACCAGACCGGCAATGGCTGCCACATCCACCTCAGCCTGCTGGATGGGGACGGGAATAATATATTTGATGATGGTGGTGAGGCGGGGTCTGACAGAATGCGTCATGCCATTGGCGGGCTTCAGGCAATGTTGCCCGCATCAATGGCAATCCTCGCGCCCAACATCAATGCCTACCGACGGTTCGGGCCGAACCTCTTTGTGCCGGTAAATGATGCCTGGGGATACAATAACCGGTCCGTTGCTTTCCGTGTGCCGACGGGGTTGCCAACCGCGCGCCGCATCGAACATCGTGTTGCCGGTGCAGACATCAACCCCTATCTGGTGCTCGCTGTTCTTCTGGCGGGCGTTCATCATGGTCTGGAAAACAAGATCGAGCCCGGAGAGCCCGTAACAACAAATGCCTGCAGCGTTGTGGATCCAAAACTGCCGCTTACCCTGTTGGATGCGGTTGAGTGTTTTTCAAAATCGGACCTGATGCGAACCTATCTGGGCTCTGAATTCGTAGATATTTACGCCGAGACGAAACGGCTTGAATATCTGCGCTTCCAGCGGGCCATTTCAGCACGCGAATATGAGTGGTATCTCTGAATTTTTTAGTGTTGTGCCGCTAGTGGCAGGGTGAACGACACCGTCGTGCCAACACCTTCCTCGCTTTCGATCAACAGAGTGCCGCCGTGCATCTCAACGAAGGACCGCGAAAGGGCAAGGCCTAGCCCGGTGCCCTTGTGCTTTTTGCTGTGTTGCGACTCGACCTGCTCAAACGGTTTTCCGAGCTTTGAGAGATGGTCCGCCGGTATCCCAATACCCGTATCACGAACCGATATCCGCAGCATCCCGTCAGCCAAGTTGGCGCTCACGGTGATGGTGTCGCCTGCTTCTGTAAATTTGACGGCATTTGACAACAGGTTGAGCAGGACTTGTTTGATGGCCCGATTGTCGGCGAATGCTGGTGGCAGGGTTTCAATTTTGTTGATCAGCTTTACCCCGGCAACATCCGCGCGTCCGGCAACAAGGCGGAAGGCTTCGTGAACTGCCTCTGAAACGTCCAAGGGCTCGCGTTCAAGCGTCATGTGCCCGGCTTCGATTTTGGACATGTCGAGAATGTCGTTGATGACATCAAGAAGGTGTTCGCCGCTGGACTTTATGTCGCTTGCATATTCCTCATATTTGGGCGCGCCAAGTGGGCCAAAGAGCTTTGTTTCCATTATCTCGGAAAACCCAATGATGGCATTGAGTGGTGTTCGCAATTCGTGGCTCATATTGGCAAGGAATTCTGATTTGGAGCGATTGGCCGCTTCTGCGCGGGTCTTTTCCGACGCGTATTTCTCCGCCAGTTCCACGAGTTGTCGTGCCTGATCCTGCAGCTTCCCCTTGGAGGTTTCCAGGTCAACAACCGTGGCTTGCAGAGCGTGCTGATTGATGGTGAGGGCCTCTTCCTGGTCCTTTATGGCGGTAATGTCGGTGCCGACACTCACATGGCCACCATCTGCCGTGGGCCGAGCGCTGATCTGAAGCCAGCGCCCGTTGGGCAACCGGAATTCTGCCACGCTCTCGGTGACGCCCGACGGCCACGCGCCTTCAATGTCGCTATCGGCCAGAAGGGACGCCCGTGTCGCACCATGGGTCGCCGCTGCTTCATCGATTCCGAAGAATTCGAGAAACTTATTGTTGCAGGCGAGCAGCCCATCTTGAGCATCAAACAGGACAAAGGCTTCGCCAATACTGTCAATGGCATCGCGCAGGCGATCTGTTGCGAGCTGCGCGGAGGCCTCAGCGTTGCGTTGCTCTGTAATATCAATGGTGATGCCGATGACCCGATCACCGACATTGCGTGACCCGCTCCACACTTGTCCCTTTGCATGCACCCAGATCCAGCTTCCGTCGTCATGACGAAGCCGAAAACTGGTGTCGTAGGACCGGCTTGCTTTATCGGGAGCGGACATAATGTCGTCTATGGCACCCAGATCATCGGGGTGAGTGATGGCTTTGATTTCGGTGGGTGTTAGTCGTTTTGCTGCCTGGCGGTGTCCCAGCATGTCGAACATGGCTTTTGACCAGTAAATTCTGTTCTCCGAAATATCCCAGTCCCAGATGCCGCATCTGGCTCCGGCAAAGGCCATGTCAAACCTGTGCTGGTTTTCTGCAACCTGGGCTAAGGCCTCGGCTTTGCGCTCGTTTGCCCGGATGAGCGCAAAGCCCAGTCCCAGGCTGGCAGCACTGGCCAGAGCTGCGAAAAGCAGGGACCGCGTGAGCCCGTCTTGCCACCACAAAGCGCCGTTCACGGCAATAAGTGCCAAAGTCGAGACGCCAAAGGTCAACCGCTGTGCCCAGACGGACGGTTCGGAAGCGCGCGCAATCATTTCCGCGTTTCCGGCATCACTGACATTTTTTCGAGGCATAATATTTCGCAAGGCAACCAACCCGTTCATGACACGTTCGTCCTCTGGACCATTTCTTGACCCCCCAAACGTTTTGCTAAGAATTCCCCAAAATTCAGCATGTGCCGAATCATTTCTGGATGATTCAAGTCACACAGCAACTTGTCCATACCGAGCAGACCTGCAGCGGCACGTTTGTGTCGGACGATGTAATTATGCCCCACCTTGGCCCAGAAAAAACCCTTCTAATCTGGTTCTCGTTACGACAGGCTTTTACTGGCGATTTCATAGACATCCTGGGAGATGCCGGGCGCGTTAACGATCTTTTCCAGCACTGTCTTCATACGTTCCTGACGCGCATCATCAAATTGCCGCCAGGACTTGAATGCCCCCAAAAGCCGCGCCGCGACCTGTGGGTTCAGCCGATCAAGTTCCAGAACATTATCCCCGATATAACTGTATCCCGCGCCATCTGCTGCGTGGAAGCGGAGCTGATTGGCATTGGCAAAACTGCCGATCAGGGCCCGAACCTTGTTGGGGTTCGACAGAGAAAAGACAGGATGCTCCGTCAGCCGTTTGACGTTTTCAAGCGTACCGGGAAGCGTGGACACAGCCTGAATAGCAAACCACTTGTCGATGACGATATTGTCATTCTTCCAGCGCTCGTGGAACGCCTCTAGCGCAGCTTCCCGTTCCGGTCCGTCATGGTCGGCGAGCAGCGAGAGGGCTGCGATTTCGTCGGTCATATTGTCGGCAGCCTGAAACTGCTTAACCGCCAGCCGCAAACCTTCTGGCCGGGTGGAAGCAACGAGATAGGACAGGCACGCATTGCGCAGAGTCCGCCGTCCAGCACTCTCTGCGTCCGGTGAGTAGGGTCCCGGTACCAGGAGGCGGTCGTATGCGGCACGGAATGTATCCCAAAGCCGTTCTGCAATCGCCGATTTTAGATTATTGCGGACAGCATGAATGGCTTCGACATCAACATTCGAGCCGATCGTTTGGGCGAGGGTCTGTTCTGCTGGCAAAGTAATCATTTGCGCAACAAATTCAGGTTCCAGTTTTTCATCAGCAAGAAGCTTTTCGACAATGTCTGAGAAGACATTTCCCTGCCGCGCTTTGCCGCCTTTTTGCAGCGCCTCAGCGTTGGAGATCAAAATCGTCGACGCATATTTCTGGCCAGCCTCCCACCGGTTGAACGGGTCACTGTCATGGGCCATCAGGAAGGTCCACTCCCGCTCGCTCTGATTGGCACTGAGTTTGACCGGGGCGGTGAACCCCCGCAGCAGGGAAAGGACTGGCTTCTGTGTTACGTTGAGAAACTGAAAAACCTGTTCGCGCTGATCCAGCATCACAACCCGGGACGTGGCACCTGGATTGTCCTCTCCTTCAAACTGAAGAGGTATTTCCGTGCCATCGGCACACAAAAGACCGAGTTCGATAGGAATAGGAAGAGTTGTTTTATTGGGTTGCCCCGGTGTCGGCGGGCAGATCTGGCTCATTTTGGCGGTGTAGGTCGAATTTGCCTGATCCCATTGAGTGGTAACCAGAACTTCCGGAGTGCCTGCTTGCGAATACCAGTTTTTGAAACCACTCAGGTCTTCGTCACCGCCATCGCCAAGGGCAGACAGGAAGTCTTCGACCGTTGCCGCTTCCCCATCATGGCGTTCGAAATAAAGGTCCATGCCTTTGCGAAACCGTTCAGCGCCAAGCAGCGTATGGATCATCCGAACAAGCTCAGCCCCTTTTTCATAGACCGTTGCTGTGTAGAAGTTATTGATCTCGATATAGGAGTTCGGGCGCACCGGATGAGAGAGTGGGCCGCCATCTTCCGGAAACTGATGCGTCCGCAAAAGCCGCACGTCGGCGATGCGCTTCACAGCGCGTGATCTCTGATCGCTTGTGAATTCCTGATCGCGGAAAACCGTCAGACCTTCCTTCAGGCACAACTGGAACCAGTCCCGGCAGGTGATGCGGTTCCCGGTCCAATTGTGAAAATATTCGTGGGCAACGATAGATTCGATAGCGGCGTAGTCCGCGTCTGTCGCCGTATCAGGGCGGGCCAGCACATATTTGTCGTTGAAGACGTTAAGCCCTTTGTTCTCCATCGCCCCCATATTGAAGGCGCTGACCGCAACAATCATGAAAATATCGAGGTCATATTCCCGGCCATAAACCTCCTCGTCCCATTTCATGGAGCGCTTAAGCGCATCCATCGCATAGGCGCAGCGGTCTTCATTGCCTGGCTCGACGAAAATGCGCAGAACAATGTCGCGTCCAGACATCGTGTGGAAGCTGTCCTCCACAACCGCAAGGTCACCCGCAACCAGCGCAAACAGGTAAGCAGGTTTTTTGAACGGGTCATGCCATTCTGCAAAGTGCCGTCCATCCTCCAGCGTGCCCTCGGCAACACAATTGCCGTTGGAAAGAAGGACGGAGGCGAGGCTTTTGTCGGCGATGATGCGCGTGCGAAATTCAGCCATCACATCAGGCCGGTCGAGATAGTATGTGATCCGGCGAAACCCCTGTGCCTCACACTGCGTACAGAAGATGCCGTTGGACTGATAAAGGCCGGTCAGGGCTGTGTTGGCGGCGGGCGCACATATTGTCAGGGTGGATAAAACAAATTCGTCGGGAACGGTCGCGATGGTGAGCGAGGTATCGTTCACCTGATAGCGATTTTCACCAAGCCTCTCATCATCAAGGCGAACTTCCTTCAGTTCAAGGTGTTCGCCGTCCAGCACAAGCGGTTCGTCACCGGCAGCGTCGGGGTTGCGTCGCATATGAAGGATTGATCGGACTTCTGTCTTGTCAGGATCAAGAGAGACCTCAAGGGAGACTTTATCCACCAAAAAAGCGGGAGGACGATATTCACTAAGGAGAACGGGACGAGGTTCTTCCGTCTTCATGGGCACCACAACATTCTGATCGACAATAGGGCAGCCACCCTTGGGGCGGCATTGTCGGGAATGTAAGCCTTTCCGAGCGTCGCGCCAACCGCGCCCGCAAGATTTTGAGCCGCTCTATTCCGCAGGCGTCCGGCGTAGCCGATCCGACCGGTCATCATCATCCTGGCGAGGCCGAATGCGATGGATAGCCCGCAGAATGAGCGAATAGCCATCATCCATCAATGTGTAGGTGACGGGGATGACCAGAAGGGTCAGGAAGGTCGACGAAGCGAGGCCCCCAATCACCAAAAACCCCATGGCATTGCGAAATTCTGCTCCCTGGCTGGTGGACAGCGCAACGGGGATCATGCCGCATATTGTGGAAAGCGCCGTCATCAAAACCGGACGCAGCCGAACCGGCCCCGCCTCAATCATGGCCGCACGGGCCGAGCCCAGGCGATCCCGCAACGTGTTGGCATAGTCCACCAGTAGAATGCCATTCTTCATCACCAGCCCCATCAGCGCCAAAAGGCCGATCTGGGCGAACATGGTGAGTTCAAGACCGGAAAGGCTGAGCGCGACAAACGCGCCGACGAAGGAGAGGGGTGCGGTGAGCATGATGATGATCGGTTGGCCAAAGCTGTTGAACTGGCTTGCCAGGATCATATACAGCGTCACCAGTGCGACCATGAAGGCAAAACCGATGGCTTCCTGGTTTTCCTTCATGCGTTTTGCCTTGCCTTCAGAGCTCCAGAGATAGCCCCTGGGCAGGCCGACGTCTTCGATGATGGCTTCCAGACTGTCGGACGCCTGTCCAAGCGAAACCCCCTCAGGGGTGTTGGCAACAATCAAAATGCGCCGGGAGCGGTTTTGCCGTTCGATCTGGGCGGGTCCATAGGCCAGGTCGAAACTGGCAAGATTGGCGATGTCGACAAGCCTGCCGTCTGCCGCACGGATTTGGATCATCTCCAGTTTGGTCACATCATTGCGTTGGTGTTCTTCAAGCCGCACACGCACATCGTAGCGCGATCCAAGCTCTTCATAGGTGGTGACATCTGTGCCACCCACCAGCGCCCGGATAGACTCTGCAAGCGTACGCATGGAGACACCCAGATCCGCAGCCCGGTTCCGGTCAATTGTGACTTGAACTTCCGGCTTGCCGGTTTCGAAACTGGACTGAACGTCAGCAAACTCTCCCGTCAGGCGCATTCTGGCCATAATGGCCTCAGAACGTTGTTGCAACACCCCGAGATCATTTCCCCGGATGGCATAGTTGATGGAGAAGGCGGAGAACGAGCCGCCAGAAATCCAGGGCACCTCCGTCACTGAAATCTTGTTGGCCTCCGGAGCCGCCAATTTCATTTCAGCGCGGACCGCGGCCATTAAGGTCAGGATCGAGGTGCTTCGGTCTGCCTTGGCTGTCACACCGATATAGAAGGAGGCTTCGTTGACCCGTTCCTGAGAGCCGGATCCGATTGTAAAGAAGACTGTCTGGACATG
>CAZFHW010000082.1:0-13147 GCA_964518885.1 uncultured Parvibaculum sp. | reverse complement strand
ACCGCTTGTGGTTTTGGCGCGATGTTAATGATGGGGCTGCTGCCGTCGTACCGGGCAATGTCTTGCTCAATGCGCAAGCTTGCAGTCTGGTTTGCCAGACGGGCGCGGTAGACCTGAATATTTTCCATGACACGCTGCACATAATTTCGCGTTTCGGTGAAGGGGATGTTCTCCATCCAATCGATGGGATCAACAGCCGGGCTCCGTGGATCACCATAAGCCTCAATCCACTGGGAAACCCTGTGAGCCCCTGCGTTGTAGGCTGCGATGGTCATGATGTAGGAACCGGCGAAGTCATCCAGCAGGTCGCCCAAGTGAGCGGACCCCAGCATGGCATTATAACCAGGGTCACTGGTCAACCGGCTGCGGCGGTAAGGAACACCGATCCCTCTGGCGACGGCACGCGCGGTGCGGGGCATAAGCTGCATAAGTCCACGCGCACCTGCATGGCTGACCACATCGGGATCGAATTCACTTTCCTGTCTCGACAGGCCGTAGACAAAGGCACGTTCCACCGGCGTACCTACTTGCCGGTAGTTTGGTAGAACCTCTGTTGGGTAACTGCGCTCCGCTAGCAGAATGCCTCGACCGGCCGCAACCTTGGCAACCCTGACCGACAGGTTGGGGTGGCCTCGTTCCACCATCAAATCGGCTAGAGCCGCAAGTGTAGCAGCGTCTGGCAACGTCTTTGCCAGTTCAATCATGAAGCTCCGTGCCAGAGCTTTCTCGCCAGCTTCGTTCAGCAGTTCGAAGGCGCGCACCATGTCGTTGTTCGCGAGGGCGCTGGTTTCAACAGAAGTTGGAACCGGGTCATTACTTAGCTGTATGAGTGGTTGCCCGTTTGTCGAGATCCGTGCAATGGCCAATTGTCCGTAGAACGTTGTGGCGTGCAGGCTGGCTTTTGTGAAATAGGCCATGGCATCGCTTTGGCGTCCCGCTGCCTCGGCGGCCCGGCCCATCCAATAGGCACCCCGGGCGCGGCTGATGGGGGTTTTGACCCCGGCCTCAAGGGTTTGAAAATGTTGGAAGGCGGTGTCGGGATTGTTCAAATATTGCAGGGCAATCCACCCAGCCAGGAATTCGCCCTCAGCAAAAGCAACGCCTGCGTCATGCCCGTGACCCGTCGCCAAATAATAGGCTTCCTGGTACTGGCCTTCAGCAAGGGCCTTGCGGGCCAATATCTTCCGTTCGGTCCACCAACGCCCCGGATTTCCGATGTCATCGGGTGCACTGGGGCTGGTGATAAAGAGCGGGATAGCCGTCTCGTTCTGTCCTCGCCGCCGCAGGTACCTGGCATGGTCAAAAAGAAGGCCCGTGTCGGCTCTCAGGTGTGCCGGAACGCGGGCAAGTGCGCTTTCAGCTCCTCTGGACCGGGAACTGAGTTTCAGCCGCGCGTCGGCAACGGCACGGGCTTGCGCATTCACCAATTGCAGCATCCGCCGACCATCGGCAAAGCGCTGTTCCCAGATAAGTCGGTTGAGCCGGTCCTCATGTGCTTGTGAGGAGAGGTGCCGGGCGTGCTTGCGTAAGATTTCAGCTTCCCGGGCCCTGGAGAACTGGTGTTCCACCCATGCCTGCTGGATCCAGTTAGCACCCTCGTCTGTTCGGCCAGAGTTAAGGAAGGCTTCGCCCAGGCGGATCTTTCCCTCGCCAGTCAAAGGGTCGCGGGTGGCAAACCAGGCAATGACGTCCTGATCGGCCATTGGATAGTCGGTGAGCGCGTCTTCCGCTCGGCGGGAAAGCAGGTTTTGCCGTGGCCAGCGAGGATGCGCCTGCTGGAAGGCCACAATCTCAGCGACGGTGGAACCCGTTCCTTCTTTTTGGAAACGGAGCCAGTCAAGAATGCCTTTGGCCGTCGGATCAGCGATCCGGCGAGAGAGAGCCCGCACATCGCCCCATTTTCCTTTTTGGCGGGCATCGAGCCCGTCCCAAAAAGCGCGGCCGTCGGCATCACTTAGTAGAATTGACGGGGGAGGAGGGGCAGGGCGCGCTAGAGGCGTGGGCACATTGGCCTGTGCCAAAGTGCTAAACGCGCATGCCAAAACCGCGCTGACAACCAGCCGATTGGCCGCCTTCACGGGAGAATTTCTGCGTAGGCCAGCGAAAATGGAACGCACTTTCCGAACACCCTCTCGGCTAAAACTCAAACCGCTCCCAACGCAGGGCAACCTGCACTCAAGAAACCAACTTCTGCTCTGACCCTGCGGTTGGAATCAGACATCAGATTTCCATCCAAAAAGCCTACAATTGTCTGCGATGACTTGCCAGTCACACTTATTGAGTGTCCATTGGTCTAGTTAATTTTGTTAGCTAAGCCGCTCATTTTGTTGCGATTTAGCGGGATTTGACTGTATGGTCCGCGCCTCACAGCCAACCAGCGGAGTGACGGCCATTTGTTGTCCTCTGCATGGTTAACCAGGAGCTATCCAGGATGTTTAAGGGGTCTATTGTCGCGCTTGTCACACCGTTCAAGAACGGTGCTGTCGACAAAGACGCTTTTGCGCGTCTGGTTGAGTGGCATATTACTGAGGGAACACATGGTTTGGTGCCGTGTGGGACGACCGGTGAATCTCCAACCTTGAGCCATGAGGAGCACATGGCGGTCGTCGAACAATGTGTTCAGGTTGCTGCTGGGCGGATACCGGTCATCGCCGGGGCTGGCTCCAACAACACGGAAGAGGCTCTGCGCCTGTGCCGCCACGCTGCTGACGTCGGTGCGGATGGCGCGCTGGTCGTAACGCCGTATTACAACAAGCCTACGCAAGAGGGGCTTTACGCTCATTTCAAAGCGATCAATGACGCGGTTGATATTCCCATTCTCATTTACAATATTCCAGGCAGAAGCGTGATCGACATGTCGGTGGAGACAATGGCGCGCCTTTATGAACTGAAGAACATTGTTGGAGTGAAGGATGCAACCGGCGACATTGCGCGCGTTGCCAAGCAACGTCATGCGATGGGCGCTGATTTTTGCCAACTGTCTGGCGAAGACATCACGGCACTTGGGTTTAATGCTCAGGGCGGACAGGGTTGTATTTCAGTGACAGCAAATATTGCACCGAAGCTTTGTGCCCAGTTCCAGAATGCTTGTCTGCAGGGCAACTATGCCGCGGCTCTGGAAATACAAGACAGACTGACGCCCCTGCATACATCTCTGTTTATCGAGTCCAATCCGTGCCCCACCAAGTATGCCCTGGCGCGCCTTGGTCTATGTGAGGAAGACGTGCGCTTGCCGATGGTACCCATTCAGGCTGAAACGCGTAAAGCCGTTGATGCTGCCCTTGCGCACGCTGGATTGATTGGTAGTTGATAAGCAATGTCTTCGAAAAGCGGTGGTGCAAAAAAACGTGGTGTTATAGACGGAAAGAAGGTTATCGCTGATAACCGGAAAGCCCGTTACAATTACACTATTGAAGAGGTGTTCGAGGCTGGAATTGTACTTCGGGGGACAGAAGTAAAAGCATTGCGTGACGGCCAAGCCAGTCTTGGCGAAGCCTACGCAGAAATCAAAAATGCAGAAGCTTTTCTGGTTAATGCCTTTATCCCCGAATATTTGCAGGCGAACCGTTTCAATCATACGCCCCGGCGTCCACGCAAACTGCTGTTGCATCGCCGCGAGATCGACAAGTTGGCGGCTTCCATTCAACGTAAAGGGATGACTCTGATCCCACTCAAGCTATATTTTGATGATATCGGGCGCGTGAAAGTTGAACTGGGACTTGCACACGGTAAGAGGCAGGCGGACAAACGCCAGACCGAGAAAGACCGTAGCTGGCAACGTGACAAAGCCCGGTTGATGCGTGAGAAGGGCTGAGAGATCGGGAGAGTTCGATGAACGACGACCAAGGCGCTGGCGAAGAGCCGAAAGGCATACTGGGCCAGATCAAAGAAAAGCTGATCCTGTCGAAAGAAAAAACGGCAGAACAAGGGCGCCACCTCACGGGCGCACCCGATGCGATGCGGGTTGACCGATTGCCGCCAGGGCAGCGGCTGGTTGAAAAATGGCCGGTCCTGGATCTTGGCATTCAACCTGATGTGTCAAAGGAAAGCTGGCAACTCGTCGTTGACGGTGCAGTGGAAAATCCGATTGTTTGGAACTGGGAGATGTTTGCGGGGCAACCACAGACCTCATATGTGTCGGACATTCACTGTGTGACGACGTGGAGCCGTTATGACAATCGATGGGAAGGCGTTTCGTCAGCGCACCTTCTGGAGATTGTGAAGCCAAAACCTGAAGCCAAACATCTCATCTTCCACAGCTACGACGGGTATACGACCAACGTCTCCCTAGACGTCTTTCGCGATGAGGATGTGTTGCTTGCTCATAGCTGGGAGGGCACGCCTCTGAGCCGGGAGCATGGCGCACCCGTTCGGGTCATTATCCCGAAATGGTATTTCTGGAAAAGCGCAAAATGGATCCAGCGGATTGAATTTTCTGCTGTGGATCAACCCGGTTTCTGGGAAGTGCGCGGCTACAATAATGAAGGCAATCCCTGGAACGAAGACCGCTACGCGAGATAGCGGCCTTCGACTTTTTTGCTTTACGGCATCACGATTTCGAACCAGAAGTCGAAGGTATCTAGAAGCTCAAGCAGGTCTGTGAGTGCCTTTTCATTCCCTTCGATCGTCAGCGTTCCGTCATCGACCAAATCGGTGACGGACTTTTCCTTAAGGACAAGGGCTGCCAGGGATGCTCGCGTGATGGCGAGGGTCGCATCCGGATTGTCCGCGCGTTTGTCGGGCTCGTGGTGCAGGACACCATTCGTCAGAGTGACGAGGTAGATTTCCTTAGTGTCCGTCACGGTCAGGTTGAGAGTGATTTCCTGCGCACCAGCCTTCAGGCCATTCAATCGTACTGAAAGTGAGTCCAGCAACTCATCGGCAGGTAAGCCGCGGACGGTATCTGCACCGGCAGGGCGTGGCACGTCGGAGGGCGGACGGGGGTTGCGCAGTTCCATGGCCGCAGTGAGATAGAAGGCGCGCCAGGGACCGGATTCCGCCTGGTACCCCAATTGCTCCAAGGCATCGGCTTGAAGGTTGCGGGCGGCCTCATGGCCGGGCTCTGCAAATACCAGGTGGTTCACCAATTCTGCGACCCAGCGATAATCGCCCTCGTCAAAAGCCGCTTGCGCTTTTTCAAGCACGGCGTCGGCACCTCCGATCGCTGCGACATACCGGCGGCCTGCCTCGGCCGGGGGCCATTTGTGGAGATTTGCCGGATTACCATCAAACCAACCGAGATAACGCTGATAGATTGCTTTGGTGTTGTGACTGAGCGTGCCGTAATAGCCGCGTGTGTACCATTCCACCTCCAACGTTGGAGGGAGTTTGAAATCCTCTGCGATTTCCAGCGGCGTCAGCCCGTGATTGGCGAGCCTCAGTGTCTGGTCGTGAATGTATTTGTAAAGATCACGTTGTTTCTGCAGGAAGGTGATCGCGATGTCTTCCCCCCAACGTGGCCAGTGATGACTGGCAAACAAAACGTCTGTGCGGGCGGCGAAGAGATCAATGGCCTCGTTGATATAATAGCTCCACGACTTGGCGTCGCGGATCTGTGCACCGCGTGGTGTAATGATGTTGTGCAGATGACAGGAGCAATTCTCGGCCATGCATAACGCCTTGAACTGGGGAAAATAGAAATTCATTTCCGCTGGCGCTTCGGTGTCAGGCGTTACCTGGAAGATGATTTCAACGCCATCAACCGTCAGGGTTTCGCCGGTCTCACAAATGCTGACGGTTGGGGGCACCAGGCTTACCTTCCCGAAGGACACGGTTTTGCCGAGCCCGGCATCCACATGGCCCTTGGGACCCGGTGGCAACATGGCACCGTACATGTAAGTTGCTCGACGTCCCATGGCGTTGCCCGCGAGCACATTTTCGCTAACGGCTGCTTTTAGAAATCCATCGGGTGCAATGATCTGGAGACCGCTGGCGATGTCCTCATCGCTCAACACACCTTTTATGCCGCCATAGTGATCGACGTGACTGTGAGTGTAGATCACAGCTGTCACCGGCTTGTCGCCTCTGTGCTCACGCATAAGGGCGAGGGCGGCCGCGGCTGTCTCGGCAGAGATGAGAGGGTCAATGACGATGTAGCCTGTATCACCTTCCAGAAAGGTGATGTTCGATAGGTCGAAATTGCGAACCTGATACACACCGTCCGTGACTTTGAAGAGGCCATGAAATGAGTTGAGTTTGGCCTGGCGCCATAGGCTCGGGTTCACTGTGTCGGGGGCGTCATCCTTGATGAAGTCAAAACGTGACATGTCCCACACCGGGTGGCCTGCCTCGTTGAGAATTCGCGCATCTGGAATGGTGCCAATGAACCCCTTCTGGGCGAGGTCAAAATCTTCGCCCGTGTCGGTGGGAAGGCTGGCGACCGTGTCAGCTTGGGCGCGCCTGGTGGCATCGGTGGCATTTTTTGGTACGGACATGTTTCCCCCATTTTCGCAGCAATGTGGTCATTGCCAATTTTTGGCAAGTGTAGCGGGGAATGACGCTGTGCGCACTGTCCTAGGAGTATTAGGTGGCGAGAGCGTCTCGGGCTGCGCGAAACACGTCATGGAACATTGCCTCTGTGAGTCGGCGTGTGTTCGTGTTGTATCTGGAGCAATGGTAGCTATCAAAGAGGGTCAGGCTAGGGCTCACTGTGTGTCGGGCAGCGTGGGCAAAGGGAAAAGCTGTGCGTTTGAGCTCCAGCGTACTAATGAGGTTGTTATGAGCGACTGTGCCAAGCGCAATGATGGTGGTCAGGTTGGGCAGGGCGTCGATGCGCGCTTTCAGAAAACCACGGCAGGTTTTGGCTTCCGGCCCGGTGGGTTTGTTCTGGGGAGGAACACACCGGACGGCATTTGAAATCATGCAATCGACCATTTGCAGACCGTCGTCGGGGCTGGCTTTGTACGTGCCGCTGGCAAAACCGTATTTGATCAAGGTGGGATAGAGAAGGTCACCCGCCCAGTCTCCCGTGAACGGGCGACCTGTCCGGTTGGCGCCCTGCATCCCCGGAGCGAGCCCGACGACGAGCAAACGCGCTGTTTCCGGCCCGAATGAAGGGACCGGGGCGTTGAACCAGTCTGGATGGGCCGCCTTGCTCTCGGCTCGAAAATCGACAAGGCGAGGACATAATGGACAGTCGAGTGGTGCTTCGGGGCTATAGGCGATGGTCATTTGGCTTGAAAACCCTTTTGGGGTGAGCTTGTGTACCGCCATCTGATAGACCGACTACCAGTCCACAACAAGGCAATGGGCCTTGTCGGTGAGGAGAAGTGTGATGATTTTGGTGGCACTTGGCGCCAATCTACCGGGTTCCTGGGGGGCGCCGGAAGCGAGCCTCAGAGCAGCCTTGGAGCAGTTTCCGTCCTACGGCCTGCATGTGGAGGCCATATCTCCATTTTACCGAACCAGAGCCGTCACTCCTTACGCGCAGCCGGACTTTATCAACGCAGTGGCTCACATTTCGACCGCGATGGCTCCCTCTGCGCTGCTTGCCCAGCTCCACCGTATTGAAGCGGCTTTTGGGCGGGTACGGGGGCAAAGATGGGAGGAACGGACGCTGGATCTGGATATTCTCGATTTTGACGGTCTCATCCAGCCAGAAGTCGACACGAATCAACCGATATTGCCGCATCCCCGGCTTTCAGATCGGGCCTTTGTTCTAGTGCCTCTTCGTGATGTGGCTCCAATCTGGTGCCACCCGGTTACGGGAGTGGCCGTTTCCAGACTATTGGGGGCCTTAACTACGCAGGACAGAGACGGGGTTGAGCCACTTCTTTGAAAAGTTGATAAACGCTCAAAAACATGGGCTAAGATGCTGTTTTCCCTTGCGTTTGCCCTTCAACCTGCCTACACAGGCGCAAATTCCTGTTCTCTCTCTAGCGCCCGGAGTGTGACTATATGGCTCGCGTAACAGTTGAAGACTGCGTGGACAAGGTCCCTAATCGTTTTGATCTGGTATTGATGGCTGCGCAGCGCGCCCGTGCCGTGGCCGCTGGTGCCGAACTCACGATTGATCGTGACAATGACAAGAATCCTGTTGTTGCCCTGCGTGAAATCGCTGAATCGACCGTCCTTCCTGAGGTGCTTCGGGAAGCTATTATCGAAGATATGCAGAAACGGGTTGATGATGATGAGCCCGAAATGGCGGCAAATGCTGAAGATTCAGATGATGCCGATGCAGATACACAGCTTGGCGAAGGCGATCGTATGAGCGAAGATGAGTTGTTGCGGGCTTTGCAAGCGCAGATTGATGCTCCTGCACCGGCACGCAGCACCGAGACTGAGGAATATGATTGAGCCGCGTTGCTGAAAAAGAATTGGATTGCTCTGCAATCTGTTGTGAAAGCGCCGCCCGGCTTCGGCTTTGAGGGCGGCGCTTTTCGTTTGGCGTCGAGAAACGCAAACTGGTGGGCGCAAGCCCTTTAGAAAGGTGAGAGCCTATGCTGCGCCAGTATGAACTGGTGGATAAAGTGCTGGCCTACGATCCATCGGCGGACGAGGCGCTGATCAACCGTGCCTATGTTTTCGCAACGAAAATGCATGGCAATCAGTTGCGCCACTCTGGCGACCCCTATTTCTCGCATCCGATCGAAGTTGCAGGGATACTGACCGAGCTGCGGTTGGATGCGGCGACAATCATCACCGGTCTGCTCCACGATACGATCGAAGATACGGACGTCACGACAAAAGATATTTCGACGCTGTTTGGTGGAGAAATTGCCGAACTTGTAGATGGTGTCACCAAGCTGTCCCAGCTTGAGTGGGACAGTGAAGACGCAAAACAGGCAGAGAATTTCCGAAAGTTGCTACTCGCAATGTCCAACGATATTCGCGTGTTGCTGGTCAAGCTTGCCGACCGTCTGCACAACATGCGGACATTGCACCACATTCCCAAGGAAACGAAACGCCGACGTATTGCACAGGAAACATTAGATATATACGCGCCGCTTGCAGGGCGTATGGGGATGCACGAATTTCGGGAGGAGCTGGAGGACCTGTCTTTTAAGGTTATCAACCCGGATGCCCGCAGCGCCATTGAGGCGCGACTGGATGATTTCCGCTCTGAAAGCGGCGATGTCATTGAGCGGATACGCACTCAAATTGCTAGCCTTTTTGAGGGCAGTGGTTTGGACGTTGAAGTGCACGGACGTCAAAAACGTTCGTACTCGATCTGGCGCAAGATGCAGCGGCGGGCGAGTTCGCTTGAACAATTGTCCGACATATTCGCCTTCCGCGTTCTGGTGGTGGACGAAACCAGTTGCTATCAGGCGCTGGGGATTCTGCATCGGCGGTGGCCGAGTGTTCCGGGACGTTTCAAAGACTATATTTCGACCCCCAAAAATAATGGTTATCGGTCGATCCATACGACCATTGTCGGGCCGGAGCACAAGCGTGTGGAAATTCAGGTTCGCACACGGGAAATGCACAATATAGCGGAGCACGGGATCGCGGCACACTGGATTTACAAGGAGTCAGGGGCGAAGGTTCCTGAGCAGGCCTACGCTGACACATTCGGCTGGTTGAGGCAGCTTGTGGAAATGCTGGAGCATGGCAGTTCTGCGGAAGAGTTTCTTGAGCATTCCAAGCTGCAATTGTTTTCTGATCAGGTCTTTTGTTTTACACCCAAAGGCATGCTGATCAATCTGCCGCGTGGCGCGACGGCTCTTGATTTTGCCTATGCTGTTCACACCGAAGTTGGGGATAGTTGTGTCGGGTGCAAGATCAACGGACGTCACATGCCGTTGCGCACTCAGCTTGAAAATGGGGACGAAGTTGAGATCGTGCGCTCTAAGGCGCAACGACCTTTGGCGATCTGGGAAAACTACGTCGAAACGGGAAAAGCGCGCTCAGCTATTCGACGGGCGTTGCGCCATACCCAACAGGTGGAATTCGAGCTTCTTGGTCACCAGATGGTTCAATCGGTCTTTGAACGCGCGGGAAAAGAACCGGAAGACGCCGTGCTGGAGCGGGCGCTGGGTAGCCTTGGGCACGAGCACTTGAACGATCTCTTTGCGGCCGTTGGGGAAGGGACAAATTCGGCCCAGGAAGTTCTGGAGCAAGTGTTCCCCGATGTGACAAAGGGAAGAAAAAGGAAAAAAACTCCGGCCAAGAAATCAACCGCCGAAGATCCGCTGAATGCCAAACCGTTGGTACAATTGCGTGGTGGTGTCCGTGGGCAGGTGATCCGCTTTGCAAAAGACACTTTTCCTCTTCCGGGTGATCGGATCGTCGGCATTCTCACCCCCGGTGAAGGTGTTGTTATTTATCCCATCTCGTCGGAGATGTTGGAGAAATTTGAGAACGAACCACAACGTTGGATTGACGTCTCTTGGGACGTCAATGACGAAGAGGCCGCAACATTTGTCAGTCGGCTAGAAGTTCGTGCGTCAAATGAGGTTGGGGCGCTGGGAGCTATTGCCACATTGATCGCGGACTATAGTGGTAATATCAATAATATGATCCTAGCTCGTCGGGATATGGATTTTTACGATATTGAACTCGACATTGATGTGTTGGACCTCAAACATGCAAACCGAATTGTGAATGCGTTGAAGGGGTTATCTGTTGTAAATGCTGTGGCACGCGTTTGATGAAAAAATGAGAGGCCTTTAAGGGTCTACAAACCAAAATCGGATACTTATTTAGTCATGGACGAAAAACGGATTTTGAAGGAATTCTCTGACGCAGGTGCTTTGCTTGAAGGACACTTTGTCCTTTCCTCCGGGCTCCATTCCAGCAAGTACCTTCAGTGTGCCCGAGCGTTGATGGATGCGAAACGTGCAGCACGTCTCTGCGGAGCTCTGGCAAAAAAAGTCTTAGCCGAGATTTCAGAGCCGATTGATCTTGTTGTGTCACCTGCCATGGGCGGTGTGATCGTTGGATATGAAATGGGCCGCCAGCTCTCTGTGCCTGGAATATTTCTGGAGAGGGTCGAGGGCGAATTTGTTCTTCGCCGGGGATTTGATATCCCCAAGAATGCACGATGTCTCATGGTTGAAGATATTGTGACAACGGGCCTCTCTTCGCGTGAAGCCATTGGTGTTATTCGTTCTATCGGAGGGAACGTTGTGGGGGCTGCGTGCCTGATCGATAGATCGAACGGGACAGCAGAAATTGGTGTTAAACTGGTGTCTCTGGCAAGACTCGCCATTCCAACTTTTGATGCTGATAAATTGCCTCCTGAACTGGTTGTTATTCCAGCGATTAAACCTGGTAGTCGGGGGCTAAAGTAGGATCTCATGTTCCGCCGCCGTATTGAGCTTCACCCCCTGCAACGCCTTCGTGAGCTAGTTTGGCCACGATTGGGATGGAAGCGCGCTTTCCAATATGGCTGGCGTCGGGTTTGGCGGTTAAGCGGCACGCCGCACGCGGTTGCGATTGGTGTCGCTGCTGGTGCGTTCGCCTCATTTACCCCATTTCTCGGCTTTCATTTTGTCATTGGCTTTGCTGTTGCCTGGATATTTAGGGGTAACTTGATCGCGTCGGCCTTTGGCACTTTTATTGGCAATCCTCTGACGTTTCCGTTCATCTGGATCGGAACCTACGATGTTGGGTATTGGTTGTTGCAAGGATCGGAAGCGCCGAGCGAGCCAGAACTAAGCATCAACATGTTCTCGGGTCAGGGAATCGATGCAATTTTACCGGTTCTGGTGCCAATGATGGTTGGGGGCATTCCATTGGGTCTTGTCTGTGCTGGCATTGTCTACTACCTCATTCGCAGTACGGTTGAGACCTATCAAGCCAAAAGGCGGGCGAGAATTGCCAAAAAGGCAATGGATATTCGCATCGGTGAGAACGGTCCATCTGCAGCCACTAAGTCATAAACCAGAATGGAGTTGATGCATGTCCGGTACGCATAAATTGCGGCTCGGGGTCAACATTGACCACGTCGCGACGATCCGAAATGCGCGCGGCGGCAATCTTCCTGACCCGGTGCGAGCGGCTCTGCTGGCGGCTGAAGCCGGGGCGGACGGTATTACAGCTCATTTGCGCGAGGACCGGCGACATATTTCTGATGGCGATATTGAGCGGTTGATGGATGCGCTCACGGTGCCTCTGAACTTCGAAATGGCAGCAACGCCAGAGATGCTCGAAATTGCGCTACGGCACCGGCCTCACGCGGTTTGTATTGTTCCTGAACGACGGGAAGAACGTACAACAGAAGGTGGTCTTGATGCCGCTGGCTCACACAATCGCCTTGCTTCCATGGCGGCGGAGCTGACGGAGGCATCGATCCGCGTCTCGCTTTTTATTGAGGCGAATACGAGGCAGTTGGAAGCGGCGACGTCTTTGAAAGTTCCTGTCGTGGAGTTGCACACCGGCGCTTACTGTGAAGCCTGCTTTGCGGGAGATGGTATTGCTGCCGGACGGGAACTGGAGCGGCTTACCCAGGCCGCGATAGACGGCGCCGGGATGGGGCTGGAGGTGCATGCGGGGCATGGATTGACCTTTGAGACAGTTGCTCCCATAGCCGCGCTGGCTGACCTGCGCGAATTGAATATCGGGCATTTTTTGATCGGTGAGGCAATCTTTGGTGGTCTCGATGGAACGATAAAGAGAATGCGGACCTTGATGGATGTGGCGCGGGCGGAGACACTGGTTCCTCAATCCAGTTGAGGAGACTTCATGATTCTCGGTATCGGAAACGACATTATTGATATCAAGCGCATCGAGCGTACGTTGGAGCGTTATGGGGACCGGTTTGTCGAACGCTTATTCACGGATATCGAGCGCCAGAAATCGGAACGCCGACGCAATCGTGCCGCTTCTTATGCCAAGCGCTTTGCGGCAAAAGAGGCCTGTTCCAAGGCGCTGGGGACGGGGATGCGCCAGGGGGTCTTCTGGCGGGACATGGGCGTGGTTAATCTGAGGAGCGGCCAGCCCACAATGGCCCTGACAGGGGGGGCGGCAACGCGCCTGACCCAGATGACACCCAAAGGAATGCAGGCACAAATTCACCTGACCATTACGGACGATGATCCCCACGCTCAGGCGATAGTCATTATTTCGGCTATTCCCATGGATAATGGGTGATATGTCCCAACTGTTACGTGCCTTTTTGGCAATTATGATATGGTCCCGTCCATTGGAAGTTGAATTGTGAGTGAAAATTGATGGCGATGACGGATAAGGTGAAAAGCCTGCGAGA
>CAZFHW010000081.1:0-13214 GCA_964518885.1 uncultured Parvibaculum sp. | reverse complement strand
TCTCCGGCAAATGCGGCAGGTCCACCATAAGGCCGGCATTGATGTTGAGTTCCACCTTCACCCCATCAAGGGTGACAGCGGGATCGTGACGGATCGCTTTGTACTGCGCTTGTCTGCGAGCTCGGAAACGTGCTTTTTCCGAATAAGCTTCTACAATATCATGGCTCGGGCGCAGGTAAAGCTCACCCGTGTCACCGTCAACGATGACAGCATCGCCATCTTCGATCCGTTCCAATACCCCCTGCGCACGACCGACCGCGGCAATGCCTAGGGCGCGGGCCACGATCGCCACATGTGCGTTGGCGGAGCCTTCCTCAAGAACCAGCCCCCGCAGCCGGTCTTTGTCGTAATCGAGCAGATCCGCGGGCCCCATGTTGCGTGCTATGATGATCGCATCATCGGGGATGTCACCGCTCGCAGAAGACAATTCAACACCGGTTAAATGCCGCAACAACCTGTTTGCAAGATCATCAAGGTCATGCAACCGGTCACGACGGTAAGGATCGGTCTGCCGCATCATACGTGCGTGGGTTTCATTTTGCACACGTTCCACAGCTGCTTCAGCCGTAAGACCGGTTTTGATCGCTTCCAGCATCCGCTTCAGCCAACCACGGTCATTTGCGAACATGCGGTAGGCCTGCAAAACCTCCCGATGCTCACCTGCATGGCTGAGATCAGAAGTCGAGAGCATACGGTCAATGGAAGACCTGAGTTCATAGACAGCTGTCTCAAGCCGTTCTGACTCAACATCATCATCTTCCGCGATCAGACGCGAGACATGAACGCGTGGTTCGTGAAGAACAGCGTGCCCCAACGCCACCCCATCCGACAGCATCACGCCTTCGATGTAGTGAGGTTGAACTTCCCCTTCACCACCCTTCGCGCTCTCATCAAAATCAATCATATCGGCCGCAGCTGCAAGCTCAGCCACAACCATCGCGATGGTCTCCAGCGTCTCGATTTCTTCTTCGGTGTAATGGCGCATCGTGCGGTTCTGGACGACCAGCACCCCCACCACCCGGCCCGACCGCAAGATCGGAACGCCCATCAGCGACTTGTAAACTTCTTCGCCAGTTTCTGGGCGATAGGCAAAATTGGGATGAGCCTGCGCGTCAAACAGATTGAGGGGGCGGGCATGAGCTGCGATATCGCCGACAAGACCTGTTCCAACCTTCAGGCGGGTCTTGTGCACGGCGGAAGGTTTCAGCCCCTCAGTTGCAAAAAGCTCCAGCTCGTCATCCGGCTGAATGAGGTAGATGGAGCACACTTCTGCAACCATGTTCTGGGCAATCAGGTGCGTCACCTGATCCAGACGAGATTGAGAACTCTCTGCTTTTGCCATCACTTCGCGCAAATGGCGAAGCAATACGCGCGGGCCCCCGCCGGCACCGACCATTAGCTCGGGTCCCCTGAGAGGGCGCGCATTTCCAGGACCCCGGCTGCTGCCCCTTCGGACAGCAAGTCAGATCGTTGAAACGTCCACATATGAGCCGTGTTCGCCGCCATTATTATCTTTCACTTTTTGTCGTACGCGAAAACTAGGCCGCAGCGTCATCGTCGAGATCATAGGCTGAGTGTAAAGCCCGCACAGCAAGCTCTGTATACTCCGCCGAAATAAGGACACTGACTTTGATCTCAGACGTCGAGATCACGTGGATATTGATACCCTTGTCGGCAAGGGTCTGGAACATTTTCTGGGCTACGCCAGCGTGTGAGCGCATCCCGATCCCGATGACAGACACCTTGACCACATCTGTCGCGCTCAAAAGCTGCTCATAGCCAATCATATCACGAGCGCCTTCGATCACCGCCACAGCCCGATCAAGATCATTGCCCGGCACGGTAAAAGTCAGGTCCGTTCGCTTGCCATCTTCAGACATATTCTGCACGATCATATCAACATTAATGGCAGCGTCTGCCAGCGGGCCAAATATCCGGGCTGCCACACCTGGCTGATCCGCCACTTTGATGAGGGTGATTTTGGCTTCATCTTTCGTATAAGCGATGCCGCTTACAACTTCTTGTTCCACGATTTCTTCCTCGCCGCATACAAGCGTTCCAGGGCCAATGTAACTACTTCCGCTGCCTCGTCCTTGAGGTGCATCATAGGCGTCAAAACTTGATCTGACCTGCAAACGCACCCCATGCACCATGGCAAGCTCTACTGAGCGGGTCTGAAGCACTTTTGCGCCCAGAGAAGCCATTTCGAGCATTTCTTCGTAGCTGATCTTATCCAACTTGCGGGCTTTCGGCACAATCCGCGGATCTGTTGTGTAAACACCATCAACATCTGTGTAGATGTCGCAGCGTTCAGCCCCCAGCGCTGCAGCAACAGCAACAGCACTTGTGTCCGAGCCACCCCGACCCAGGGTCGCAATCCGACCGTCGGGGGCAATGCCCTGGAAGCCAGCCACCACAGCAACCTGCCCCTGGCTCAATCGCTCTTTCAAAGCCGTCGCATCAATATCGGAAATGCGGGCGGCCCCGTGCGTGGCATCGGTCCGAATGGGAACCTGCCATCCGAGCCAGGACCGGGCCGAAACCCCCATCTCTTGCAAAGCAATCGCCAGCAGTCCCACCGTCACCTGCTCACCCGCCGACACAATAGTGTCATATTCGCGAGCATCGTGAAGCACGGCCGCTTCCTTCGTCCAACTCACAAGCTGGTTGGTAAAGCCTGACATGGCGGACACAACAACGGCGACTTCATGGCCGTCATCGACTTCGCGTTTCACATGGGCGGCCACATTGCGAATGCGTTCCACATCGGCAACAGACGTTCCACCAAATTTCATGACCAGTCGGGCCATAGCCTCAAACCTTCACGCAAACGCCCCGGCTGCGGTAAACTGGACCGCACGCCCGAGAAGCACATATAAATAATCGGAGGTATGCCGGACCCAAAACCAAACCTATGCTTTCGATCTAGGCCCGGTAGCCGTCCGACACCGATCCACCGTCGGCGGGGCAATACATACTCGGATGGACCCTCCCCTGCAACCAGGGGACATGGGTTATCGCAACAGGAGAATACCGTGACCAATCTCGCCGCCAGTGTCGATAAAGACGATATCGCCCGGTTTTCGGCCATTGCAGCTGAATGGTGGGACCCCCAGGGTAAATTTGCGCCCCTGCACAAGTTCAATCCGACACGGCTGGCCTTTATCCGCGAGACCCTCATTCGCCATTTTTCCCTCGACGACACGCAAAAGACCCCCTTTTCGGGCCTGAAACTGCTCGATATTGGCTGTGGAGGGGGTCTGCTGTGTGAACCCATGGCCAGGCTCGGGGCAGAGGTGCTCGGCGCCGATGCCGGTGAGGCGAACATCAAGACCGCCAGTGTCCATGCGGCGGAGCAGGATCTCAGTATTGAGTACAGAGCCACCACTGCAGAGGCTCTGGCAGCCGAAGGAGCGCAGTTCGACATTGTGTTGAACATGGAAGTGGTAGAACACGTCGCCGATGTACCGAGCTTTATGGCCGCTTGCGCCACCATGGTGCGCCCCGACGGACTAATGATCTGCGCCACCCTCAACAGGTCTCTCAAGGCTTTCGCTCTTGCCATTGTCGGCGCGGAATATGTGCTGGGCTGGGTGCCACGTGGAACCCACAATTGGCAGCAATTCATCACCCCGGCTGAACTTTTTAAAGGTCTGGAGAAAACCGGTCTGAGGGTCATTGATCGGACAGGCGTCACCTACAACCCCCTGTCCGATCGATGGACGCTGTCGCGGAACATGGACATAAATTACATGATGGTCGCGACCAACCCTGAGAAAACACAATGAGGACGCAGGCCAGCAAACCCATTGACCTTGCACCGAAGAGAATTCCCCGCCAAAAGCGCGCGATTGCAACCTATGAGCGATTGCTGGATGTAGCAGCACACCTTCTGGAGGAAGAAGGGATTGAGCGCATTTCCACAAACATGATTGCGGAAAGAGCAAACATCACGCCCCCGGCCCTATACCGGTATTTCCCCAACAAATATGCCGTCCTCCGCTCCCTGGGCGACCGGCTGATGCAGCAGCAAAACGAAGTCTTCATGATCAGTCTGCAGCAGGCTGGCCAGAGTATCGAAGCCCAAATGACAGCCACGGAAGTCTTGCTCAATGAAACCCTGGAGGTCACCCTGGCTCAACCCGGCGCGCTGGCCATCATGCGCGCATTGCGTGCCGTCCCGACCTTGCAGCAAGTGCGCCTTGCCTCCCATCATCAGGTAACAACAGCCTGGTGCGCCGCCTTACAACCCCTGCTGCCCCATTTCAGCAAAGAGCAGCTATGGGCAAAAGCGCGCCTCTCGGTCGAGCTTGGGTACGCGGCCATCGAAATGGCCATGGAGGAAGCCCGCCCCACGCCAGAGACAATTCTCAAAGAGGCTGCCATTGCCCTCAACGCCTACTGGACAGTGGCTTTGCCTTCCTCCATAAAATAGTCATAACTATTCTTTGACCTGCGACCCCGTTCCGCTTTTACTGACCGTGGGCTCACAAAAACGAGGCAGCTAATGGGTGTTTTGCGCATTTCCCTTATGATTGCGGTGGCAACGCTGGCAGCCTGTAGCGAGGATCCCGCCCCCCAAAGCGCAGAGGAAAGAGCGGCCATTGTTCAGACCGCTGCGACACGTCTTCCGGTCGATCCCGTGCTCGCAGAAAAATACGAGCGATCCTGCAAGTCCTGCCATGCCGACCCGGAAAATGCCGCCCCGCTTTCCGGCGACACCCGCGCCTGGGCACCCCGTCTTGAAGCCCGTGGACCAGAGGGACTTCTGGACAGTAGCCTGAACGGGTTTGGCGGCATGCCACCGCTGGGCGCGTGCCCCGATTGCGGCATTGAAGATTTCACAAACCTAATTGCCTTTATGGCCGGAGATGACACATGAGTTTGACGCGCCGCAACCTGATGATGAGGGGCGCTGCCATCGCCGCCCTGTCCGCTGGTAAAACGCTCCCAACTTTCGCAGAGCAACCAGAGCGCCGTATCAAATGGCAGAACTGGTCTGGAGGTCAGCAATGCGTGCCGCAAGCCCGTCTTGCACCCGCCAATGTCGAAGAACTGGTCGACCTGATCAGCACCAGCCCCAAACCGATCCGCGCGGTCGGCACGGGTCATTCCTTCACGGGCCTCGTCCCGACAGATGGCACCATTGTGTCGCTTGATCGCTTGAACGGCGTGCTGGAAACCAACGACCAGACCTTGGAAGCAACCGTCGGGGCAGGCAGCAAGCTTGGCGACTTAGGGCCAGCCCTGGAAGCCCACGGCCAGGCGCTCATCAACATGCCCGACATCAACCGGCAGACGCTGGCAGGTTCCATTGCCACGTCCACCCATGGCACTGGCACGGCCTTCGGCTCGCTCTCAAGTTTCGTGACCGGGCTGGAACTCGTTACCGCCGATGGGGAAGTGCAATGGTGCGACGCAGAGCAAAACCCCGCCCTGTTTCAGGCAGCCCGCGTCTCCCTCGGATCAATAGGCATCATCACCAAAATCCGCCTGCAAAACCGCACCACCCACAAGATCAACAAGCGGACCTGGGTTATGCCGTTTGAAGAGATGATGGCCGAAGCCGACAATTTCGCCCGGGACAATCGCAACTTTGAATTTTACTACATTCCGTTCTCGTCCATGTGCATCGGCATCACCCACAATGAGACCGATGAGCCCATCGCACCCCGCGTCAGCAATGACGATGATGACGGCGTCATGACTTTGAAGGCGCTGGGTGACTATCTCGGCTGGGCGCCAACGGTGCGCGAATATTTCATCCGCTCCGCGCTGGAAGACATCCCTGATGAATTCTTTGTCGACACGTCATGGAAGGTTTACCCCAGCGAGCGCGGTGTGCGTTTCAATGAAATGGAATACCACTTGCCCCGCGAAAACGCGCTGGCCGCATTCCGCGAAATCAGGGAATTTGTTGAAAGCAACAATCTCGACCTCTTCTTCCCCTGGGAGTTTCGCTACACCAAAGCCGACGACATCTGGCTATCTCCTTTTCAGGGACGCGACAGTTGCTCCATCGCCGTGCACCGCTTTTATGAAGAAGATTATCGGCCCTTGTTCGCGGCCATCGAGCCGATCATGCAAAAGCATGGAGGCAGACCGCATTGGGGGAAACTCCATACCCTCAAGGCACCCGACTTCGCCAAACTCTACCCCCATTGGGACGAGTTCCTTGAGGTACGCCAGGCCATGGACCCGGAAGGTATCTTTCTCAACGATCATTTGAGGGGAGTATTTGGCCTTGCGTGAAACCTTTGACAGCCTTGTCGCCCGGGTCAAGAGCCTGAACCGTCGAACCCTGTTGCTCAGCGGGGGCGGTCTCGCTCTCGCCGGTGGCGTTGCGGCCAAACGCCCAGCGAAAGAAGGCGGGGCACATGATCCCTATTTTCTGCAGTTACAGTCAGCGATCAAGAATGCAGGTCTTGCGCGCCCCACTCTGGTGATTGATCGTGAGCGCCTCGACAGCAACATCGCCACGCTGAAATCACATCTTGGCGCCCACATGGGGTACCGGATCGTTGCCAAATCTTTACCGTCGGTCCCGCTGCTTGCCCATGTGATGAAAGAAGCCGGGACCGATAAGCTGATGATATTTCATCAGCCTTTTCTGAACACTGTCGCAACAGGCTTTCCCAAGGCCGATGTGCTGCTCGGCAAGCCAATGCCTGTTGCCGCGGCCGCCCGTTTCTACGACCATCTCGGCCCCACACCCTTCGATCCCGCCGCGCAGCTGCAATGGCTGATCGACACCCCCCAACGATTGGCTGACTACAAAGCACTGGCCAATGCGCGCGGTCTGCCGATGCGACTTAATCTGGAATTGGATGTGGGACTGCACCGGGGTGGGTTTTCCGACCCCAGCACATTGCGGCCCCTGCTTGAACTCATCGATGCCGACCCGCTCCTGACCTTCTCGGGTTTCATGGGCTACGACCCTCACCTGGCGGGCGTTCCCGACATACTGGGCTGGCAGGAAAGCAGCTTCGAGGGATCGACCGCCCTCTACAAAGCTTTCATCGCTGAGGCCGCCGCCCACTACGGCGAGGCCTGGGCACCCCACACAATGACCTTCAACACGGCTGGCAGTCCCACCTATCAGATGCATGACGCGACCACCCACGCGACCGAAATCGCGGTGGGGTCAGCTCTCGTCAAGCCAACCCATTTCGACGTGCCGACACTTGCCGATCATGTTCCCGCAAGTTTCATCACCACCCCTGTTTTGAAAGTCAGCGACCCAACCGAACTCCCTGTCCTAGAAGGGTTGAGTGGCCCCACGCGTCTGTGGGATCGCAACACTCAGCGCACCTTCTTCATCTATGGTGGGCATTGGCTGGCGGAACCTGTCTCACCGCCGGGACTACGCCCCAACGGGTTTTTTGGCCGGTCCAGCAATCAGGAAATGTTGAACGGCTCAGACCTGATCAATTTGCAACCAGATGACTACGTGATCCTGCGACCGGAACAGAGCGAATTTGTGTTCTTGCAGTTCGGCGATATTGCCGTGTTGGAAGACGGTGCCATCATCGACAGCTGGCCGGTCTTCTCATCCGGCGCGTAAGCACCGGTAGGGCAAACTAGATAGAAATCAGTTTGCTTTGCCTGGGTCCAAGGGAAGCGGCGCAACGGGAACACCCTCTTCGACAAGCTCTTGCGCCTCATCCAGGGTCGCTTCGCCGTATATCTCCCGCTCGTCCGCTTCGCCATAGTGGATACGCCGCGCTTCATCCGCAAACTGGTCGCCCACATAATCGAAGCTGTTTTCGACATGGGCCCGCACCTTGCTCATAAGTATCTGAACCTGTTCGACCGTCTCAGACGGCGTGACGTGTCTCTTACTGCGCTTTGAGGTCACAACAGACGGCGCCATCAGGGCTTTGCGGATGTCGGTGTTTGCACATATGGGACAGGCAATCTCGCCATCAGCCACTTGCGCGTCAAAAGCTTTTGACCCGGCAAACCACCCGTCAAACTCATGATCCTGGCTGCAAACAAGCCTGTATTTAATCATGCTTAATGTCCTGCAAAACTATACGGGCCCAACTATAGCACGGTCATGGACGAGACTTGGAACCTTCGCACGCGCCTGTGCCACCTGCACCGGATCTATCTCTGCCATGATCACGCAAGGGTCCACACCCGCTTCCGCCAGAACGCCCCCCCAGGGGTCAATGATAAGCGAGTGGCCATAGGTCTCCCGTCCGTTCTCATGACGACCGCCTTGCGCGGGAGCAATGACAAAGCATCCCGTTTCGATAGCGCGCGCCCGCAACAGCACATGCCAATGAGCCGCCCCCGTCCCTTGCGTAAAAGCGGAGGGAACGGTGAGAACGCTAGCACCAGCCTGCGCAAGTTTTCGGTAGAGATGGGGAAACCTTAAATCGTAGCAAACTGTCAGTCCCAATGGTCCCCAGGGAAGCGGGGCTAGAACAGCTTCTTCGCCCGCCTGGTAATTTTTGGACTCGCGGTAGACCTCGCCATTCCCCAGATCCACATCAAACATATGGATCTTGTCATAGCGGGCTACCACCTCACCGGCAGGTGACAGCAGGAAGGATCGGTTGGCCGCTTTATCTTCATCAACCCGCACGGCCAAGGACCCGATGAGAAGATGCACATCAAGCTCATGGGCAAGCGCCCGGAAAGCCTTCAGTGCGCGGTCATCTTGCTCAGCCACAATGTTTGCAAAAAGCCGCTTGGCGCCCAATTCCATCAGAGCGGTGGTTTCTGGTGTCGCAATGAAATCAGCACCATTGGCAGCCGCTTCCCGGATCAGAACACTGGCTGCTTCAATATTCGCGTCCATATCGGTACCTGTGCGCAATTGCACACAAGCCGCCATAAAACGGGAAGGGTTCGGGTCTTTTTTCGGCTGGCCGATCAACCGGCAAGCGCTGCATCAAGGGCGCCACGGGCATCCAACGCGTACAGCTCATCACATCCGCCAATATGCGTCTCGCCAATGAAAATTTGAGGGACTGTGTGACTACCCCCAGCACGTGTCATCATTTCGCGGCGCAAATCCACATCCATGCCGACATTGACTTCCTTGTAGGAAACGCCTTTTTCACCCAGCAATTCTTTTGCCCGGAAGCAATAGGGGCACATCATCGTCGTATAAATCGTTACGTCAGCCACGCGCTTCTCCTAAGCCAAAGCATATCAGAACTGCTGTTGAGCAATCATATAGGGGCATCCTCACCAGGAACAACCCGGGCAAGGGTCAGAACATCAACACGCGCCGCCCCCTCGGACCCAAGTCGCCGCGCACACGCCTCCACGGTTGCACCCGTTGTCAAAACATCGTCGACCAGCAAAACGTGGCGTTCCATTACTTTTTCACCACTTCCCGGCGTCAGAGCAAATGCGCCCGCGACATTGCGCCGCCGACCTGCCGCCGACAGACCCACTTGCGTGGGCGTGGCCCGCGTCCTCATCAACAAATCGGGAACAACGGGCACACCACTCAAATGAGAGACCGCACGGGCAAGCTCCGCAGACTGGTTGAACCGCCGTTGAAACAACCGGGAAGGGTGAAGGGGCACAGGCACAATCACATCAGCATCTTCCAGCAGTTCAGCACCCGCCCCGACCATCCACCTGGCAAAGAGTGGCACCGCCTCCAGCCGATCTCCATATTTTAACCGGGAAACAAGGCGCCCACTCGCCGCGTCATACCGCAGCGCGGCGCGAGCACGGTTAAACGCAGGCTGTCTCGCCAACACCTCAGCGCTTAACGTATTGGTCCCAGGATCGAAGGGGAAAGGCACGCCGCTCACATCACAAAGGGGGGCGTCGATAAACTGCAAAGACGACCAGCAGGCCGCACAGACCTGTGTTTCCCCCCAAAGAGGCGCATTGCAGGAAAGACACCGGGGAGGCAGCAGAACGTCCATGCCTGCGCGCAATGCCCGCTGCAGTCCCCGGACAATCGGTTGGGCCTGTATTGCCATACTTCAAATGATAAGCGGCTCGGGCCAGTCAGAAAAGCATCTTGTGTCCCTTCCCCATATTGTCATAGTGCGCCCATGTCCCAAGCTGACTCCCAAGCCGTCGCCCCCTTTGACCGAAAACTGGTTGCCCGCCACCGCGCCCGCGCTGCGGCTGGTTTTGAGAATTATGACTTTCTGGTCCGTCGGGCAGCTGACGAAATCGGCGGTCGCCTGGAGAGCACGAACCGGGTTTTTCAGACCGCATTGGACCTCGGGTGTCATCACGGGACAGTCGCGCGTGAGATTTTAGGTCCCGCGAAGATCAAAACCATTCTCTCCGCCGACCTATCTCCCTCCATGATTGCCCACGCCACAAAAGCCCAAACACCGGGCTTCAAGATCGTGGCTGACGAAGAATTTCTCCCCATCCGTCGTCAAAGCCTTGATCTGGTCACCAGCGCATTATCCCTGCACTGGGTGAACGATCTGCCCGGTGCCCTGGTGCAGATCCGCCAGGCTCTCAAACCGGACGGCTTATTTATCGGCGCTCTGTTTGGGGGGGAAACCCTCCACGAACTTCGCCATGTGCTGACCCAGGCAGAAGTGGAATGCGATGGGGGCGTATCGCCGCGCATCTCACCTTTTGCCGATGTGCAGGATCTGGGCGGCCTCTTGCAACGGGCGGGGCTGGCCTTGCCGGTAGTCGACGCGGATTTGGTGACGGTGCGCTACGACACGGCATTTCATCTCTTCCGCGACCTCCAAGCTATGGGCGAAACCAATGCATTGAATGGTCGACGCCGCGTGCCGCTCAAGCGGGGCACTTTAATTCGCGCTGCCGAACTTTATCAGGAGCAGTTTGCCGACCCGGACGGACGTCTGCGTGCGAGCTTCGAAATACTCTATGCGACAGGTTGGGCGCCTCACGAGAGCCAGCAAAAACCATTGCGCCCTGGGTCCGCGAAGATGCGACTTGCTGATGCGCTGAAGGATGCCACTCTGAAATCAGATGCGACCTAGGTCGGCCAACTATCTGCAACAGACTGATAGAGTGCCAGCACATCGACCCCCAGAGCAAACATTGTGGCAATCAGGACACCGGCAACAAAGACGGCAACGAGCGCATATTCCGGCGCTGTTGCTCCGCGCACATCCATAAAAAAATCCCGGGTCACCCCTGCTAAGCGTTTCATGAAATCCCCCGTTTCAAGCCCACCTCATAGGAAATCCCGCAACATGGCAACAAGCGGCTCATCGGCGGGAGGCATTGGATAGTCCTTCATCTGAAGGGGCCGCACCCATTTCAGGACCTGCCCCTCGACCGGCTGTGGAATACCTTCCCACTTACGGCAGAGATACAGCGGCATCATCAGATGAAAATCATCATAACTGTGGCTGGCGAACGTAAAGGGGGCGAGGCACGAAGCCGTCACATCAATGGCAAGCTCCTCTGACAGCTCGCGAATAAGCGTCTCTTCTGGTGTTTCGCCAACCTCAACCTTCCCACCGGGAAACTCCCACAGACCTGCCATGGATTTGCCCTCAGGACGTTGGGCAAGCAACACGCGCCCTTCAATATCGACGAGCGCACAGGCTGAGACCAGAACAATTGGTTTTGACAAAACCTCTCCTTGCACGTCTGTCACGCGACGCGGCTGGTGGCAGTTGAAACGTCGGACACCGTTTCCACCGGTGCAAAATCGAGGGAGAAACGCCGGATAAGTCTGGCACCCCCGCGCTCTGGCACATCACGGACCTCAAACTTTGTCTCGGCAAACCCCAGTCCCTGCAAAACCGAGACGGAGGCGGTGTTTTCGGCATAGACAATTGCTTCGATCGAACGGAGCTTGAGAATGTCATAACCAAAAGCGACCAGCGCGGCGACGGCTTCACGACCATACCCCCGGTCCCAGAATGGCCGCCCAAGCCAATATCCAAGCTCCGCAACACCGTCACATTCAGCAACTGTGGCAAAAGCGGATACCCCAACAAAATCCCCGGTCGCAGCATCAGTGACCGCAAACCGATAAGCCTGGCCCTGGCGTCGCAGCACATCAGCCTCGACAATCCAATCACGTGCCATCGCTTCATCATAAGGATAGGGAATGGTTTCTGTTTTCTGCCGGATCAGCGGCTCACTGCCATATTCTGCAAGCGCATTGGCATCATCCCGAGCAATCCAGCGAAGCCTCAACCGAGGCGTCACAAGACACCGTGTTCCCAACCCTCCATTGATAATGTCAGCGCTGGTCAACCGCCCCTCCCCTAGAACATCCGGCCTTTGGATATGCCGTCTGCCCCGATCTCAGCTTCTATAATCAGCGTTGATTCGAATGTAGTCATAGGTGAGGTCGCAGGTCCAGACCGTGGCCTCGGCTTTGCCAACCCCCACATCCACCTTGATAACGATGTCCTGGCCCTTCATATGACGCGTGACCGGTGTTTCGTCATACCCCTCCACCGCCACACCGTTTTTTGCCACTTTCACACCACCAATGGAAATAGCCAGGCGGTCGCGATTGGCCTCTTCACCTGACTTGCCAACCGCCATAACAATCCGGCCCCAATTGGCGTCTTCTCCGGCAATCGCCGTCTTGACCAAGGGTGAATTGGCAATCGAGAGGGCTATCTGGCGGGCCGCTTTGTGGCTGGTCGCCCCGCCGACCGTGATCTCAATAAACTTGGAGGCCCCTTCGCCATCGCGCACCACCTGGTGTGCAAGGTCCGTCATGAGATCGCCGAGGGCAGCATGGAAGGCCCGCAATTTCGGATCGCCTGCATGTGTAATAGGCGAGATAGCAGTGCCGTCTTCCGCCATCGCAGTACCGGTCGCAAAAAGCAACACCGTGTCGCTGGTCGACGTATCACTATCAACGGTAATCGCGTTGAAACTGCTACGCACCTCAAGCAACAGCAGGGTTTGCAGAACAGAGGCGGGAAGAGCTGCGTCCGTGAAAAGAAAAACCAGCATGGTGGCCAGGTCCGGCTGGATCATGCCAGACCCTTTGGCAATGCCGTTAATCGTCACGTCCACATCGCCGATCTTGACGGTCCGCGTCGTGAACTTGGCATAGGTGTCGGTGGTCATGATGGCTTTGGCCGCAGCTTCCCAGCTGGCCTCACCGCCTTCTACAGCGCTGCCAATAGCCGCCCCGATTGCTTCCCCATCCAGCACCTCGCCGATCACACCCGTCGAGGCGATGAAAACATCCTTCTGACGACACCCGGCAATCGCAGCGGCTGCCGCGGCTGTCTTTCTCACCGTCGCCAATCCAGATT
>CAZFHW010000080.1:5720-13378 GCA_964518885.1 uncultured Parvibaculum sp. | reverse complement strand
GCCACTTCCAGCGATGCGGGCGCGGTCCTCCGCGCAATCGATTTTTACGAGAGCATTCGAGAGGGAGAGCTGATCGTTTCTGGCACCTTTGATGATCTCAGCCCGGGTGCGCCGCTGGCGGGAAAAGTTCTGGTGAGAGACTTCCGTGTTGTGGACGCGCCAATGCTGGCCAACATTTTGACCGTGGGATCACTCACCGGATTGGGCGACACTTTGGAAGGTGAGGGTATTCGATTTGAAAATCTTGATCTGCCTTATCGCATGACGACGGAGCGCTTCCACGTAGAAGGTGCGCGCATGAGCGGTCCTGCATTTGGCCTGACAATCAAAGGGCAGGTGGATCGAAAGGAAGGCAAGTTTGACCTGAACGGCACCATTGTTCCTGCTTACACGTTGAACTCGATCCTGGGCAATGTACCGATTCTTGGAGATATCATTGTCGGGCGCGAAGGAGAGGGTATTTTTGCCGTCACCTATGCTGTCCGGGGAACACGCGACAAACCGGTTATCACGGTTAATCCTCTAGCCGCCCTGGCACCCGGGTTTTTGAGGCGTATCTTCGAGTTCGGCGAGACATTACCTCCAGAAGGCGCCGCAACTGAGCAGGTCGAAAACCAGTCGCCGCTGCAGCGCCCTGGTCGCCCAACAACGCGCTGAGAGATTTGAAGTTTTGTCCGGGCGCACAGGAATACGCCGCCAACCAGACCCGCGAGGAAGCCCGCCACGTCACCGGTTTTTCTCGCTACATCACCGCACGATGGGGCAAGCCCACCCCTTGCGGGCATGTATTGAAAGAACTGCTGGTGGAACTGGTCAGCACGCCGATCGTCTGGAAGAACTGGTTGGCATGCAGATGGTGCTGGAGGGGCTCGCGATGGGCACCTTTGCGGCCTTCTACACCAATGCCCATGATCCACTGCTCAAGAAACTGATGCAGCTCGTCATGACAGATGAAGCCTTCCACCATAAGTTTGGTAAAATATGGGCTGACCGCACCGTGCCAAACCTGCCCGAGGCAGAGCGCGACATGATCGAGGACTGGGCGCTGGAAGTCTTCATGACCCTGTTTCGCAATTCCAGCGGGCCGGAGCAGAAGAAGGACATGTACGCGAAAGTCGGTCTCGAATGGCAGTGGGTGCAAAGCGCGCTCATGGAAGCTATGGGCGATGCAGTGATGCGTAAACAGATGCGCAAATCCACCAGCATTTTCCGTACCCTCATCAAGACTCTGCTGAAGGCGGGCATTATTACGGAACGCACCGCCCCGAGTTATGCGGCCTTTGTGGATATGGCCGAACTCCATGCTGAGGGTGATCGCATGGTCGGTGATGCCATTGCAGAAGAAGGCATCAAGTATCTGAAGCAGATAAATGGTGGTGACGGCAAAGGCGCCATCTTCGCGCTGTCCGGAAGTGCTGCTGAATAGCTTTCAGCATCACGCAAAACAAAGCCCGACGGGAAACCGCCGGGCTTTTGCAATTTGAGGCTGGAGGCGGTGACAGATAGCCCGTACTGTAGCTTTGCCTCGGCGGCGAGGCATACCAAACGAAAAGGGAGAAATTTGTGATTGTTCGTGTTTTCCAGCTGGCCGGTGGACGGACCTAGTGGATTGTCCTCTTTGTTTTGGGGCGGGCTTGGCTTGCTAGAAACAGCGATAATTCATTTGCGCTCTACCAGCTCAATTTTCGAAATCAATCATCATATCAATGTGGTGAAGCATTTCGGTGTGTTCTGTATCCGCCCCGATCAACAGATGATGGGCAGAAGCTGGTGATATACAAATGACAATCGAAATTTCCAAACTTGCTGAATATGGCTGGGATAATTTTTTCACATCCCAGTTAGAGCCCGATGATTTAACAAACTTCATTCCTGCCCGCATAAAGACTGTTCACCGAAGCCAAATCCAGGTTATCGGCGTGGGTCTTGATCGGATGACAATGCCCTACAGTTCGGTGGACGGCGAGGGCACGACGGCAACCGTGGGAGACTGGCTTCTGCTGGAGCCGGAGACGTTCCGCCCGAAACGCCTGCTGGAACGCAAAAGTATCTTCAAGCGCCGCGCTGCGGGGTCTCACCGGGGGGACCAACTTATTGCGGCCAATATCGACACACTGTTCATTGTGGCGTCCTGTAATTTCGACTTCAATGTTGCACGCCTTGAGCGCTATCTGGCTCTGGCACACGAAGCGCACGTAACACCTGTCATTATTCTCACAAAGGGTGATCTGGTGGAGGAGCCAGACGAATTCATAAGGACCGTTGAGGAACTTCAACCCGGTCTGGTTGTTGAAATGGTGGATGCACGAGACCTCAGCTCCGCCAAATGTTTGGAGACTTGGTGTGGCTATGGGCAGACGGTGGCGCTGGTCGGATCGTCTGGTGTCGGCAAGTCGACTTTGATCAACACGCTTATCGGCAACGATGATATTGAAACCCGCGATGTGCGGGTGGACGATTCCAAAGGGCGCCACACGACCACCGGTCGCACATTGCACCGATTACCGAAAGGCGGCTGGCTGGCGGATACGCCCGGCATGCGAGAGCTGCAACTGACGCAAGTGGAAGAGGGCATAAAAGAGGTCTTCGCCGACATCGTTGATCTGGCGGCAAACTGCAAGTTCAACAATTGCCAACACACGAAAGAACCCGGTTGTGCCGTACAGGCGGCCATCGCCGATGGATCGCTTGATCCGGCACGGTTGAGCCGTTGGATGAAACTTGCGACCGAAGAGGCTCTCAACACACAGAGCTTTGCGCAACGTCATGTCCAGGATCGAAAATTTGGCAAAAGGATCAAGAAAGCCAAGAAGGATAAAACGCATTGGCGTGACGATTGATGCGCGATGGCAGACAAAAGCCCGGCAGAAAATGGCCGGGCTTTTTCATGGGATCAAACAGGCTTCAACAGCACATGTTTCTTCTTGCCCAGCGAAAGCTTGATGACGCCGCTGTCGGCGAGGTCGGCTGGGGACAGTGTGCCGCGCTCGTCCTGAACCTGTTTGTCGTTGACACGGGCGCCGCCGCCTTTGATCTGCCGACGTGCTTCGCCATTTGAGGCGCAAAGCCCAGCTGTTACGAAAGCCGTGAGAACGCCGAAGCCTGCCTCAAGATCGGCAGACGCAATTTCCACGGTCGGCAGGTCGATGCTGATAGCGCCTTGCTCAAATGCCACGCGGGCGGTTTCTGCCGCTTTGTCGGCTTCCGCACGGCCATGGGCCATGGCGGTGGCTTCTGTAGCAAGCGTCTTTTTCGCGTCGTTCAGGTCGGCACCTTCCAGTGCTTCCAGCTTTTCAATGTCGGCAATGGGAAGCTCGGTGAAGCGGCGCAGCAAGGTGCCCACATCGGCATCGTCCGTGTTGCGCCAGAACTGCCAATAGTCATACGGGCTGAGCATGTCGGCATTCAGCCATACAGCCCCGTCCGCGGTCTTGCCCATCTTGGCACCGGACGAGGTGGTGAGCAGCGGTGTGGTGAGACCGACAAGCGACGCCTGATCGACACGCCGCCCCAGATCGATACCGTTGATGATATTACCCCACTGGTCCGAACCGCCCATTTGCAGTGTGCAGCCATAGCGTCGGTGAAGCTCAACAAAATCATAGCCCTGAATAATCATGTAGTTGAATTCAAGGAAGGAGAGCGGCTGCTCCCGGTCGAGGCGGAGTTTCACGCTGTCAAAGGTCAGCATCTTGTTGACGGAGAAGTGGCGACCGATGTCACGCAGGAAGTCGATGTATTTCAGATCGTCCAGCCATTCGCGATTGTCCACCATGAGGGCGTCCGTCGGGCCGTCACCAAAGGTCAGGAACTTCGTAAATACCTGTTTGATGCCCGCCATGTTGGCGTCGATCTGACTGTCGTCGAGCAGTTTGCGCTGATCGTCCCGAAAAGACGGGTCGCCGATCCGCGTGGTGCCACCGCCCATTACCACGATGGGTTTGCCGCCCGCCTGTTGCAGCCGACGCAGCATCATGATCGACAGCAGATTGCCGACATGGAGCGAGGGCGCTGTGCAGTCAAAACCCACATACCCAGTGACAATGCCCTTGGTCGCTGCGCTGTCCAGCGCGTCGAAGTCGGAGCATTGGTGAATGAAGCCTCGTGGCTCGAGTTCATTCAGAAATTGGGATGTGAAGCGGGTCATAGGTCTGTCTTTATCTATTTGTGTTATTCACTCTTGGGCGAGCGCGTGGCGCTGGTGTATCACGGATTGCGCCTGAATTGGCAAGTTGCAGAGGTTGTGCAGGGGCGGGGGCTGGACGATGACGAAACTGTTGAGAGCAATTGGATTAATGAGCGGCACGTCCATGGACGGCATCGACGTGGCGCTGCTTGAAACAGATGGCGAAAACCAGGTGACACCCGGACCCTCCGCCGCCACGCCTTATTCATCGGAGCAGCGCACATTGCTGCGCCAGGCCATTGATGACGCCGCCACCTGGAAAGCCGGTGCTCCCCAACCCGCCAGCGTGAACGAGGCCGAAATATTGGTGACGAAGGCCCACGCCGACGCGGTCATCCGGTTTATGGAGACCAACGGGCTGACCGTGGCAGACATTGATTTAATCGGTTTTCACGGGCAGACCGTCCTGCATCAGCCAGAACAGGGCCGGACTGCGCAGATTGGCCTCGGACAGCAGCTGGCCGACCTCACGGGCATTGATGTGGTGAACGACTTCCGCAGCGCTGATGTTGCCGCCGGGGGGGAAGGGGCGCCTTTTGCGCCGCTCTACCACAAGGCGTTAGCCGCCTCTCTGCGCGACACCCTGCCGATCGCGGTACTGAACCTTGGCGGCGTGGGTAACGTTACCTGGTTGGGGCCAGACGACGCCATTCTGGCGTTCGACACAGGGCCAGCCAACGGCCTGATTGATGACTGGGTGCATCAGCACGGCGCGGGGCGCATGGATGAGGGGGGTAAAATCGCTGCACGCGGAAAGGTGGAAGAGACCATTCTGACGGCCATGCTGGATCAGCCGTTCTTCAACGTTACGCCGCCGAAGTCTCTCGACCGGCTTGATTTTTCTCTAAGCCCTGTTGCCGGCCTGAACCTGGATGACGGGGCGGCGACCCTGACCGCCTTTACGGCTGCGTGTGTGGCCCGGGCGCGCGAACACATGTCCGCTCTGCCTACACGATGGATCGTGTGTGGCGGCGGGCGCAAAAATCCCACGCTGATGAAAATGCTGAATGAGCGACTGGGAGCCCCGGTGGACGCCGCCGAGGCCGTGGGATGGCGGGGCGATGACATCGAGGCGGAGGCCTTTGCCTACCTCGCTGTCCGGTCGCGCCGGGGGCTGCCTTTGAGCGTGCCCGGCACAACGGGTGTTCCCAAGCCGCAAAAAGGCGGCCAGTTCTGCCGCGCTTCTGGGTCGTGAAGAACGTTACTCGGCGCTTTCTTCGGCGGGAGCAGGCGCCATACGCATATCAAGATAGTTTCCCACCGTATCCGTGAGCTGCTCAATGCGATTGTCATAAAAATGGTTCGCACCGGGGATCGAGTGATGCTCGATCACAATCCCTTTCTGCGTTTTCAACCGTTCGACGAGCCGAAGCACGTCGGCCTCTGGGGCGACCTGGTCAATGCTGCCGGACACAACAATGCCCGATGAAGGGCAAGGTGCCAGGAACGAGAAATCGTACATGTTGGCAGGGGGAGCGACTGAGATGAAACCATCCACCTCCGGGCGACGCATCAGCACCTGCATGCCAATCCAGGCCCCAAACGAAAAGCCCGCAATCCAGCATTGGGGGGCTTCACCGTGCTGAGCCTGCAGCCAGTCGAGGGCTGTGGCGGCATCTGACAGCTCACCAATCCCACCATCAAAGACACCCTGGCTGCGACCAACGCCGCGGAAATTGATCCGCAGGACAGAAAAGCCGCGCTCCACAAAAATCTGGAACAATGAATAAGTAACCGGATTGTTCATGGTGCCACCAAACTGGGGATGCGGGTGCAAAACCAGGGCAAGGGGCGCGTTGGGGGTCTGGCTGATGTGATAACGGCCTTCAAGCCGACCAGCGGGACCATTGAAAATGACTTCCGGCATGTCTGTTTTCGTTCCTTGATACCAGGATTAAATCTGGCAGTTTTCTGCCAGAAAGTCTCAATTGTCCAATTCCCAAGTAAAATAAACGGCTATTAGGGGTAGCAAATTAGCGAAAAAGGACTAAATACTTGACTACCGGACAGGGTATTGTTGAGTCCCCTGTTCGGTCGCCTGACCGAAACATATTTCGGCAAGGCGCCGTTACTTACCACAGGCAACTGTTTCTTGCGCAAGAAAATGGCGTGCACGTTGTTCTGCGCACAAGAAGGGTAAACGGGATTTATCGTTTGCCGACGGGTTTTGGGGGACGCTTGTGAGCCAAGGAGAAGAATTGTGAAAATGACCACCAAGGGTCGCTATGCCGTCATGGCCATGGCTGACCTTGCCAAATATAGCGATAATCGACCGGTTTCTCTGGCCGATATCGCATCGCGTCAGGAAATTTCTTTGTCCTACCTGGAACAATTGTTCGCGCGCCTCAGGCGTGGAGGACTGGTGAAATCTGTTCGGGGGCCAGGCGGGGGGTATCTGTTGGCACGGGCATTGGGAGAAACACGTATTTCCGACATTATTTTTGCTGTCGATGAACCTCTCTCTGTTACCCGCTGCAAGTCAGAGTCCCCTAATGGCTGCCTGTCCGATGGGACCCGGTGCCTCACCCATGATCTATGGGACGAATTGGGACATCAGATACAGCTCTATCTGAGCAGTGTTTCATTGGAAGATGTTATGGAACGACGGGTTCGTCGGTCCGCTCCTATAGATGTAGGTTATGACGCTTCAGCATTGCCTACGCAGGATGCCGCTGGGCAACATCAGAAAGCACACGCATTTGATGTGGCGGATTAACCTCTGGCGAGACGGCGGCGGTTGACCTAAGACACGGGTGGGTAAGGTCTCTTTAAGGTGAGTGGAGCTGGCCGGCAGGCCAATAACGATGAGCTGACGGATGAGCAATAAACGCACATATTTTGACTTCAACGCGACGGCACCTTTGCGTGACCAGGCGCGTGAGGCTGTGCTTGATGCCCTCTCATCAGTCGGCAACGCTTCCTCGGTTCATGGAGAGGGCAGACGGGCCCACGCATGCATCGAACACGCGCGAGAAGCCGTTGCAGCACTTGTCGGTGTGGCACCGGACGGTGTGACCTTTACGAGCGGTGGAACAGAAGCCAATCACCTCGCGTTTGCGCAAGTGGCGGCAAGAGGCGCAAGTGCCATCCTGATTTCTGCCATTGAACACCCTTCTATTACGGCTGCTGCTGAAAAAGCCGGTACCGAAACCGGACTGTCGGTGGCGGAAATACCGGTAACCTCGGATGGGCTTGTGGACCTTGATGCATTGTCTGGCTTGCTGGCTACAAGCGGATCGCGTCCCTTTGTGTCTGTGATGGCCGCCAATAACGAGACCGGTGTCGTCCAGCCCCTCCTTGCCATTTCGCAGCTTGTGAAAGAGGCCGGTGGGGTGCTGCACGCCGATGCCATTCAGATCGCAGGCAAAGAGAGTTTTGACCTGGGGAGCAATGGTGTGGACATGGCGACGCTGTCAGCACACAAGATTGGCGGCCCTCAGGGTGTCGGCGCCTTTGTGTTGGCGACGGACGC
>CAZFHW010000080.1:0-5620 GCA_964518885.1 uncultured Parvibaculum sp. | reverse complement strand
GCGGTAAGCGCTGGGGCAGCATGCTCGTCGGGCAAGGTGGCGCGGTCGCACGTGCTGGCCGCGATGGGCGTTGAAGAGGTACTCAGCGCTGGTGCCATCCGGGTAAGCCTGGGCTGGAGCAGCACTGAAGAAGAAGTAGAGATGTTTGCGGAAGCATGGATCCGGGCAACGTGCACGGTGAGTGGAGTAGCTGACAGGGTGCCAACCACGGCAACCACCTTGGCAGTGGCGGAAGGATAAGCAACATGGCAGCAACACGTGAAACAGTTGAGGCAGTCGACGAAGCCGTCGGCAAATACAAGTATGGCTTTGCCACTGACATTAAGTCCGAGAAGGCCCCTAAAGGCCTGAACGAAGATACGGTTCGTTTTATCTCTGCCAAGAAGAATGAACCCGACTGGTTGCTCGAGTGGCGCCTGGATGCCTACCGCCGCTGGTTGACCCTGGACGAACCTCAGTGGGCTAAAGTCAATTATCCTGAGATCGACTTTCAGGACTTCTACTATTATGCGGCGCCAATAAGTGATGAGGACCGCCCAAAAAGCCTCGACGAAATTGACCCAAAGATTTTGGAAACATACGAGAAGCTGGGCATTCCTCTGGTCGAACAGATGGCCTTGGCTGGCGTGGCTGTCGATGCCGTGTTTGACAGTGTGTCCGTTGTCACGACCTTTAAGGAGAAGCTGAAAGAGTCCGGCGTTATTTTCTGTTCGTTTTCCGAAGCGGTGCAGGAATACCCGGAGCTTGTTCGGAAATATCTTGGCACGGTGGTACCGCCAACCGACAATTATTACGCGACGCTCAACTCGGCTGTTTTTTCTGATGGGTCCTTTGTCTTTATACCCAAGGGTGTTCGATGCCCGATGGAACTCTCGACCTATTTCCGCATCAATGAAGAGGACACAGGTCAGTTTGAGCGCACACTGATTATTGTCGAAGATGGCGGGTATGTAAGCTACCTCGAAGGCTGCACGGCGCCGATGCGCGATGAGAACCAGCTTCACGCGGCTGTTGTTGAGCTCATTGTGATGGACGATGCCGAGATCAAATATTCCACGGTACAGAACTGGTATCCGGGTGATGAGAACGGCAAAGGCGGCATCTATAATTTTGTCACCAAGCGCGGTGACTGCCGTGGCGCCAATTCCAAGATTTCCTGGACCCAGATCGAAACCGGCTCTGCTGTGACCTGGAAGTATCCCAGTTGCATATTGCGGGGAGACAATTCGGTAGGTGAGTTCTATTCGGTTGCGATTTCAAACAATCTGCAGCAAGTAGACAGTGGGACCAAGATGATCCATCTGGGTAAGAACACCACCAGCCGGATCATCTCAAAAGGCATCGCCGCCGGGCGGTCGTCCAGCACCTATCGCGGACTGGTCTCTGTTCACAAGAAAGCGGAAAACGCCCGCAACTTTACCCAGTGCGACAGCCTGCTTATCGGCGACAAATGTTCGGCCCACACGGTGCCCTACATTGAGAGCAAGAACCCGACGGCTATTTTGGAGCATGAGGCCACCACCTCGAAGCTGAGCGATGACCAGCTTTTCTACTGCATGCAGCGCGGGCTGAATGCGGAAGAAGCGGTGGCGTTGCTGGTAAACGGTTTTTGTCGTGATGTGCTGCAGCAATTGCCGATGGAATTTGCCGTCGAAGCGCAAAAACTTGTCGCGATTAGTCTGGAAGGCAGTGTCGGTTAACCCGGCACAGAAGGAACAAGAAAATGTTAGAGATCAAAGACCTGCATGCCAGCGTTGACGGAACCAAAATCCTGAAAGGGATCACGCTTTCTATTGGTGAAGGCGAAGTGCATGCCATCATGGGACCAAACGGGTCTGGCAAGAGCACTCTGTCAAATGTGTTGGCCGGTCGTGATACCTATCAGATCACGGGTGGCTCAATCACCTATAAGGGAAAAGACCTGACAGAGCTCAGCATTGAAGAGCGGGCGTCCGCAGGTATTTTTCTCGCGTTCCAATACCCAATCGAGATACCCGGCGTCACCACCATGACCTTTCTCAAAACCGCCGTGAACGCCCAGCGCAAGGCGCGCGGTGAAGAGGAGCTGGATGCTGTTCGGTTTTTGAAACTGGTGCGGGAAAAGGCAAAGCAGCTCAACGTCCGTGATGAAATGTTGAAACGACCTCTCAATGTCGGGTTCTCCGGTGGTGAGAAGAAGCGCGCGGAGATGTTGCAGATGAGCCTGCTTGAGCCCTCTCTTGCGATTTTGGATGAGACGGACAGTGGGCTGGACATTGATGCCCTGAAGGTCGTGTCCGAGGGGGTCAACGCCCTGCGCGCTCCAACACGCTCCATGATCATCATCACTCACTATCAGCGGCTCCTGAATTATATCGTCCCGGACTTTGTGCATGTGTTGGCGAACGGCCGCATTGTACGCTCCGGCGGTAAGGAGCTGGCGGCCGAGTTGGAAGAGACCGGTTATGCCAACATCACAGAGAGCGCAGCATGACGGAACAGGCGCTCACATATCTGAACGCGAACGCGGTACCGTCCGGCGGGCCAGCCTGGCTTGACGAACGCCGCCGCGCGGCGCGGGCGAGCTTTGGCGACGTGGGGTTTCCCAACCGTCGTGTGGAAGCCTGGCGCTATACAGACTTTGCGCGCCTGATTGCCAAAACCAATTGGATGCCGTCGGAGCAGGAAGCTGCTGCAGTGTTACCGCCTGAAGGGAGCAGAAACCCTTTCGCAGCGGTCTCGTCGTGGGTCATAGTTTTTGTGAACGGTTTCTTCAGGCCGGATCTCTCTTCCTTGAGCGATTTGGAAGACGGACTTGAGATCGGATCACTGGACGCTGCCCTGGCAGGTGGCACGAAATTCGAAACCATCTTCGATGCCAACGGGCCGGAAGATATTGCACCCATGGCGGCGCTCAATGCCGCCTGCGCGCGGGACGGTGCCGTGATCCGCGTGGCCGATGGTGTGAAGCTCGACCGCCCTCTGCAATTGCTCCACTACACCACCTCCGGGGACGCCAAAGCGTCTCACACGCGTCACGTGATTGAGCTTGGTGTGGGGGCGACCATGACACTGCTTGAGGCTCAAATCGGATGGGGCGGGGCTTACCTCGCTGACCGTATGACCAACATCACTCTGGGCGAGGGCGCATCACTGACCCATGTGCGGGTGCAGGATGAAGATGTGAAGGCGCTTCATCTCTCAACCGTGCTCGCAGAAATCGCGTCCGAGGCCAGCTACAAAGCGACCACTCTGGCTCTTGGGGGCCTTGCGGGACGTCTGCAGACCGCCATTCGCTTTACCGGCGAGGGCGCGCATGGCGAAAGCAACACCGCTTATCTGTTGCGGGGACGCCAGCATGTGGACACGACGATAATCGTCGATCATGCGGTGCCTGCGTGCACAAGCGACGTGCTCGTCAAAGGCGTATTGGACGGCAGCGCTACGGGTGTCTTTCAGGGCAGGGTCATTGTGGCTCCTCAGGCGCAGAAGAGCGACGCCAAGCAGATGAGCAACGCGTTGCTGCTTTCCCGCGACGCCGCCATGAACGCGAAACCTGAGCTGGAAATTTATGCAGACGATGTGTTGTGCGCACATGGCAGCACCATTGGCGAGATTGACGAAGAGGCCCTTTTCTATCTGCGGTCACGCGGCATAGATGAAGAAGCTGCCCGCCGTCTTCTCATCGGTGCCTTCCTGAGTGATGTTCTGGAACAGATTTCTCTGGAACCCGTGCGGGAGGCCTTGGTCGATCGGGCAAACATCTGGTTTGAGACGGCCAAGAGTGGGAGTGAGAAATCATGAACGTCATCAATACAGGCCAGCGGCTTATCCGTGATTTCGACGTTGACGCGATCCGCCGTGATTTCCCCATTCTGTCGCGGGAGGTGTACGGCAAGCCGCTCGTCTATCTCGACAATGCGGCGTCTGCACAAAAGCCGACCGCGGTGATAAATGCGGTTCGGGACGCGTACGAAAATGAATATGCGAATGTTCATCGTGGTCTCCATTATTTGTCGAATGAGACGACGCAGAAGTTTGAGGACGCACGCGAAACCGTCCGAGCATTTTTGAATGCGCCATCTTCCGATGAGATCATTTTCACCAGCGGAGCAACTGACGCGATCAATCTCGTCGCCAACGGCATTGGAGCGGAGATTGAGGAGGGTGATGAGATCATCCTCTCGGTGCTGGAGCATCATTCCAATATTGTTCCCTGGCATTTTCTGCGCGAGCGCAAGGGAGCCGTGCTGAAATGGATACCTGTGTCTGATGAAGGTGACTTGGATATAGACGAATATGAGAAGCTCTTCACGTCGCGCACAAAGTTTGTGGCGGTGACGCGCATGTCGAATGCGATTGGCAGCATAACGCCCACCAAAAAAATGATCCGTATCGCGCACGATCACGATGTGCCCGTGCTGGTGGACGCAAGTCAGGGCGTCGTGCACATGGCAACGGATGTTCATGACCTCGATTGTGAGTTTCTCGTCCTCACCGGCCACAAGCTGTATGGCCCCACTGGCATTGGTGTGCTCTACGGCAAGCGGGACCTGCTTGAAAAAATGCGTCCCTATCGCGGTGGCGGCGAAATGATCCGGGAAGTTAAAATGGATGAGATCACCTATGGCGATCCACCGCATCGGTTTGAAGCCGGAACGCCGCCGATTGTGCAAGCAATCGGGCTGGGTGCCGCCATCGATTACATGACCTCGTTTGGAATGGATGCGATTTCTGCGCACGAAAAGGCACTTCTCGCCTATGCGACAGAGCGGTTGTCTGAAATTAATTCCCTACGGATAATAGGGACAACGCCAAATAAGGGCGCCATTCTCTCTTTCATTGTCGAGGGCGCGCACCCACATGATGTCTCAACGGTGATTGACCGGGCCGGTGTTGCGGTGCGGGCAGGCCACCATTGTGCACAACCTGCAATGGACAGATTTGGTGTAACGGGGACATGTCGTGCCTCATTTGCCATGTATAATACCAAGCACGAAGTGGACGCTCTGGCAGATTCTATTGCTGGTGCAATCAAGTTTTTTAGTTAGTTGATCTGAGATACCGGACTGAACCGATGAGTGAAAACATGCCGCACGAAACCACATCGCAAAACGTTTTGGCTGCTGATGAAAACAGGGCCTCGGCTGCGGCTGTCTCAGCTATTCCAGCTGACGAGCTTGCCCGGTTGACCGACGATTTGATCGGGGCGATCAAGACTGTTTACGATCCTGAAATACCGGTCGATATATACGAGTTAGGTCTGATCTATCGCATCGATGTGTCTGATGACAGGGATGTGGTTGTGGACATGACGCTGACAGCACCGGGGTGCCCGGTCGCAGGCGAGATGCCTGGCTGGGTTGCCGATGCCGTGAGGTCCGTGGAGGGGATTGGGGATGTTGAAGTGAACCTCGTTTTCGATCCACCCTGGGACCCGGGGCGTATGACCGATGAAGCGCGTGTTGCGCTTAACATGTATTGAGAGCATTTTTTGCGAAAGTGACCCCGGTTCCGCGGTTCGAAAACGTGGTCGGGTGTAAGTTTGGAGAGCAGCCATGACAGTACGCGAAAGACCAAAAGCAGTCACACTGACGGAACGTGCAGCTGAGCGCGTCAAGTCCATCATGAGCAACGCCGA
>CAZFHW010000079.1:7772-13378 GCA_964518885.1 uncultured Parvibaculum sp. | reverse complement strand
ATGTCATGGACGGCACTGACTTTCCCGGCCCGAATAGCGCTGCGAATAAAGTCGCCGTTCCGGCGTTCGGCGGCCAAGTCCACCTTTGGAGGAGCACCGGCAACTTTGCCCAGGATATCGCGTTGATAGATGCTCTGGCCAAGATGGCCTGTGCGGTCACCCACCAGTACGATGGTTTCCCCCGCAGTCTGGAAGCTCTTGCCAACGCGCTTGGATATGTCTGGCAGGAGGCCGACGCCGCCAATGGCGGGAGTGGGCAAGATCGCCTGGCCTTTGGTTTCGTTGTAGAGCGAGACATTGCCCGACACGATAGGCATGTCCAGAGCCTTGCAAGCCTCTCCTATGCCTTTGATGCAGCCCACGAGCTGACCCATGATCTCGGGCTTTTCGGGGTTGCCAAAATTCAGGTTATCGGTGGCGGCCAGAGGCTCTGCCCCGACGGCTGTCAGGTTCCGCCAACACTCCGCGACCGCCTGCTTGCCGCCTTCAACCGGGTCGGCCTCGCAGTAGCGCGGGGTCACGTCAACAGCAAAGGCAAGACCCTTCGTCGTCGCGTTCACGCGGATCACCGCGGCGTCTCCACCAGGGCCGGTCATGGTGTTGCCCTGAACCAGGCTGTCATATTGTTCCCAGACCCACCGTCGTGAGCACATGTCCGGCAGGCCTATGATCTGTACGAGCGTGTCGCCAATATCGGCAGGGGCTGGCACATCGCCGGGAGCAAGGGTTGTTGAGAGTGGCGTTGCCACCCAGGGACGATCATATTCCGGTGCTTCGTCCCCCAGCTGTTTGATAGGCAAGTCAGCCATCAGGTCGCCGTGGTGGGTGACTTTGAACCGCAGGTCGTCGGTGGTTTCGCCAACCACCGCAAAGTCCAAATCCCATTTGCGGAAGATCGCCGCAGCCTCGTCTTCCTTCGCTGGATCAAGCACCATGAGCATGCGCTCCTGGCTTTCTGACAGCATCATTTCATAAGCGCTCATGCCGTCTTCGCGGCACGGGACTTTGTCGAGATCGAGGTGCACCCCAAGATTGCCCTTCGCTCCCATTTCGACCGCTGAACAGGTGAGACCGGCAGCACCCATATCCTGAATGGCGATGACGGCGCCAGAAGCCATCAGTTCAAGGCTTGCTTCGAGGAGCAGCTTTTCAGAGAAGGGGTCTCCGATTTGCACCGTGGGGCGTTTCTCTTCGGAATCATCGTCAAACTCTGCGGATGCCATGGTTGCGCCGTGGATACCATCGCGGCCGGTCTTGGACCCGAGATAGACGATGGGGAGGCCGACGCCTTTGGCTTCCGACAGGAAAATGCCGTCCGCTTTTGCCAGGCCAGCGGCAAACGCATTCACCAGGCAATTGTCGTTGTAGCGGGCATCGAAGTTCACTTCGCCGCCGATCGTGGGGACACCAAAGCAATTACCGTATCCGCCAACACCTTCGACGACGCCGGAGACAATGTGGCGTGTCCGTTCATTGTCGGGCGCGCCAAAGCGCAGTGCATTCAAGGCCGCGACGGGGCGTGCGCCCATGGTGAAAACATCGCGCAGAATGCCACCGACGCCGGTTGCAGCGCCCTCGTAAGGGGAGATGAAGGAGGGATGGTTGTGGCTTTCCATCTTGAACACCACAACGTCTCCGTCATCAATGTCAACAACGCCTGCATTTTCGCCGGGTCCGATGATGACGCGAGGCCCTTTTGTGGGAAGGGTGCGCAGCCATTTTTTGGATGATTTGTAGGAACAGTGTTCGTTCCACATGGCGGAAAAGATGCCAAGTTCCGTATAACTTGGTTCCCGTCCGATCAGGTCCAGAATGCGCTGGTATTCGTCCGGTGTGAGGCCGTGTTCGGCAACCAGTTCCGGTGTTATGTCGATCTCGTTCCGGATCACGTGATGGCCTCCAACAGACTGGCAAAAATTCCCTGACCATCAGTTCCGCCCTGGGCGGCTTCGATCAGGTTTTCAGGGTGCGGCATCATGCCGAGAACATTGCGACGTTCGTTCACAATGCCCGCAATGTGGTGGATGGACCCGTTGGGATTGGTGTCGGGCGTATAACGAAATGCGATGCGTCCGTCGCCTTCCAACCGATCAAGAGTTGTTTCGTCGGCAAAATAGTTGCCGTCGTGGTGGGCGACCGGGCAGCGGATGATCTGCCCCTTGGCATATGCCTTGGTGAAATCGGTCTCGTTGGAGGTGACTTCCAGCTTCACTTCTTTGCAGACGAATTTCAGATGGGCGTTGCGGAGCAGAATACCCGGCAGGAGGCCTGTCTCAGTTAGGATCTGAAAGCCGTTGCAGACGCCGAGTACGCGTGTGCCTTGATCTGCCTTTTCCTTCACCGCTTTCATGATGGGGGAGAGGCCTGCAATTGCGCCGGTGCGCAAATAGTCTCCGTAGGAAAACCCGCCAGGAAGAACAACCAGGTCAACATCGGGGAGTGTGGTTTCCTGATGCCACACGGCGATAGGTTTATGACCGGTGACCTGCTCGAGCGCATAGAGCATGTCGCGCTCTCGGTTTGATCCCGGGAAGACGATTACCGCCGATTTCATGGGCCTTACGCTCCGTCGAGTTCGATGTCGTAGTTTTCGATCACCGTGTTTGCGAGAACACGTTCACACATTTCCTCAACGGCTATGCGTGCCTTTGCCGGATCGGTTTCAGCAATATCGAGCTCGATATATTTACCTTGCCGGATATCGCTCAGGCCGTTGTAGCCCAGTTGACCAAGGGCGTGGCCGATGGCTTTCCCTTGCGGATCGAGAACACCGTTTTTGAGAGTGATTTTAATACGGGCCTTCATGTCAGATTTCGGCTTTCAACAGAATTTGAGGATCAGGATTTAACGAGGGTGGGGCCGGAGTGCTTGCCACCTTCGTTTTCAAACAAGATGCCCAAGCGCCGGGCAACTTCCTGATAGGCATCGACAAGGCCACCCATGTCGCGGCGAAAACGGTCTTTGTCGAGTTTTTCATTGGTGGCAGCGTCCCACAGGCGACAGCTGTCGGGGCTGATTTCGTCCGCCAGCACAATGCGCATTGTGTCACCTTCATAGAGTCTGCCAAATTCAACTTTGAAGTCGACAAGCTTGATGCCGACGCCGATGAACAGGCCGCATAGGAAATCATTGATGCGTAAGGCTAACGCCATCATATCATCAATTTCCTGCGGGCTGGCCCAGCCGAAGGCGGTGATGTGTTCTTCGGAGACCATGGGGTCGTGCAGATCGTCGTTTTTGTAGCAGAACTCTACAATTGAACGCGGCAGCGGCGTGCCTTCTTCAATGCCCAGACGTTTGGAGATGGATCCCGCCGCAATGTTGCGGACGATCACTTCGATGGGCACGATTTCCACTTCGCGGATCAGTTGTTCGCGCATGTTGAGCGAACGAATGAAGTGGGTCGGTATGCCAATGTCGTTTAGCCGTGTGAAAATATACTCGGAGATGCGATTGTTGAGCACACCTTTGCCGTCAATCAGCTCATGTTTGGTGCCATCGAACGCGGTTGCGTCGTCTTTAAAATGCTGAATAAGTGTGCCGGGTTCAGGGCCCTCATAGAGAACCTTTGCCTTGCCTTCATAAACGCGTCTGCGGCGGCTCATATGGGTGCGTCCAATCGGTTGGGCCCGCTCACTCCTACAGATATGCCGGTAAGGCAGACGGAGGCAGGGGAGGGGCACGGAGCGTGGCTTTGAGGCAGTGGAATCGCCTCTATATTCCGGCGAACCTATCTCATGGCGGGCGCATATACAATCTGAACGGCTGAGGCAAAATGGGTACGAAAACGGTGCGAAATAGGCCCGTTATGAAATCTTATTGGTAAAAACCGGGTCTTGAGGCCTATTGCGGCGATGCGCCTGTTGATTTCGCGAAATCAGGCAGCTATGCCTAGCTAAATTGCTGAAACGCGCGGGCGGAAAGCCTTGTGCACAGGTATTGAGGAGCGGTAGTCCATGTCTACCTTTGATAGGCGCGAAGAAGGTTTTGAGAGTAAATTTGCCCATGATGCGGATTTGCGGTTTAAGGCCGAAGCACGACGGAACAAGCTTGTTGGCGCGTGGGCGGCGGACCTGATGGGTCTGAAGGGCGATGAGGCAACAGCCTATGGCAAAGAGCTCATCAAGGAAGATCTGAAAGAGGCCGGGGACGATGATGTGTTTCGCAAGCTCCGGGCTGATTTTGACACCAAAAAAGTTGAGCAGTCAGACCACCAGATCCGTCGAACACTGGATGAAATGATGGCGAAAGCTGTTGAGGAAATTCAGTCGAAGGGCTGATACCGGACCCCTGTTTAGATTTGACCCGCTGGGCTTTGTTCAGCGGGTTTTCTATTGAAAGCTGGCCTGCAGGGCTCCTGCAAAGGCTCTGGAGGCCAGGTCTCGAATGTCATTTTCTGATAGCGTTCCGGTAACTTGTGCGGTGAGCCCTTCGCGGTGGCGCTTTGATTTCGAGATAGCTACAGATTATATGCCAGCGAACCAGTTTATCTGCCGTGGGGTCGCTCATTGGCGTGACGCAAGCGCCCCTGAAAACGCGCACTGCTCAGCCCGTATTTTCATGGGGACAGCGGACTCTCGATTGATTGCGGTGGATGCACGCCGTGGCACCCTGTGTGACGGGTTTGCTGACGGCGGCGAGGTTGTAATTGATCCGGGGCAGACGCTCCTTTGGGCTGGCGAGTTTCAAATGACGTCACCGCCTGTTCTGGTTGGCGACACAGTCGTGATCGGCTCGGCCATTGGGGATAACACCGCCGCTGATGCTCCAAAGGGAACTGTGCGGGCTTACGATGCGTGAACCGGCGAACCTAGATGGCGTTTTGATGCGGTCACGCGCGGCGCTGCGGAACAGCCGGGCAGTTGGCTTGACGGATCGGCAGAGCGAACCGGGCACGCCAGTGTCTGGGCGCCCATGTCCGTTGATGAAGAGCGCGGCTGGGTCTTTCTTCCCACCTCATCTGCGAGTCCCGATTTTTTCGGGGGAGAACGTTCCGGGGACAACCGCTACGCTAATTCTATTGTTGCGCTGAACAGGGCAACCGGCGACGTCATGTGGCACTTTCAAACCGTGCATCATGATGTGTGGGATTACGATCTTCCCGCCCAACCCAGTCTCGTGACACTGCAGCGACCCGATGGGCCTGTAGATGTTGTTGTTCAAGTGGCCAAGACTGGTTTTGTTTTCGTGCTCAATCGGGAAACTGGAGAGCCGATCTTTGGGGTTGAGGAACGCGCTGTCCCGCAAAATGGTCCGGCGGGGGAATGGCTTTCGCCAACACAACCTTTTCCCGTGGCCCCTCCTCCTTTGGTTCCCCAGACCATCACGGCGGATGAGGCTTGGGGGATCACGCCGTTTGACCGGGGATGGTGTGAAGACAAAATTGCATCCTACAAGTCGGCTGGACTGTTTACCCCTCCAAGTGTGGAAGGCACGCTGATGTTCCCGTTCTCTGGCGGTGGGGGCAAACTGGGGTGGCATGGCGTTCAACCCCGACACACAGATCATGTATGTGAATACGAGCCGGGCGCTCCACGTGGTGACGCTTATTCCAGCAGAGGATTATGCTGAGGCGAAAGCGGCAGAACCAAGGCTGGAAATCTCCG
>CAZFHW010000079.1:0-7672 GCA_964518885.1 uncultured Parvibaculum sp. | reverse complement strand
CCAGCAGAGGATTATGCTGAGGCGAAAGCGGCAGAACCAAGGCTGGAAATCTCCGAGCAGGCTGGCACACGTTGGGCGATGAGATCGTCGCCTTTGCTTTGCCGGATTGACATTAGAAGGGGGGCTTTGTCCCCGCCTTTTTTGACATGCGTTCTGCAATCATTTCGAGTGCGGTTAAATGCACGTCTTGTTTGGCCGGGTCGTAGGCAGTGATGTTGATGCCGCGAATGAGCGTGCGGTGATGGCCACCTGTGTCTGGGTGGGTATCAATATCAATAATGTTTACGCAGGCCGTGTTCTGCTCAAATGTTGCGAAGGCTTTGAGGCTCGCGCCAGTCAACCAACCAAGTAAGGCGCGGTTGACGCCGCCGTGCGCCACGAGCGCGAGGGATGACCAGTTCGGATCGGCGATGAGTTTCTCAAGGCCTTCGACAACACGTGTTTCAAAGTCGGAAAACTTTTCGCCATTTCCATAAGTGGCGTCAGGTTTGTGTGCATCGGCAAAGGCATAAGCGACGTCGGCCAAATCTGTGAGTACTTTGTAACGGTCCGGGTCAGATTTTATTTCTTCGAAGGCAGGTGCCGTTTCGATCTTGACGCCGCGGTTGCCGAAAATGCCATCTGCCGTCTCCACCGTTCGTGGCAACCCCGAACAAATGATCCGGTCGACCTCGATATCTTTCATGAAGGTGCGCATGCCTGCTGCCTGTTCACGGCCCCAGTCGGTCAGCGGTACTGCGCGGCTGTCGGCTACGCGATTGCCTTTGTCGTCGACATAGGAAACATCGCCATGGCGGAACAGGTGGATGCGGCGGCGGTGTGATCCGTCAAAGGCTTTGCGCATGAAAAACTCCCGGGAATGATTTGTTCCCGGGAGTATATCGAAAGTGCAGCAATTATGTGACGTGGTTTAGCTGGCTGTTGCTGTGCCAAAGACACGTTTGAATATCGTGTCCACATGTTTGGTGTGGTAGCTGATGTCGAAAAGCTCATCGAGGTCTTTGGCAGAGAGTTTCTCGGAGACGTCGTCGTCTGCTTTCAGGAGATCGAGGAAATTGCCTTCGCCGCGCCAGACCGGCATGGCGTTGCGCTGCACCCAGAGATAGGCATCCTCGCGGGCAGCCCCTTTTTGGGTGAGAGCAAGCAGGACACGCTGGGAGAAAATCAGGCCCCCCAGACGGTCCATGTTCCGTTGCATGGTTTCTGGATAGATCAACAATTTGTCGATGACGCCGGTGAGCCGCACGAGTGCAAAGTCGAGGGTCACGGTGGCGTCAGGGCCGATCATGCGCTCAACAGAGGAGTGCGAGATGTCGCGCTCATGCCACAGGGCGACATTTTCCATGGCCGGGTTCACCGCCATGCGCACGATACGCGCGAGGCCGGTCAGGTTTTCGGTCAGGATCGGGTTGCGTTTGTGGGGCATGGCTGAGGAGCCTTTTTGTCCCTCAGAGAAGAATTCTTCTGCTTCCAGCACTTCGGTGCGTTGCAGGTGGCGGATTTCCGTCGACAGGCGTTCGATGGAACTGGCAACAACGCCAAGGACTGCGAAGAACATGGCGTGGCGATCGCGCGGAATGACCTGTGTCGAGACTGTTTCGGGTCGGAGGCCCAGGGCTTTGGCGACATGCTCCTCAACGCTTGGGTCTATGTTGGCAAAGGTTCCTACAGCACCGGAAATGGCACAGGTCGCGATTTCTTCGCGGGCAATGACCAGGCGGTCGCGGTTGCGTTCAAATTCAGCATAGGCCTGTGCGAGCTTGATGCCAAAGGTGGTGGGCTCTGCATGAATGCCATGCGAACGGCCGATGGTGATGGTGTCTTTGTGCTCAAAGGCGCGGCGTTTCAACGCTGCCAGCAAGCCATCGATGTCTTCCAGCAACAGGTCTGCAGCGCGGACCAGCTGCACACTGAGGCAGGTGTCGAGCACGTCTGACGAGGTCATGCCCTGATGGACGAACCGGCTGTCTTCACCGATAAATTCGGAGAGATGGGTCAGGAAGGCGATAACGTCGTGTTTGACTTCACGTTCGATCTCGTCGATCCGCGCCACATCGAACTTGGCAGCATTGCCGCGTTCCCAGATGGTTTCTGCCGCCTTTTTGGGAATAACGCCCAATTCAGCCAAAGCTGTGCAGGCGTGGGCTTCGATTTCGAACCAAATACGAAACTTGGTGTCGGGAGACCAAATGTCGGCCATTTCCGGCCGGGAGTAGCGCGGGATCATGTTTTACTCGGTAATTCTGTAAGAAGAGAGCCCGATGTAGCAGATCAGGCGGCCTCGCTCAACTGCCTATCCGTCCCGAAGTGTTGGGTATGGGCTGCATGATGGCCGCATCGTCGGCCGTTCGACAGTGGAATTCAACCAGATCAATCAATTCTGTCAGAGCTGGTTGCGAATGCCTGGCTTATCGGCCTGACACAGTTCCGCTGTACCAATGCGGAGGAGGGGCTTGAGCCGTGGACGCGCAGTCTTGCTGATGGTTTGACAAGAGGGACGCAGAAAATCCGGGTGTTATTGAGCGGGCTCTTGCCTACTTTGAAGGAGTGGAACGCTGCTCGAACTTGCCTATGAATTGGAATTGGCGCAGCCTTGGGCGGACCGCTGGGCACCGGTGTCAGCGGTGAACCTGTAGGGGATCATGTGAGAATTTTTGTATTCTGTTTTGCCATCTTGTTTGCCACGGTGGCACAAGCGGACGAAGCTGCCAACAAAGCGCTGGTGCTGGATCTCTACGAGAACGTAATTGCGGGTGGCGATGTTGCGCGTGCCGACCAATTATTGCGGGCTGACTACATTCAGCATAATCCGAATGTTCCCACGGGACGTGAAGGGTTTAAGGCTTACTTCGCAGAGCTCCACGAACAGGTCGATATCGCACTCGAGGTCCTTGATATTCGAGCAGACGGCGACATGGTGATGATCCATGTCCGCCAAATTGTTACGACTAGTGTGGGGGAGATAGCGATCATTGCCTATGACCGGTTCCGTATTGAAGACGGGAAGGTTGCGGAACACTGGGATGTGGTTATGGGCGAGAGTTTCTGGGATCGGTTGCTTCTCGAAATTATGGGATGATAGCCGGCCCTGCTCACCTAAAAGCTTGGGAAGGGGTGAAGTCCTGCCCAAACTTTTTGGTTTCAGTCAGATCAGCCCAAGCGATTTGAAGCTGGCGTGGGAGCCTTTTCCGATCACCAGATGGTCGTGAACAGAGACGCCGAGGGGCTTGGCGCTTTCAATAATCAGCCGGGTCATGTCGATGTCCGCCTGGCTTGGTGTTGGGTCGCCTGAGGGATGATTATGCACCAGGATAAGGGCCGAGGCCCCAAGCTCCAGCGCCCGCTTGATTACTTCACGGGGATAGACCGGCGTATGGTCAATAGTGCCCTTCTGTTGAATTTCGTCAGCGATGAGCACATTTTTCCGGTCGAGAAAGAGAATGCGGAATTGCTCTGTTTCGTTGTAGGCCATTGAGGCATTGCAATAGTCGATCAGCGCTGCCCAGGATGAGAGGGCGGGCCGGTTGAGGATTTGTGATTGCGACAGGCTGAGGGCTGCTGCCTGTACGATTTTGAACTCACTGACGACGGCGTCGCTGACGCCTTTTATCTCAAGCAGTCTTGCCGGGGCAGCCGCCAGTACCGCCCCAAAACTGCCAAAACGTTCGATGAGGTTTTTTGCAAGAGGTTTCACGTCTCGGCGAGGGATAGCCCTAAAGAGCACGAGCTCCAAAAGCTCATAGTCAGCTATGCCTTGTGCACCCGCTTTGGCGAACCGTTCACGCAGACGTTGGCGATGCCCCGTATAATGTGGTTTTGAGGTGGTGGTGTCGCGCGTCTTGTCAGGCATAAGGCGGATGATCAAACCCTGCAGGTGATTTTGTGAAAATCTCCGGCCCGTCTGCAGTAATGCCGATGGTGTGTTCAAATTGCGCTGAAAGAGAGCGGTCACGCGTGACGGCAGTCCATCCATCGTTCAGAACTTTTACAGCCGCTTTGCCGAAATTGACCATGGGTTCAACCGTAAAGAACATGCCTTCGTGCAGGGCCATTCCCTCGCCCGGCTGCCCATAGTGCAGGACGTTGGGCACGTCGTGAAACACGCGACCAATACCGTGTCCGCAAAACTCGCGCACGATAGAGCAGCGCTCCGCTTCGGCAAATGTCTGGATGGCCGCACCCACGTCACCCAGTGTTGCCCCAGGCTGCGCAGCGGCAATGCCGCGCATCATTGCTTCATAGGTGATTTCACAAAGGCGTTCGGCCTTGCGGTTTACTTTGCCGACAAAATACATGCGGTTGGTGTCGCCGTGCCAACCGTCTTTGATGAGGGTCACGTCGACATTGACGACATCGCCGTCGCGCAGCACGCGGTCGCTTGGAATGCCATGGCAGACGACGTGGTTGATGGAGGTGCAGCAGGATTTGCGAAACCCGCGATAGTGGAGGGGTGCCGGCAGGCATTCATGCTCCAGGGCATATTCGAAGACGAGCCGGTCGATCTCGTCAGTGGTCATGCCAGGCACAATTTTGTCGGTGAGCATGTCGAGAGCACCTGCCGCGAGCTTGCCAACGACGCGCATTTTTTCAAACGCCTTGGGGCCGTTGATTTTGAGTTGGCCCATCGTGCGAATGTCGTGCTCAGCGAGGTCGGTCGTCATGTTAGTCTTTCTTCCGGTGAAGTAGGCGGGCTTCCAGTGAAACAGGCGGGTCGTCATTCTGTCAGGCAGTGTTAGGGGCATTGGATAGTGACACGTCGAGAGGGCCATCTAAGTCTATGCCTTCTGACGTGATTTTACAGGAATAGCAGATGACCTCAACGCCTGCAGCAACAGCGTCGACAAGGCTCTGCGCATAAACCGGGTCAATATCGGCGGCGGGGCGCATTTCGGTGCAATCTGTTCGTTGAACCAGGAAAAACACGACCGCGCGATGGCCGCTTTTGGCCATTTCCGCCAGTTCGTTCATATGTTTTGCCCCCCGGCTGGTTTTGGAATCCGGAAATTCGGCCAAGCCAGGAGTGCGCGAGAGTGTCACGCTTTTGATTTCTACGTATGCAAGGGGCGCTCCGGTTCTTTCCAGCAGCAGATCAATCCGGCTGTTTTGACCGTATTTCACTTCCCTGCGCATGGTTTCATAGCCTGCGAGCTCAGGAATTTCCCCTGCATCGATAGCTGCGGCGACAAGTGCATTGGGCCGGCCCGTATGTACGCCGACAAGAGTTTCCCCGATCTCTATCAGTTCCCATGACCAGGCAAGTTTACGCTTGGGATTGTCGCTTTTGGACACCCAGACAGTAGATCCGGGCGTGCTTAGGCCCATCATGGAACCGGGATTTGCGCAATGCGCGGTGGTTTCGCTGCCATCGTCAAATCGTATGTCCGCGAGAAAGCGCTTGTATCGCTTGAGGAGGGTGGCATGGGTGAGGGGCGGGGAGAATTTCATGGCCGGACACTACGAAGCGGCGCCGAAGGCCGCAAGAAACTTTGAGCGGGAGCTGGATGGGCTATATGCTTGTACATATTCCTTTTGTTGGAGTGTTGCCTTTGCCCAAAGCCGACCCGACCCGTCTTGTTACTGCCGCCGTTCTGCTGATCGGCGATGAGATTTTGAGTGGTCGGACAAAAGATGCGAACCTCACTTTCATTTCCACGTTTCTGGGTAATATGGGTATTCAGGTCCATGAGGTGCGCGTGGTGAGGGACGACCGTGATTGTATTGCCGAGGCGGTCAACGCGCTTCGCGCAACATACGATTATGTTTTTACAACCGGTGGCATTGGCCCTACTCACGACGACATCACAGCGGATTCCGTCGCCCATGCTTTCGGCGTGCCCATCGGTCTGCACCCGCAAGCGATGGAAATTCTTACCCGCCACTATGAAGAGACCGGGGGAGAGTTTACTGAGGCGCGCCAGCGCATGGCGCGTATTCCGGACGGGGGAATACTGGTTGCCAATCCGATCAGCAAGGCGCCTGGGTTTCAGCTAGAAAATGTTTTCGTCATGGCCGGTATTCCAATCATCGTGCAGGTGATGATGGACGACATTGCCGACCGGCTGGAGGGCGGTGCGCGAATGCTCACGCGCACAATCGATTGTCATGTTGGAGAAGGGACAATAGCGATTGACCTTGGTGTGGTGCAGGAGCAATTTCCGCTGGTCATTATTGGCAGCTATCCGTTTTTCCGCGACAAACAATATGGAACATCACTGGTTTTGCGGTCTATCGAATCGGAGATTCTGGAAGAAGCGGTTCAAGCGACCATGGAACTGGTTGAGAAGGTGGGCGGGGCACCTGTCGAACGGGCTGCCTCTTAACCTTGATTCCCAATGGAATCTGTAGGCCTGCCTTCCTCTTTGTCGCCTTTGTGCAACATTAACCTCAACATTACGAAGTTTTCAGCTGTGCGGCGGGGCGTTTTCGGTACAATCAAGTCACAACTCGTTACTGTGCTTCACGAACGCTCATAAGTGGAGAGTCGCTAGACCTGAGCTGGCACTAGGTGTCGCAAGGGAGATCATTGTAATCTCCGGCTTAGTCTGCAAGTCTCTAGTGGAGGGGGTCTCGGGTAACACTGGAGACTCGAGCGATAATGGGTCTAGGCGGGCGATTTGGCTCTGGATAGACAGATATGTAAAAGTCTGGATAATCAGAGTCTGAAGAAGACCACGAGATCTGAACAAATTGCGGGTACTAAACACCCTGAGGGAGAACACTAAGATGAAGAAGTTTGCTGCCGTTGTGGGGATCGCTGCAGGCCTGTCGATGATGACGGCCGGTGCGATGGCGCTTGATTCAAACTTCGACACGATGTCTAAAGCTGGCAAGCATCAGTTCTATGTCTGGTGCACAGGTAAAGATGATTATGTCGAAGCGGCTGATGGTTCTGACGCAAAAGATGCGCAGTCCAAAATTGCCGCCGCTGCTGGCAACAATTGCTGGCCGGTATGGCAGGGCATGGTCAACTAAGACCTGTTTCGCCTTTGAGTATTTTGGAACGGCGGTCCTTCGGGGCCGCCGTTTTCGTTTGAGCGTTATTTTGTGTCCGGCTAATTTCATTTGCCCGTTGGGCGCACTATGGTGACGCCGCACAGACCGGCGCTGAGTCGCATCGGTTTGTCACCGCTCCTTCGCGGGGCCCCATGGCGAAATTGGTATACGCAGCAGACTTAAAATCTGTCGCCCGTAAGGGCTTCCCGGTTCAAGTCCGGGTGGGGCCACCATCCTCTAGCTAACTCATTGTTATCGCTAGTCTTCCTTTTAGATCAATGGCTTACACGTCGCTTGTGGGACACTTTTGTGGTACACATTTGGGATGAAAGCTGTGTCTAAAACCTATCGCCTGATGAAGGTCAAGGGGACCTTCTACTACCGTCGCAGGGTGCCGAAGCCCTATGTCGAGCTGCTTGGCAAGAACATCATCAAAGACAGTTTGAAGACGAGCCTTGCTAAGGAAGCGGCCTCAAGACGTGCATTGAAAGACGTTGAGTACGACACACTGTTCGCGAGTTTCGATGACAAGATTGAGGCGAAGCTAAACCCGCCCGCAATGACTCAGGCAGACGCCGTAGAGTTCGTCAGAGCCTTCGTTGAAGAGAATGACGCGGAGGCTGCAAAACGTTTTACAGAAGACCCACCAGAGTCTGAAGATCAACGCCGAGAGATGTTG
>CAZFHW010000078.1:0-13447 GCA_964518885.1 uncultured Parvibaculum sp. | reverse complement strand
CCCTACATGAAAGAGCAAGGGGCGGGCTCCGTCGTCAATGTGTCTTCAATCGCCGCTGTAACCGGCATTGGCTCATCGGTTGCCTATGCGGCGTCGAAGGGCGCTTTGAACACCATGACCCTGTCGCTGGCCCGCGCACTCGCGCCGGAAATTCGGGTCAATGCGGTATGTCCAGGCTTCATCGGCACACGATGGTTCAAGGACGAATTCGGAGAGAATATGTTCAAGAGCATCGTTGCCAGCCAGGAGGAAAGCACGCCGTTGAAGCGTGCCGGAACACCTGAAGATATCGCTGCAACGATTGTATTTTTTGCAGGTGAAGGATCAGATCACATCACCGGCGAAATGCTCATCACGGATGCCGGTATGCATTTGGGATTTGCACCTCTCACCGCCCGTTAGGAACAACGGTGTGGCGGGTCTGGGTCAGGCCCGCCTCAGAAATTCCAACACTGCTGTCTTGTAAGCCTGATCACCAACAGCGCGCATATGATCTCGCTTGGGAATGACAAAAGCCTCCCCATTTCCCATCGCGGCAGCCAGAGGTCCCGGTGCGCCCGCAATCACATCCCGCTCGCCGGTGACAACCAACAGGGGCATCTCAACGGACTTCATCTCTTCCGGACTGATGACGCGCCTTGGCGTGCTGTAACACGCCGCCAAAGCTTGCCGGTTCTGACCATTTTTGTCCGCGAAAACACGGAATGCGCGCCCGACCGCACTCGTCGCCTCACGCGTGGTATCAGCAAGGAGAGACTGCACCACCGGCTCAGCCGTGTGAGAAGGTGCAAACATGACGTCTCCGACCCCCGCAAGGATCACCCGCCTACAGACAGAAGGCATCTCAACAGCCAACCGCAACGCCAGCACACCTCCGAGCGAATAGCCCATAATATCAGCACGCTCAAAGCCCAGATGTTGAAGAAGGTTCGCGATGTCTCGCGCCATTGCACTGCGATCATACTCAGCTGGATCGAACAGCTTCTCACTTTCGCCATGGCCGCGCAGGTCAAACAGGATGACCTGTCGCCCCTCCTCCACCAGGCAGTCCACCCACTCGGGTTCGATCCAATTGACACTGTGGGTCGAGGCAAATCCATGAACCAGAACAATAGGGTCGCCCGCACCTTCAACCCGGTAGGCAATCCTGACATTGTCAGAGAGAAAATGGTCCATACAACCTCCAAAATGCTCCGCGCCGCCAGGCTGGAAACCACACGCTCCACCCGGTAGAGTAGGCCGAGCCACGGGGAAAGCTCATCGTTGAGCTGTATACAGGAATTTGACCATGACCGATGCCGCAACCCTCAAAAAGAACGTCTGCAGCGCCATCGACGCCATGGCCGACGAACTCATCACCATTTCCCACGAAATTCACGCCAACCCCGAATTGGCTTTTCAGGAACACAAAGCCGCAAAGCTCCTCTCCAACCGTGTTGAAAAGGAAGGGCTTGCGGTGACACGCGAGGCATTTGGTCTCGAGACGGCTTACTCAACCGAGTTTGGGACCAAGGGCCCCACCGTCGGCATCCTGTCTGAGTACGACGCTTTGCCGGGCATCGGTCACTCTTGCGGCCACAACATCATCGCGGTGACCGGCCTGGGAGCAGCTCTCGCCCTGTCAAAACTGAACGGAAGTCTGCCGGGACGTGTGCGCTACCTTGGAACACCTGCCGAAGAGCAAGGCGGTGGCAAAGAGCTGATGGCGCAGGAGGGGGCGTTCGATGGCCTCGACGCTGCGATGATGGTGCACCCCGCCGGTATCGACCTTGCGACCATGCCTTGCATTTGCGTCTCCGAAGTCGAAGTCGTCTATCATGGCAAGAGCGCCCACGCCTCTGCGATGCCACACGCAGGCGTCAATGCCTTGGATGCCCTCATCACCGCCTATCAAACCATTGCTCAGTTGCGTCAGCACATCAGACCAACAGAACGTATCCACGGCATCATCAAGGAAGGCGGCCTGGCCCCCAACATCGTGCCGGACCTCGCAAGCAGCGTCTATTTTGTGCGCGCCGCCAATGCAATTGAACTTGCTGAACTAAAAAAGCGGGTGCATGCCTGTTTTGAAGCTGGCGCGCTGGCCACCGGCTGCACGGCCGACATACGCTGGGCAAAAGCCGACTACCTCGACATGAAGACAAGCTGGCCTATCGCTGATGCTTATGAAGCGAACGCAAGATCGCTCGGACGCGACTTCTTCCCCCTCGACAAGCTGCCGTCGGGCTCCGCTGGCAGCACGGATATGGGCAATGTCAGCCACCGGGTGCCCTCTATCCATCCCATGATCGCCTCAGCGCCGCCAAGTGTGGTGATCCACAACCCTGAATTCGCACGCTGGGCGGCTTCAGATCTGGGAGACAAGGCCTGCATTGATGGCGCAAAATCACTTGCCATGACTGCCATCGATTTTATGACGAGCAAAGAAATGCAGATCGCCGCCAAAGCGGGTTTCGCTGAAACAGCTGAAAGCTCCGCCCGCTCTGTCGGTGCCGCCTACAATCCTGAAGGGTCGATCGCCCTCGGCGGCTGCGGCTGTTGCTAGGAAATCCGCCTAGAGAATTTGCCCCTGATCAGATTCCCGTTCCTCAACTTTACGCTCATCGATGATCCGACGGAGTTCCTGCTGCTTTTCGAAGGTGAGCGGAAACTTCAACATCAGCAACACAACAATACTGTTGCAGACGACGGGAATGCCAACGAAGAGATATGACAATCCCCGCACGGCCTCAGGCGTGTTGTCTCCCGTTGACTGGAAGCCAATTATGTCCAGCGTCCAGAACACTGTACCCACGGCAATCGCAGCACCGGTCTTCGCGGTAAAAGTCAACAACGAATAGAACAGCCCGGTGCGGCGTTTCCCCGTTTCAACCTCATCCAGATCCCCCACATCAGCCATAATGGCACGATATAGGATCGTTACACTGCCCACATTCACCCCAAGAAAAATGAGCATGCCCGCCGCAATGTAGGGTTCTCCGGGCGGTATAAGCAGAAGCAACGGGACAAAGCAGACGCTGAAACCGGCAGCTGCAATCAATGCCCTGTGTTTTCCGATCCGATAGCTCAATTGCAAAAGAATAGGAACAAACCCCAAGCCTGCGAAGAAGTAGAGAAGCAACAGACGCCCGGCCCATGCCTCAATCTCCCAGACATAACGGACTTCATAAATAAACATTGTCCCGAGCGAGGCACCGGAAAAGCCGCTAAAAAAGTCGCACACAACGACAATCTGCAGTGCCCGATTCCTCTTGAGAGGTTCGAGCGCAGCCTTGATTTTTGAAAATGACAGCCGCGCAAGAACATCCCTGAACTCGTCTTTGACCGGCCGGTGCGTGTTCTTGAACTGCTCTCGCTCGTCCACCCGCCAAACGGCCAACCCAACGGCAATTGGCAGCAGGACAATGACGAACAATCCCATAGCCGCGACCTGATCAGGCAGTGGATCGCTTGCCGAGCTTATTGACTCGATGAACACCGGAATGAGCAAGACCAGGGGAACACCCAGAATCGTAAAACCCTCACGAAATCCTTGAATACGCGAGCGCTGGTTGTAGTCATCGTCCAACTCCGCCCCCCAGGAGAGATGCGACAATGTCAGCATTGTCCAACCGACATAGAGCACGATCAGCCACCCCAGAAGATAGCCTGCACTCACTTGCCCGCTAGGTAAGAAGATCATTACAACGGAGACAAGAAGAATGGGAACAGACCCAACGATCCAATGGCGCCGCCGCCCCCACTTCGAGCTTATCTGATCAGAAACAGCTCCCATAATGGGATCGGTGATCACATCCCAAAATCGAGCGATCAGAAAAATCGTCCCTACGGTGGCAAAACCAAGCCCCATGGGCCCCGCAAAAAACTGCGGGATGAAAACCGTCAGTGGAAGCCCAAGAGCGGCGATGGGAATAGCTGGACCTGCAAAGGTCATCAATTTCAGCGCGCTTAGCCGTTCTTCTGGCATGTGTTTCCTGTCATGGGTCAATTGCTCCAAACATTGGGACGATCACGCCCCATTGTCAGAGCCATCCGGTAAGAAAATCGATCACGGTCCCTTTGAAGGCACCATTGGTGAGGAGGTACATATGGTCAGCACCAGGGATGGTTTCACCCTTAGCACCGGGAATAGCTTCAGCAAGCTTCAATGGATCCCCCGCCAGGTCATCACGTTGGCCAGCCACCACCAGAGTTTCTGCACGGACACCCGCCAAATCATCAAACTTGGGGGTTTCCCGTTTAGCTTTCGCACAAGCACCAATGGCCTTCAGATCCTGCCCTAGCTTTTCCGCATACAAGCGAAAACCCTTGGCAGTCGGGTCTGAAATATCATCTGCGGACGCTGCTTCGAACACATTTCCGAACCCGGCAGAACCAGATGCGGGTTCCAGCATCTTTCCCCCAATGCCAGCCAGGACCAATCGAGAAATCCGCTTTCCCTGCTGCAAAGCCAGTTGCAGAGCAAGCCCGGCGCCCATGGAGAAGCCCATGACCTCACATTTTTCAATTTCCAGATGGTCAAGGAGAGCTGTGGCATCGCCGAGCATTAGCTCAGCGGCATAGTCGTTTGGATCATAGAGTTTGGCGCTCTCCCCATGGCCACGCCAGTCCATCGCAATCACCCGACGTCCGGTCTTCTCCAACGTCCCGTACCACCCCGTACGCGACCAATTGTCGATGCGGGTAGATGCAAAGCCATGCAGTAAGAGAATAGGTGTCCCCTCGCCTATATCGTCATAGGCAACGTCATTGCCGTCTACCGAAAGTGTTGTCACAATTTTCCCTCTAGTCCGCCATAACGCCTGACGATTGAGGGTCATTCGGCTCACCCGTCTGATCAATAATGGCAGCGGCCGCTGCATCCAACACTCTACGCTCCAGAATTTTCCGGTTTTCTACCTGTGTCTGCTCATCAAGTGGAAAACGCCAGATCAGGGCAACAACAGCAACGCTCACCAACACCGCAGGCCAGACGTAGATGAGGCGCAACTTATCAAGCACCTCTATCGAGTTCTCCCCCCCAGCCACAAAACCAATCTGGTCGAGCATTGTAAACCCGATAAAGATGGCGAAAGCAGCACCAACTTTGTTCGTCATCGTCAGCAGCGAATAGAAAAGCCCGGTGCGCTGCTGACCTGAATCAATGGCATCATGGTCAGCCACGTCCGCCATGATAGAGCGGTAGAGGAAAGGACCAGCCGCCATATTAAGTCCGAAAATCACCCAGACGAAAAGAGCGATAGGGGCATTGTCTGCCGGTATGAAAAGAATAAGGGGAACGGTAATCCCGCTGAAAGCCGTTGTGACAGCAGTTGCCCGGTGTTTGCCGATTTTTCCTGAGATCCATATCCAGAAGGGAATACAGACCACGCCCGAAAGAAAATAACAGAGCAGCAATATCCCTGAAAAAGCGCCGAGATGAAGTGTGTCTTCCGTCAGAAAAAGGAACAGACTTGCCACCAGCCCCCCGCCAATGCCGCCGAGCAGGTCACACAGCAAGATAATCCGGAGCGGACGATTGCGACCTAGTATCGCAATCGTATCCTTGAACCCTACGTGCTTGGGGCGCGGTGTCGGGCGTTCCCCGACAGACCTCAGAGCAATAAACACCGTGATCGGCAGCAGGAGAACAACGAACCAGCCCATCGCGCCAACGCGGGCGCGGTCGAGATCAGCCCCCTGCATTTGTTCAATCACGATGGGCAGAGCAAGAACAAACACCATGCCCAGAATAAGCGCGATCTCGCGAGCCCCTTGCACACGCGAACGTTCATTGTAGGACGGGGTTAACTCAGCCCCCCACGACATGTGGGAAATCGTCAGCAAGGTCCAACCGATATAGAGCACCACCATCCAACCAAATAGATAGACCGGCCCGACGGTTTCAAACGGAGGAATGAAAATCATGTAAACCGATACCATCACGATCGGTACCGAGGCAGCAATCCAATGGCGTCGCCGTCCCCACCGTGTTTCAAACCTGTCGGACAAAACACCCAAGACCGGATCTGTAAAAACATCCCAAAAGCGGATCAGCATGAACAGCGCACCAATGGCGGTGAGATCCAGGCCGGTGATTTTTGCGTAGAAGGGCGGGATGTGAACAACGAGTGGCAACCCAAGCGCTGCAATGGGGACAGCGGGCAGAGCAAACGCAAAAAGCGTCCTCCGTTTGAGCGCACTGCCGCCTTGGTTGGCCTCTTCTGCCATCCAGCCTCCTCCCATATCTGCCGTCTGTTGGTCAATTGATTGCGGCGTTGGCCGAATTATAGGCGGAACAGCGCCCCGCATGCCAGCAAATGCGAAAAACATGACATGGAAGTGAGTTCAGGGTCTCCCGCCCGGACAGTTGGGGCCATAGGGGCTGGGAATCGACGTCGCGGACCACTAGGGTGTCGCCAGTTCCAATTACGCGTGCAAAAGCCACGCAAAAAAGGTTGTCAGGTCCATGGCCAGCGGTTCACATACCCCCAAATTCCGCAACGACAGCGGTGAACACGCCATTCGCATTGGTGCGAAAGAATTCAAATGCATAGGCGCCTCGCCTCCCAACGACCACCCGCACATTTTTCTGGACATGGGCAAAGAGACAGAGATCGTCTGCCCCTATTGCTCAACGCTTTACACCCACGACTCAACGCTTGGGAACGCCGAAGCAATTCCCGCAGAGGCTGCCTGGGCAGAAGCGTCCTAAGGCGATCAGCTACCACACAATTGACGGCTAAGTCTCCGGCAAATATATGTGACCTGCGCCAGTCGCTCGACTGCGTGTAAAAAACAGGCGCGAAAATTCCGCGTAAAAGCATCTGTGATCTGAGAATATTTCAGGAGTAGCGTTCTACAAACGCAGACGCACCCGCGCTCAACAAAGAACACCACAAACAGCCCATCTGGTTGCAAAGAGTAAGCTGGTGGCCCCACCCGGACGCTCCAGCCGATCTATATATCCCAATTAATTCAATAGCTTACACAACTGACGGAGTACCATTGTATACCACGAATGTGTACCAAAACCTACGTCAATGACGCGTGCTGCAGATCAACACGGAGTCCACCGATGGAGAAATCAGCTTTGTAACAATCAGCCTTTCTTCTTGGATACTCAACCGTTTGTCAAAATTGGACTAAATAACTTCAATGACTTAGTCGCTTTATGGACTGATCTGTGGCGCGAGACAGCAGCGTAGAGTTTCTGTTTGTGGCAGCCCGGTCCACCCAACCTGGATTTGACGCAGAGCCTTGTTCGTTCGTTCAATAAAGACGGCATTCAGCTGCAATTCTTGTGCAAGCCCCGCTCCGAACTGCACACCTAACACCATGAGCGCCGTCGCCCAGGCATCCGCGTCCATGCAGGTTTCCGCCAAAACCGTCACGGAGGCCAACGCACCGCTCAACGGGCCGCCTCGCGCGGGGTCCATGGTGTGCGAAAAACGCCGCCCACCGATATCGACCCAGTGCCGGTAGTCGCCGGATGTCGCAACCGCAGCATCTTCCAGTTCCAGAATGCAGTGTGCCACGCGTTTATCATAGTCAGGCCGCTCTAACGCTATGGTCCAGGGTCTGCCGTCAGGGCGCAACCCGCGTGCTCGCATCTCGCCGTCGAGGCCCACGAGGGAATTGGTGATCCCGAAACAGCCCAGCACCGCCATCATTCGATCTACCGCGTATCCTTTAGCGATGCCCGACAAGTCGAGCGTAACCGGCGCTTGCTTGCGAACGCGGAGAGACCCGCAGTCCACGTCCAGCACTTCATGCGTCACGGGACGTGCATGACCAAGGGTCGCGCGCATCGCACTCTCATCTGCATCAAAGGCGCCAAAGCCCCAAGCGGTGACGACATCGCCCATCCCAATGTCGAATGCCCCACCGGACAGCCTGCCAATTTCCAGCGCGCGCACCAGAACTTCCATCAGTTCTACTGGCACGGGAACCCATTCCCCTATCGGTGCACGATTGAGCCGCGTCAGATCGCTATCGGGTTTCCATGTGGACATCTGGCGGTCCACTACATTCACGCATTCGGCCAGCGCCGCATGGATCGGATCGGGATCGGTCACGACGGGCGCATGGAACTGCGCCGACCAGCGGGTTCCCATCGTCGGACCATTCAGTGTATGGCGTATGAGGTCAGTAGGTATCTTCGACATAACGTCCCTCGGCTTTCAACAGGGCGGGTGTCAGCCCGACAGGTGCCAGAATGTCGGCCAGCGCGTCGGCAACGCCTGCGGCCATGTCGCGACCGCCGCAAACCAGCACCTGCGCGCCATCGCCGATCAGGCGGGCAATCTGCGCGGCATCGGCACGCAAGGCATCCTGCACGTAGGCGCGTGCGCTGGTGCGGGAAAAGACCGTGGTGACCGAGGAAAGCCGTCCGTCGGTTTGCCATTCCCGCAATTGCTCGCCATAGAACAAATCACTGTCGGGGTGCCTTGCGCCGAAATAGAGATGCATCGCCCGCCCCGGATGGTTGGCACGGGCAAACCCTGCCAACGGCCCGATCCCGGTCCCCGCGCCGATTAGGATCACCGGTTTGACGTTGCGCGCAATCCGAAAATCGGAATTGCAGCGGATGAACCCTTGGACGCTTTCTCCGGGAACCAGATCCAGAAGTTGCCCCGAACAAAGGCCACCAGGACGCAGGCTGACACAGATTTCCACAAAGCCATCGTCATGCCCCGAAGCCAACGAATAGAAGCGCGGCACGAGCGAGCCGTCTGGGATGATGCCCAGCAAGTCGCCTACCGAGAACCGCGAAAACCCGCCCCCAGTCAACCTTGCAAGAAGCCCGGCTTTCGGGGTGGCGAAGCGCAGGATCACTGCGGGGGCCTGCACCTCGGCACCGTAGTCGCGGCGAGAGATCAGGGTCAGCGCATGGCTGCGCGGGATCGCGGGCCTGTGCGACAGCTCCAGCGACTGGCCGAGCGTCAGGCCCAGCTCACGCCCCCAACGGGCGAATTCCTGCGGCGACTGGCGGTCCACGGTCGCCATCGGCAGCAGTTGCGGCCAGCCTTTTTCCTCTGCGACGCGCATAACGTCAGCGGCATAGCCGCAGAATTTTGGAAATTGCCGGTCGCCAAAGCCCAGAACAGCCAGCGACATATCCGAGGCCTGAGGAAGAGTTGCCAGCCGGTCGAGAAACCCCCTGGCCGATGCCGGGGCGACACCCTCGCCATAGGTGGCGGTCAGTACGATCACCCGTCGGGCTCGCTTAAAGCGGCTGAGCGCGAACTGCGACATCGCCCGGGTATGAACCTTGTGGCCCGCCCGTGCCAGCGCCAGGTGCAGCGTCGCGGCGAAGCCCCAGGTACTGCCACCTTCACTGCCGACCAGCAGGATCGTATCGGCCTGTGCGACAGCTGCATTGTCCTTGATCCGTGGCCGCGCGCGGCGGGCCTGAACCCAGAGAATGATGCCGGTCAGGGCCATGACCGGCGCTCCAAGCGCCATCAGCCCGAGTATGAGGCCCAGCCAGGCGGCTCCCTGTCCGGTGTGCAGCATGTAAATCGTCTCGGTCAAACGCTGCCAGAGATCATGATCCACCCAGGCCAGAGTGACACCGGTCCCCTGATCGAGATAGCCCGCACCCCTTGCGGTCTTGAGCGCGAAGACATCCGTCGGATCGCCGGGATAGGGAAAGGTTAGTTCACGTAACGCCGTAACCGGCGTGCCGCGCAACAAAGACATGCTATCGGGCCCCGCCCCCGTCTCTCCGCTCACCTCCATCGGAAAGTCAGGTGAGCCGCCGCCCTCGGGAATGAGGCCGAAGGTGCTGGCCGTCATGAACAGCGCAGTGATAGAAGAGAGAAGTAAGCCGACCACTGTCAGCCGCGCCACCTCGACATGCAACCGCCCCATAAGCGGGCCACGCAGCCGCGTGAACATCCGGCCCCAACCGCCGACTCGCCGCGCGGTCAGCGTCAGGCCGGACAGCGAAAGGAGCAGCAGCGCCACCGCCCCCGCCGCCACTGTCAACCGTCCGCCATCGTCCAGAAACAGCGAGCGATGCAGGTTGGTCATCCAGCGCTGAAAAGCGGAAGGCTCATAATTCGCCACGCCCTGTCCAGTCGCAGAGTCGATCACCACCGCGCCAGGCTGTCCCCCGTCGAAATAGAACGCGATGATCCGACCCGAGGGCACGCGGCGAATCTGTTCGACACCGGGAAAGGCAATGGCCACGCGCTCGGCCAGCGTGGCCACCGTCAGATCTGGTTCGGACTGTGCCGGGGCCTGCGCCACCTCCAGCGCCGGAAGGACCGACAGCACCGCGCCGCTGAGCGTGATGACGACGATCAGCAGCGCCGCAATGAGGCCGGGGATCTTGTGCAACGCGCGCAGCATGGCAGGCTCCTTTTCTCCGCGTTTACATGTCGTAGTTGAAATTGCGGATATAGCGACGGCCCAGAACGGGCTGGCCCGTCCCCTGGGTGGTCAGCGGCACGACCACCTCTGACGGGCTGTCGCGCATGTCCTCAACCGAGGCGTCGATATGCAGTTCATACCCGGCGTCAAACAGCGCATCGGCCAGATCAAGAGTGATCTTCAACTGCCGGCCCGCGCCAATGCTGGCGCCGGTGATACCGTTGATTTCGGCCAAGTTGCCTTGCGTAGCGCGATACCAGTCGCTGAGATGCTCGTAATATTTCGATTTGCCCCCGGCCATCCAGAGACTGCCCTGATAAGCGCCCTCCGCATCGGTGACGTAAAGTGCAAGATATGCGCCGTCGCCACCATAAGAGTTCATGTTGACCGTCAGCGTGACGGGCCGGGCCAGCGCCGCACCGGTCAGCGCCGTGGTCAGGGCAAGGGCGGATAGCAGGGTTTTCATGGGGGATCTCCGGACTACGTTGTTTCGGGTTCTGTTTGACGGATTCGGCTGATGTCTTCCTGACGAAGCCGGGAAATCGCTTCAGCCTATCGTCAGGTCTGGGAGGACAAGAAAGGTCCCGCCGCACTCGTGGCAACGGCAGGGCCGTGACGCAGGCCACAGAGTCTATTATTGAACCACGACGCCGGGTTTGCCGCCTGGGACAAACAGACCGTTAGCGGGTGGTTGGCCCGTTCCGGTCGGAGCCTGATTCATGCCGCGGCCACGACGATCATCGTCATCGTCATCGTCGTCATACTCCATTTCCACAATCGCCAGCGTGGCGGGATCGACCTTTACCTCGATTTCGCGGCCCTGGGCGTCGCGTCCCTTGATTTCATAGCAACCGTCGTCGGTCTTGATCCGGCGCACGGTCCAGCCCTCCGCCTCAGCCATCTTCTGGACGGCCTCGCGCGGTTGCCAGTCGGCCATGGGCACGCGGCAGTCGTCATCATCAGCAAGGGCCAATCCTGCTGCGCCCAGTCCAGCCAGAAGTATCGCTGCAATCAGATATTTCTTCATTTTTCCATCTCCTGAAATTTCTGGTGATACGCTATTGTCGCTCACTATCCTGACACCAACCTGAAGCGTGCCAGTTTTCCGCTTCAGGTACGTGTCAGCTTCATGGGAAATAGAGAAGACGCGAACGGGACGGAGAAGACATGCGTGTGCTGCTGATTGAGGATGACACGGTGCTGGGCGATGCGGTGCACGACCAGATCGCTGCTGACGGCCATTCCATCGACTGGGCCACGCGGCTTGATGTGGCAGGCGAATATCTTGACGTGGCGACCTACGACCTGATCCTGCTGGACCTGATGCTGCCTGATGGGCGCGGCCAGCTGTTTTTGCGCGCGCTTCGGGCGCGGGGCGACGCGACGCCAGTGATCATCCTGACCGCGCTCGATCAGATCAGCGACCGGATTGAGGGGCTGAATGCAGGCGCCGACGATTATATGGTCAAGCCGTTCGATCTATCCGAGCTTTCGGCTCGGTTGGGTGCCGTCGCGCGGCGCTATTCCGGCAACCCCAACCCACTGATCACACTGGGTGACCTGGAAATCGACCTGGCCGCCAGATCGGTCCGCCGCGGTGGGCGGTTGGTGACCCTGACTGCTCGCGAATGGGTGCTGTTTGAGGCGTTTGTGCAGCGACCCGCGCAGCTTTTGTCCAAGGCACAGCTTGAAGAACGGCTTTATTCCTTCGATACCGAAATCGAGAGCAACACGATCGAGGTTCACGTCAGCCGGTTGCGCAAGAAGCTGGGACGCGAGCGGATTGAGACGGTCCGCGGCCTGGGCTACCGGTTGGGTGCTGCATGAAGTGGCTGGGTTCATTACAGGCGCGGCTGGCGCTCGGTCTAGGTCTGGGTCTGACCATCGTCTGGCTCGTTACTGCATGGGCCACCGGCGCCGTGTTGCGCGGCGCGTTGAATGAGGTCTTCGATTCTGCGCTGGAGGAAACCGCACAACGTATCCTGCCGCTGGCGGTTCTGGATATCCTCGGTCGCGAAGAACTGGGTATCAACCAGCGCATCGCCACCCTGCACCAGCACGAGGAATTCTTTACCTATGTCGTGCGCGACGATCAGGGACGCGTGCTGCTGCGCTCGCACGAGGCCAAGGACGCAGTTTTTCCCCCCTTCGAAGGCATGGGGTTTCGTCAGACGCCGACGCACAGGCTCTACTACGATGCCGCCCTGCAAGGCACGATCACCATAGCGGTCGCCGAACCGCTGAGGCACCGCGCAGAGGTGGCACGTGAGGCTTTGGCGGGGCTCCTCTTGCCTCTGATTGTGGCCATTCCGCTCAGCCTTCTAGGAGTACTGGTGATCGTCCGCCGCAGCCTGCGGCCCGTGCGCCAGTTCAGCACCGCGCTTTCGACTCGCGGTGCCGCTGATCTGACGCCGGTCACAAGCGACGAACTGCCCAGCGAGATCACACTAGTCGCACAAGCTGTCAACCAGCTGCTGGCGCGACTCCGCCGCACACTCGACGCCGAGCGCAGCTTTGCTGCAAATGCCGCACACGAGTTACGCACGCCGATAGCAGCGGCGCTGGCCCAGACACAAAGGCTTATTGCGGAAACCGATGATCTTGCTACCGAGCAGCGGGCAACTGACATCGAAGGGGCGCTCAAGCGTCTAAACCGCCTCGCCGAAAAGCTTATGCAGCTAGCACGCGCCGAAGGTGGTCGCCTGAGAACCGGGATCGCCATGGACATACGACCAGTCCTGCGGATGATAGTTGCAGAGCTAGACGCGAGTGACGGGAGCATCACCTTCGAAGTTCCGGGAGACCCGGTATTGTCCGACATCGACCCCGACGCTTTTGCCATCCTAAGCCGCAACCTGATCGAGAATGCCCTCAAGCACGGTATCGATAAGATGCCTGTGCGCGTCACCCTGACCGATGACGGCCTGTTTCATGTGGTCAACAACGGTCCACCTGTTCCTCTCGATGTATTGGAAAAACTCACCGCACGTTTCGAGCGCGGCGAGACCATTTCGAGTGGTAGCGGGCTCGGTCTTGCTATCGCCAAAGCCATCGCCGACGGCACGCAGGGAACCTTGACTTTGCATTC
>CAZFHW010000077.1:0-13498 GCA_964518885.1 uncultured Parvibaculum sp. | reverse complement strand
GAAGCTGGCGAAGTGAAGATTCGGTCTTTGGGCGAATTGTGGGGACTGCTCCACCAAACGTCACTTGATGCGACCATGGCAATGGCAACCGAAAGCCTACCTGGCTTCCTGGTTGATCCAGTGTTCACCTCGCTGCTTACATTCCCATCATGGGCCGTGCTGGGCGTGATCGGTATTCTGATCGCGTTTCTCTTCCGTCGCCGCGACTAATCCTTGTAGCGAACAGGTGGCCCCGCGGGACCTTTGGGGGAAGGGCCTGCGCCGATGGACGCCTGCATAACGGGGCATGCTGAATGGCATCGCCCCGTTATGCGCATTTTTTATGGTTTTCAGTTCCCCACAGGATTGGCTGATATATGAGACGGCTTCTTATCGTCCTCACGCTTGCCTTCGTCCTGATGACACTTGCGGCAGGTGCCTACGATTTATGGGGTCCGGCAGCCCGCAACGGTTTCTTCCACACTGGGGGCGAGGTCTGGTTTGACCTGTCGCCCAACACGCTCAACCTGATGCAGGCCGTTATTCAACGCTATCTTTCGCCCAGTCTCTGGGATCCGACGATCATCGCCATCTTGAAACTGCCCGCCGTGGCGGTGCTGGGACTGGTCGGCGCCGGGATGTCGGCACTCTTGTGGCTGCTGCGCGACCGCGCTTAAGCCCACCGCAACCGGGCTCCTACTGCACAAGGCGAGCTCCTGCCCGCCTAAAGTGCAAATTCTCTAGTTCTCATCCATCTTGAGCGCGGCGATAAAGGCCTCCTGGGGAATATCCACACGCCCGAACTGACGCATCTTCTTTTTCCCAGCCTTCTGCTTATCCAGCAATTTTTTCTTCCGGCTGATGTCACCGCCATAACACTTGGCGGTAACATCCTTACGCATCGCCGCGATGGTTTCCCGCGCAATGATCCGCCCCCCAATGGCGGCCTGGATTGGCACCTTGAACAGGTGGCGTGGAATCAGTTCTTTTAGTTTCTCGCACATAGCCCGGCCCCGCTGCTCAGAGCGGCCCCGATGGACAATCGTTGCCAACGCATCAACCGGTTCTTCATTGACCAGGACCGACATTTTCACCAGATCACCCTCGATGTAGGACTCAAGCTGGTAATCAAAACTGGCATAGCCACGGGTCACTGATTTCAGACGGTCATAAAAATCGATTACAACCTCGTTGAGCGGCAGGCGATAGACGAGCATTGCCCGTGTCCCTGCGTATGTGAGATCAATCTGTTCCCCACGACGGTCTTCGCACAACTTCAACACCGCCCCCAGATATTCATCGGGCACCAGGATCGTCGCTTTGATCCAGGGCTCCGCAATGTGATCAATCTGCATGACGTCAGGCATATCCGCCGGGTTGTGCATTTCGATCATATCGCCATTCGTCATGTGCAGATGGTAGATCACACTGGGCGCGGTGGTGATGAGATCAATGTTGAACTCCCGCTCGATACGTTCGCGTACAATTTCCAGGTGCAACAAACCTAGAAATCCACAGCGGAAGCCAAACCCCAGTGCTGCACTGGTTTCCATATCGAATTCAAAACTCGCATCGTTCAGCCGAAGCTTGGCCATGGCATCGCGCAGGTCTTCAAATTCAGACGCGTCTACCGGGAACAGACCGCAGAACACGACCGGCTGGGCAGGGTTGAAGCCGGCTAGCGCTTTATCGCAAGGCCGTTTTTCTTCCGTGATCGTGTCGCCCACCGCCGTGTCGGCCACTTCCTTAATGGAGGCGGTAAAAAACCCAATTTCACCAGCCATCAGCGACGGAACATTTTGTTTTTTTGGTCTGAAGATGCCCACCTGATCAACCGAGTAGGTTCCGTTCGTTGCCATCATCCGGATGCGCTGACCTTTTTTTATTTCGCCATCAATGATCCGTACAAGCACGACCACGCCGAGATAGGCGTCATACCAGCTGTCTACCAGCATTGCCTTTAGGGGCGCTTTCACATCTCCCTTGGGAGCTGGAAGGCGTTTCACGACGGCTTCGAGCACCTCATCAATCCCGATCCCGGTCTTGGCTGAAATTTCCACGGCATCGCTGGCATCAAGGCCGATCACATCCTCGATCTGCTGGCGTACCCGGTCAGGTTCAGCAGCTGGGAGATCGATCTTGTTCAGGACCGGCACGATCTCGTGATCCACTTCGAGCGCTGTGTAGACATTGGCCAAGGTCTGCGCTTCCACACCCTGGCTCGCATCCACCACCAGAAGAGACCCTTCGCACGCGGCAAGCGAGCGGTTCACTTCATAGGCAAAATCCACGTGGCCGGGGGTGTCGATCAGGTTCAGTTCATAGGTGATGCCATCGTTGGCCGTGTAATCGAGGCGAACGGTCTGGGCTTTGATGGTAATGCCCCGTTCGCGCTCGATATCCATGCTATCGAGCACCTGCTCTTTCATCTCGCGCGCACTCAGGCCGCCACAGTTTTGGATCAACCGGTCGGCAAGGGTGGATTTCCCATGGTCAATATGGGCGATAATCGAAAAATTACGGATATGGGCAAGGTCTGTCATGGGCTGCGATATATCACTGCTACGGTCGCTTTCCAACAGCGTTGGAGGTTTCTGGCTGATTGATTTAGCCACCCGTCCATTTAGCAGGGCGCTTGGCCATCCAGGCCTTAATGCCTTCCTTGTAATCCGGGTGCGTCACCATCTCCTCCAGGAGCCTCTCTGCCCCTTCTACGGCGTCCCCAACGCTGCGGTGCTGGTCCGTATAGATCTGCCATTTGGTCTCCCGTAGCGACCCTGGGGCCGAATTCTCGGCCAGCATGGCGGCATAGTCATAAACCGCTGGCATAAGCATCTCTGGCGGCAGGCATTTGTTCAAAAAACCCATTTCCATCGCTTCTTCCGCCAAAAATACCCGTGAAGACAGCAACAGGTCGTTGGCGTGGGTGAGGCCGATAATGCGAGGCAGAAGCCAGGAGAGGCCAAACTCTGCGGGAAAATTGAACCGCCCGTGTGCCGTCGTAAATTTTGCCCCTTCTACTGCAAACCGGAGATCGGCAAATGCCGCCAGGACAAGACCAACGCCTGCGGCAGGTCCGTTGATTGCCGCGATCACCGGTTTACGTAGCCCAAAGTGATAAGCGAAACTTGCGTCAAACTCATCCTGCACGCCATATCCTGGCCGGGCAATGTCATCCCTTATTCCGCTATCGTACCGCCCCTTGTCGGAATGCCCCTCCAGTGCCGCTGTGTCGGCCCCAGCACAGAATGCCTTGCCTTCAGGATCGCCGGTCACAACGATCACGCGCACGCCCTCATCAGCATCCAGTTCGTGCAGCACATGGCGATATTCCGTGTGCATCCGCCCGGTCCAGGAGTTCCTCCGGTGAGGCCGTGACAGGAGGATGGTCGTTACAGGCCCGCGCTGCTCGAGCTTTATCGTTTTGAGTTCCATCCCACTCTTCCCCGTCGTTTGGTCGTTTTCGGCGCTGTGTCGCAATGGGTTTCAGTATGACGGGTCGCATCCACATTTTCGAGCGTTAACGGGGATATCAGAACGCTTGAAAAGTGCCTTCAAGCAGGGGATAGCCCTCCCAACGTATCCGCTGTTTATCAGGTGTACGTTGGGGGTCAGAGGTAAGGCGGGCTAAGCGCGCTTCAAGCGTAAATGGGGATAGGACAATGAAAAAAATAATTCTTGCCGCGCTCACTGCCATCGCGATCACACCAGCAGCGCTGGCGGATGATACTCCCGCTCCGGTCATTGATCTGTCCACTTCGAACGACCACAACATTGTCGAAGAAGAATATCAATCGGTCCGGCCCGGGGCGCTCGATGAGAGATTTGCGACCGACAACCGCACTGGCAACACGGAATTCACACTCTCCTACGAAGACGAAGAAGATGTGAAAGACGAGTATGGCATTGTCCGCGACAGGCCTTTTGAGAGAAACGACTACGGTCAACCGACACAGGCCGACTGAGGGAAGGGCGCTCCGCACCGCACGGTGGTCAGCGCCTTAGCTGCCCACCCGTCGCCTTCACAACTGCGCCGATGATTTTCTGGCTTACCGCTTCCAATTCATCATCGGTGAACGTTTTGTCGCGCGGCTGCAGCGTCACTTCGATCGCCAGTGACTTTTCATCCGCACCAAGGCTGCCGCCCTCAAAAGCGTCGAACAAGCTCACCGCTGTGATGAGTTTGCGGTCAGCCGCTGATGCCGCCCGGATCACGGCATCAGCGGCCTGACCTTTTGCGACGATGAAGGCAAAGTCACGGCGCACCGGCTGCAGGTCCGGAATTGTCAGCCCAGGCTTGGTCTTCGTGCGTTTGACCTTCGGTGTCGGCAACGCATCCAGCAGCACCTCAAAGGCCACCAGCGGTCCCGGCACATCGAGAGCCTCAAGCACCTTGGGATGAAGCTCCCCAAATCGGGCGAGCACATTTTTTGGTCCCATGCGGAAAACGCCTGAGCGTCCCGGATGATACCAGGCAGGGGCATCTGCCGCGATCTGCAGATTTTCGACCTTCACCCCCAGGCTGGCGAGCAGAGCCGCTGCATCCGCCTTCACATCAAACAGGCTGACCGGCTCGGCACTTGCCTGCCAGTGACGCCCGCCCCCGGACACACCACTTGTGCCTTGACGAACGCCAGCTGCGACATTGATCTGATCACCTGGCTGGTCGCCCTCATATTGCTGCGCTGCTTCGAACAGCATGATGTCACGTGCGCCACGCGCCAGATTACGCCCCACTGCGGCAATGAGACCCGGAAGAATGGCCGGCCGCATGTGGCTCATATCGGTGGAGATCGGGTTTGCCAGTTCCAATTGGGCAACAGCGACGGCACCGCCAAAAATCTCTGCATGTGCTTTGGGAATGAAAGACCAGGTGACGGCCTCAACAAAACCGCGTGAGGCCAAGGCGCGCTTAGCAGTCCGCAGGCGCTTTTGCGCAAGGTTCAGCACGGGGTCCGCGACAGCGTGGGACTTGGGCAGTGGCGTGGCCGTAACCTCCTCCAGCCCATGAATGCGCACCACTTCTTCCACAAGGTCCGCCTCACCGAAAATGTCGGGGCGCCAGCTGGGAGACGTCACATCAAGACGACCCTTGCTCCCGGCTGTAACCTTGAAACCAAGGTCGGTCAGAATTTTTTCAATTTCCGCATCATTGAGCGACAGGCCGGTCAGGCGCGCCACTCTGGCAGTGTCAAAAGAAATGGTCCGCGTCACATCAGGCGTCTCGCCTGCAACAACCAGACCGGACGCTTCCCCACCACACAGTTCCATGATGAGGGCCGCCGCCCGATCCACACCAGGAAGCGTGGAGGCAGGGTCAATGCCGCGCTCAAAGCGATAGCGTGCATCAGAGACAATGCCGGTTTTGCGGCCCGTGGAGGCGGTCCGGCGAGGATCGAAATAGGCGCTCTCGATGAAGACATCGACAGTCGTCTCCGTGGAGCCGCTTTCTTCACCACCCATGACACCGCCGAGACCCAGAACCTGTGCGTCGTCGGCAATCACCGTCATGGTGTCGTCGCTCGTGTATTCTTTGCCGTCCAGCGCGGTGAAGGTCTCGCCGCGACCGAGACGCGCCTGCAGTCCACCCTTCAGTTTTGCCACATCATAGACGTGGAGCGGACGGGCCTGATCGTAGGACAGGTAGTTCGTTACATCGACCAGCGCGTTAATCGGGCGCAGGCCAATGGCATTGAGCCGTGCCTGCATCCAGGCAGGGCTGGCCCCGTTCTTCACACCCCGGATCAGGCGGCCTGCGAAAATTGGACAGGCGTCTTTTTGCGCATCGGGGAAATCAAGAGAAATACCCACAGAGCTTTCGAAACTGTCTTTGATGGTTGGCGGCTGGTTTTCCTTCAAACGGCCCAGGCCTGCAGCGGCAAGGTCGCGCGCAACCCCATAGACACCCAGGCAATCAGGACGGTTCGGCGTGATCGCAATCTCGATCATCGGATCGGTCTGGCCCAGCACCTCTGAGGCTGGCGTGCCCACAGCCGGGTTGCCTTCAAGCTCGATAATGCCAGTGTGCTCATCAGAGAGTTCGAGCTCACGCTCCGAACACATCATGCCATTGGATTCAACACCGCGAATTTTTGTCGGCTTCAGCACCATGCCGTTTGAGGGAATGGTGGCCCCGGAAGGCGCAAAGATACCGAGCAGGCCGGTCTTGGCGTTCGGTGCGCCACACACCACCTGCAGCATCTGCACTTTACCGTCGACCAGTGCTTCCACCTTACAGAGTTTCAGCTTGTCGGCGTCGGGATGGGGTCCCGCTTCCACAATGCGGGCAACCGCGAAGGGCGCCAGCTTCGCAGCCGGGTCCACCACTTCTTCGACCTCAAGGCCGATCATGGTGAGCGTGTCGACAATCTTGTCGAGGGACGCATCGGTGTCGAGATGCTCTTTCAACCAGGAGAGAGTGAACTTCATGAGGACAGCCCTCCTGCCAGCGTCGGCACATCAAGTGCGGCAAATCCGTAATGACGCAGCCACCGCAGATCAGTTTCAAAGAAAGCACGCAGATCCGGGATGCCATATTTCAGCATTGCCAACCGGTCGATGCCGACCCCAAAGGCAAAGCCCTGGTAGACTTCAGGATCAATGCCGGCTGCGCTCAGCACGTTTGGATGAACCATGCCGCAGCCCAAAATCTCAAGCCAATCGTTACCTTCGCCAATGCGGATTTCATTGCCCAACCGCGCGCAGCGCACGTCGACTTCCATGGAAGGCTCGGTGAACGGAAAGAAAGATGGGCGGAAACGGATTTCCACGCCTTCGGTCTCGAAGTAGGCGCGCAGGAATTCCTCAAGGGTCCATTTCAGGTGCCCCATGTGGGTGTCCTTGTCGACCACCAGACCTTCGACCTGGTGGAACTGCGGCGTGTGGGTCTGGTCGCTGTCACAGCGGAAAGTTCGGCCGGGCGCGATAAACCGGAAAGGCGGTTTGCCCTTCTCCATGGTGCGCACCTGAACGGGGCTGGTGTGGGTACGCAGAAGGGGCCTGGTGCCATCTGCGCGCTCCTGAAAATAGAACGTGTCATGCATTTCGCGCGCAGGATGACCTTCGGGGAAATTCAGCGCTTCGAAATTGTAATGGTCGGTCTCAATGTCCGGACCTTCTTCCACAGCAAAACCCAGATCGCAAAAAATCGCGACAATCTCGTCCATGGTCTGGCTCAGGGGATGAATACGCCCTGTTTCCAGTGGGCTCGGCCGCACAGGCAGGCTCACGTCCACCGTTTCGGTCGCAAGCCGCTCTTCCAAGGCCACCTCATGCAGCGCCTGCTTGCGCGCGGTGATGGCCTCTCCAACCCGGGCCTTCAGACCGTTCAGGGCGGGGCCCATTTCCTTACGCTCTTCCGGGGTCATTTTACCGAGCCCCTTCATCAGACCGGAAATCCGGCCTTTCTTGCCCAATGAAGCGACGCGTATGTCTTCCAGCGCCTTCTCTGTCGCTGCACCTGCCACCGCGGCCAGTGTTTCGGTCTCAATGTTCTCTAGATCGCTCATTGTCCCCTCGATCCTTCCGGTCTCTATCTCGCGGTATTTGGTCTCTTCGCGGTGTGCACCAAACGCAAAAACCCCGCACTTCCTCATCAGCTGCCTTTGCTAAGGCCGCCAAGAGAAGCCGCGGGGTTCGCGTCTTTAGGGCTTTTCCCTTTTAAGCGTTTTGGATGGAAAAACCGAGCCCGATTTTTCCCACTTCCGTTCCGCTTACTTCAGCGCCGCTGCTGCCTGGTCGACCAGAACCTTGAAGGCCTCTGGCTCGTGGACAGCAAGGTCAGACAGAACTTTACGATCGACCTCAATGCCCGCAAGCGAGAGACCGTTGATAAATCGACCGTAAGTCAATCCATGCGCGCGAACGCCAGCGTTGATCCGCTGGATCCACAGGGCGCGGAATGTCCGCTTGCGGACCCGACGGTCGCGATAGGCATATTGCCCGGCTTTTTCGACTGCCTGATTGGCAATGCGGAAGGTATTTTTGCGGCGGCCATAATAACCCTTCGCCTTTTTGATCACCTTGCGGTGACGGGCGTGGGTGGTGACCCCTCTTTTTACACGTGACATTGATCTCGCTCCTTAGCCGTACGGCATCATTTTTTTGATAATCCGCGCATCAGGAGCGGACAGAATAGTTGTCCCCCGCTGGTTGCGGATCTGCTTGTTGGAACGCTTGATCATTCCATGCTGTTTTCCGGACTGAGTGGATCTCACCTTCCCGGAAGCCGTCAGCTTGAAGCGTTTTTTCACGCTCGACTTGGTCTTCAGCTTGGGCATTTTGCTCTCCTTAACATTCTTGGAGCCTGGGTTCGAAAACCAACTGGAACCTGGCTTTTTTGGCATTTTGAACCGCCACGGCATGCCCGTGCTGAGCCGGGCGGTTCTGCAAGTCGCAGGTTTATACGGCAATTGGGCCAAATTGCAAGCGGATTGGGGGAAATTGCCCCCTTTTTGAGCCTTATTCCGCCGCTTTGGTCTTATTGACCTGGGGCGAGGAGACGGCAGCCCGGATCAGGGGGATATCCTCGTCCGCCAGGGGCTGCATCCGAACTTTGCGCGCCAGCGCCGCTTCGATGTAAGGCGCCAGTTCCTTAGCCTTTTTGGCCTCTCGCGCCGCCACATCCTTGCTGAATTCAGGCATCACCTTTTGAGCAAAAAGCTCTAGAGCCTCGCAGATATGCTCATGTTTATTGCGCCCCGCCTGCTGCATGAAGATCACCTGATCAACGCCGGAAGCCTGAAACGCCTTGAGATGTTCGATCATGTCGGCGGGTGTTCCGATACCTGCCGGCTGGGTCATCAGGCCTTGCGCGTCCTGAACCATCTTCTCGGTTTTGTCCCCGCGCTGCCGGATAAAGTCGCCCCACATGTCGGTGCGGCCCGGCTTCTGGTCCTTGGTCACCATCGCCGCCAAGGCAAAGCCGAAGAATTCAAAGCCCTCGGCACCACGACGGATCGCCTCTGCCCTATCCTCATGCACAGAGAAGCTCGACACCATGGCAATGTTGGCATTGACCGTGTGGCCAATGGGCGTGCACGCGTCAGACTTGATGATGCCGTAATAGATGTCGGCCCAGGCCTTGGCCTCCTCAGGATCAACGAAGGAGAAGGCCAGCGCCCCTACGCCGAGCGTCGCAGCAATTTTGATCGTGTCGCGATTGGTGCATGCCATCCACATGGGCGGATGGGGTTTTTGATAGGGTTTGGGCAGCACGTTGCGGCACGGCATGGAGAAGCCTTTGCCTTCAAATCCCGGATAAGGGTCGAGCACCAGCATGTTGGCAATCTGCTCGGCCGCTTCCAGCGCCAGGGCGCGCTTCTCCTTTGTAGGAATGTCAAAACCGCCAAGTTCCAGACGCGTGGCTCCCTCGCCAATGCCGAACTCAACCCGGCCATTGGAGATGATGTCGAGGGTCGCAATGCCTTCAGCGGTGCGCGCTGGATGATTGTAGTTTGGGATCACCTGACGAATGCCATGACCCAACCGAATTTTTTTGGTCAGTGCGGCAGCGGCTGCAAGAAACACTTCTGGTGAACTGGAGTGGGAATATTCATCCAAAAAATGATGTTCAACTTCCCACGCGTAATCAAAGCCCAACTTGTCGGCGAGAACGACCTGCTTCAGCGCATCATGGAAAAGCCGATGCTCGTCCCCCTCGTTCCAGGGCTTGGGCAGTTGCAGTTCATAAAAGAGGCCAAACTTCATCTCAATTCCCCCTCAGGAACGGTGGTAATAATGCCGCCCTGTTCAATGTTGATGCGATCAGTATGGCACTGTCAGCCGCCCACTCAAGGTGCCGCGGCGGTTTCGACCTGAGAGACCAAAAACTGGCGGATGCCCCGAAGGCAATGCACACTTTAAAGGAGCGGATTTTGATATCCGTCCGGTGTCATCTTTTTGAAACACTTGCCTGGTAGCAATATGGGCAGGCTTGCCGCGGTCCTGTTGCTCCGCGAAGATGCGTGCTTCGAGCAATCCGGAGACCCGCTTATGACCTCGCGACACCCAGCCCCTCCTCTCAAGATCGCCCACCGCGGAGGATCTGGCCTCTGGCCTGAAAACACGATGCGTGCCTTCCGCGAGGCTATTGCGGGCGGCGCACAGGGCATCGAGCTGGATGTTCACCTCACCAAAGATGGTGTGCTGGTGGTCCATCACGATGAGAGCCTCAAGCCAGCGATTGCGCGCACGCCGGACGGCACCTGGGTTGAACGCCCCACACCCCGCATCAAAGACCTCACGTTTGCAGAACTACAAACGTTCGACATTGGGCGATTGCGCCCTGGTGCTGGCTATTCCGCCAGATACGGCAACCAGACAGCGATCGATGGGGAACGTATTCCCTCGCTTGAGGCCGTCATCGATCTCGTCCGCCAAGAGGCTGATCCCGACTTCGTCGTTTACACGGAGCTCAAGACATCGCTTTTGGACCTCTCCCAGTCCGCAGACCCGGTCACACTGGCGGACGCTGCGGTTGATCTGATCGAGAACAAGGGCTTTGGCGCCCAGAGCGTGTTTGTGTCATTTGATTGGCGTGCCTTGGCCCGTGCAAAAGAGCGTGCGCCCCACATCAGAAACGCTTTTACAACCATGCCCTTCTATTCGATCGACCCGGAAGATAGCTCCCGCGAGAATGATGGGGAGAGCGCGGCAGCCCTGCGAACGGCATCTGCCCAGGGAGCTGACTTTTTTGGGGGGTTCGATTGGCGTGAGCAGGAGGAAGCCCGATTTGCCGAGCGGCTTCTCAGTGCTATCGCCGATGCTCCAGCAGACGGGTGGTTTGCCTGGCATGGCGACATCCAAGAAGAGACCATGGCGCAAGCCCGGACACTCGGGCTGAGTGTTTCCGCCTGGACCGTGGATGAACCAGAAGAAATGCGCAGGCTCAGTGCTCTCGGCATTGCCGCCATTCTCACCGACAGGCTTGACCGCCTTCTGGTGGCATAACCCGCAGATGCTTCGGGGAGCTTTCCGCAAAATCTGCACGCTGGTTCGCCTTGGGATGGCCTGATGACCCGTGTTCGTTTTCTTATGACCCTACGGGGAGAGTGAAGAGCGCCCTTGCCTGAGTTTTGAAATAGTTGATCCGGCGCAACATATCCATTGCCGCAGGATTGGACTTCAGGATCTTTTTATATTTCAGCCTCAAATGACTGAGGGAAACATCAATATACCCTGGCACGCTGGCACTCAGAAAACTGTCTTTTAGAACGAGTGTTTGGTCACACCAATCCCGCTTGTATGGTTCGTCCCCCGCCAGAAAATCAAAAGACTTCAGCCCAGCCCGCGAGGAAAGTTCCAGAATTTTTAGCAACAGCAGTGTGCCCGGTGAGCAGTGCGTAAATCCTCTCGGGTCGTAGGCTGTTACAAACAAAGAAAATGTTTGGCCGCTGACAAACGCGATTATTCCTGCGACCAGTCTATTGTCTAGATAGAGCCCGTAGATCCGCATGGAGTTTGGGGCCGCTCCCACACAAGTTTTGATCGTCTGCTTTAACGTGAAATTTGAAAAAGGATTGCGATCTCCACTGGCTTCTAACTGCTCACCCTTCCATCTCAAGACTGTATCGATCACCAAATCTCGCTCGGATTGGTTTCTGACAGATCTGAACTGCAACTTACCTTCGCGCCGGAGCCTGGCGTGCTTCTGTCTCAATCGGCTCCTTGTTCTGGAACTGCGCAATCTCCGATAGAGAGATTTCCAGTCGCTCTCCAGCATCAGCATATGAGAAGCACACGAACTGTGAGCGGTGCCTTTGATCATAAACGGGTTGCGCACACCCGCCAAAAACTCTGGCTGTTTGGTCAGATGGAACACATCTACCCCACCAATGATCTTGGCAATACCACCCCAAATTTCTGCGGCCATTTTTTCCGTCAGCCTGGACGCGAATTCGGGCGCAACAAGGGGGCAGTTATAATCATTTATGTCGCCAGCCAACCAGCAAAGCCGTTTCACACCGAAGAACGGCTCGACGCCCAGCGGGAGGATAAATTTCAGATCATTGCCCTCATATCCCAATATGATCACGGGCTTGCTCTTTGATGACCCTGACCCTTCAAGATACCAAGACCGTACCCAGTCAAAACTCTGAAATGGTGTGGACCAGGCCGACAATTGAAACGTCGTCCATACTTCTCTGGCTGTCTCCAAATCCGTCATGAGACAAAGCGTAACGTCGTGAGCACTGTCAGGGTTAACAACCCGGATCTGCTCAGACACACAGCTCTGGTCAAACACCTCTGGACTGCGCAACAGACCTTGAGAAAAATCCGGCGCAACATAGGAGTGACCAACAAACGGTTGGCTATTGGTTAATTCTACGACGTCCACCGACCTCATGCACAACTCACTGATAGTATTTCATAATGATACTCAGAGAGTTAGGTGCAATATTCGCGCCACTCCGAGCGGTGGGCGCAGGTGGGATTGACCGGTGTTGCACCTCTGGCACTAACTTCACTCGGCCGACCTCTGAGGCAGGGACCTGTTGGGTAATGAACAGTCAAAACAAAAAAAAGCAGGCCTTTCAGGCCCGCTTTTCAATTGTATCAATATGTGCAACTTCGACTTGCTCCTGCGCGCGTTAACGCGGCGCCAGAACCATAATCAGCTGACGGCCTTCCATCTTGGGGTAAAGCTCCACCTTGGCGATCTCGTCGACCTCGGTGCGCACGCGCTGCAGCACTTTCATGCCGAGATCCTGATGGGCCATCTCCCGCCCCCGGAATCTCAAGGTCACTTTTACCTTGTCGCCATCGTCGAAGAACCGTCTCATGTTCCGCATCTTCACGTCATAGTCATGCGTATCGATGTTCGGACGCATTTTGATCTCTTTGACTTCGACGGTTTTCTGTTTCTTGCGGGCTTCGGCGGCTTTCTTCTGAGCCTGAAACTTGAATTTTCCGTAATCCAAAAGCTTGCAAACAGGCGGATCTGAATTGGGGGAAACCTCTACGAGATCGAGGCCAGATTCATCGGCTGCTTCAAGAGCGTCTGCAATTGCCACAACACCTCGTTTTTCGCCTTCACCGTCAATCAACATGACGTGCGACACTGAGATGTCCCGGTTGATGCGCGGTCCTACTTTCGTTGGCTGCGCGAATATGGGTCTGCGGGCTATGAAATTCTCCTATAGCTCTGGGTCGCGCAGGATAGGTGCCCTGCACGGGAAGGGTCATGGTTTACGACGCTCACCGGTGGAGTCAAGAAACATTGTGCTTAAAGGGTTTTTAAGTCCTCTGCGCTGTGCCATGGGGGACACGGACGCACAAAGAAGCGATAGGCCTTTGTGCGTCGAGACCCGTCAAAATCATAGACCGCCGAAAACTCCCCCCAGGCGATCCGGCGCACCAGCGCCAACAGCCTCAGAACCCCATTTGGGGCACCGTCGGGCCAAATCGTCACATCGAGTCCCTGGAAGCTCGCCAAAGTAGCCGATGAGGCCAGGATTGTGATTTCTGCCCCGGTGGCTCTTTCCCGCTCGATCCAGGCCCGAACCCGCTCAGCGGCCCC